>CAZKEZ010000039.1:9399-22093 GCA_964551905.1 uncultured Nocardioides sp. | reverse complement strand
CGAAACCACCCTCGAACGGCCGCGGTGCGTCGGCCGGCTACCCGAACCCCTGCACGCAACCCCGCATTGCAGCTACTCGGTCAGGGCCACCGACCACCAGCTACCCGGCGACCCACCCAGCCACCCAGCGCCAGACTCCGCGGACCCACGGATCAGTCACTAGAGCCGCAAACGGCGGGCGACCCGGCGCCAGTCGAGCCGGTGACGGGCCTCCGGACGCCTACCATGGCGAGAAGTGGTGCACGAGCGAGCGGAGGGGGCTGCCCGGGACGTGTCCGCGTCGATCCGCCCCGGCGACGTGCTCGCCGGCCGCTACCGCCTCGACGACCTGCTCGACGAAAGCCGAGGGGCCCGGTTCTGGCGCGGCTACGACCAGGTGCTGGCCCGGCACGTGGCGGTGCACGTCATCCTCGGTGACGACGAGCGGGCCCCGGGCCTGATGGCGGCGGCCCGGGCGTCCGCCACCGTGCCGGACCGCCGCTTCCTGAGGGTGCTGGACGTCGACGAGCGCGGTGGCCTGTGCTTCGTGGTGAACGAGTGGGGTGCGGGTCGGTCGCTCGACATCATGGTGGCCGGTGACACGACGCTGGAGCCCCGGCACGCGGCCTGGATCACCGCAGAGGTGGCCTCCGCAGTCGCGGCCGCCCACGACCGGGGCGTCAGCCACGGGCGGCTGGTCCCCGAGAACGTGCTGCTCGACCACCACGGGGAGGTCCGGGTGATCGGGCTGGCGGTGGACGCCGCGCTGCACGGGCTTCCCCCCGGTCGTCGCGACGCGGACGTGCTCGACCTCGGCGGGATCCTCTACACGGGGCTCACCGGCCGATGGGCCGGCGTCTCCCGGTCGGAGGTTCCCCGCGCGCCGGTGGCCACGGGGCGGGTGCTGCGTCCGCGCAAGGTCAGGGCCGGGATCCCGGGCACGCTGGACGACCTGTGCGTCGGAGTGCTCGACCCCGGTGGCCGTGGGAGCCATGCCCGCGCCGCCTACGACCTCACCACCGCTGCCGGGATCGCTGACTACCTGCACGCGTTCGCCGGGGACCCGGCGGCGCTGGCGGCCCAGCTGGTGCCGTCGTCGACTCATCCGGGACCGGGTGACCCGAGCGACCCATTCGCCGGCCCACGGGACGACGTCCGGCACGACCGGTGGCTCCCGCATCCGACCTTGCCCTCGACCGAGCCCTCGACCGACCAGGAGGCGGCCGCCGACCCGGGGACGGACCCGGAGGACACCGGAGAGCGGCCGGTGGACCCGGGCCCGCCCACCGCGCCCACCCCGGCCGTGGAGCTGCCCACCGAGGCCGGGATGCCGATCTTCGACGACGAGCTCGGAGAGATGCACTGGCTGACGGCCCGCTCCCAACGACCACCGCCACCGCCGCCGTTCGAGCAGCCGGCCGAGCGACCGCTGTTCGCCCCCGAGCCGCCTCCCGGCGTACCGGCTCGCACCCCCCGGGAGGGCGTCGCCAGTCCGTCGGCCGCGCCCGCGGCGGTCGCTCGGGCGACCACCGGGAGCGGCGTCTACGGCACCGGGTCGCAGGAGTTCTGGCCGTGGCGCGGCGGCACCGCGACCACCGGCAGCGGCTCGCTGCTGCCGGTGGAGGACCTCGAGCAGCCGGGCCGGCGCTGGATGCGCCTGGCCGTGCTGATCGCGGCGGGGGCCCTGCTGCTGCTGGCGATCGTCATCGTGTCGGCCCTCGGCGGGGACGAGCCCGCTGCCCTCGACCCGACACCGACGACACCCGGCGACGACGCGACGACGGCCGCCGTGGTCACCGGCCTCACCGCCGACGACTTCGACCCCCAGGGCAGTCCTCCCGAGGAGAACCCGGACCTGGTGGGCGCCGCCGTGGACGGTGACCCGAGCACCGCCTGGCGCACGATGACCTACGAGCAGAACCTGGGGCCAGGCGGGTTGAAGAGCGGCGTGGGGCTGACCGTCGACCTGGGCCAGAACGTTCCGGTGAGCAGCGCCCAGATCACCTTCCAGGGCGGACCGACCACCGCGAGCGTGTACCTCACCGATGAGCGACCCAGCTCGGTGCGCGGGCTCACGCCAGTCGTCACCGACACGGTGGACGGCACCCTCGAGGTGGACTTCGAGGCTGGCGCCACCGGTCGGTACGTCACCGTGTGGCTCACTTCCCTGCCCGAAGACGACGGCGGGTTCCGGGGTCGCGTGGCCGAGGTAGTGGTCCGCGGATGAGCGACGCCGACCCCCGCTCCGACGCGGAGCTGCTGCGAGCGCACACTGACGGCGACGAGATGGCCTTCGGGCTGCTGTTCGCCCGGCACCGAGATCGCCTCTGGGCGGTCGCGCTGCGCACCATGGGCAACCCCGAGGACGCCGCCGACGGTCTCCAGGACGCACTGGTGGCCGCGTTCCGGCGGGCGGCCTCCTACCGCGGCGAGGCGGAGGTCACCACCTGGCTGCACCGGGTCGTGGTGAACGCCTGCCTGGACCGGATCCGGGCCGCGAAGGTGCGGCGCGCGCAGCCGCTGCCAGAAGACCTGGAGGAGTACGCCGACCGCGGCTCCCTGGTCACCGCCGCGACGGCGGATGCCGACCCCGAGGCGGCCGCCCTGGCCGCGGACCGTCGCCGACAGGTCCTCGCCGCCCTGGCCGAGCTTCCCGCCGAGCAGCGCGCGGCCCTGGTGCTGGTGGACATGGAGGGGTACTCGGTCGCCGAGGCAGCGCAGATGCTCGACTGTGCCGAGGGCACCGTGAAGTCGCGGTGCTCACGCGGAAGAGCCCGCCTCGCCCTGTCGCTCGCGGGGCTGCGCGTCCCGGACCAGGGTGGCGAACGCCACGGGAACCGGCCGTCCGGCGCGTCCGTCCCATCCAGTGAGCAGGGACGCGGGCCACCGGCGGGCCCGACAGCCACGGAACTACAGCCCACGTCCCTCGAGCCGACGCCCCTGAAGGAGGTGCCGCCCCCGCCATGACCGATCCGAAGCTCACGCCCGACCAGGAGGAGCGGGTGCGCCGCCTGCTGGCCGAGGCCCGGCACACGGGGCCGATGCCACCCGAGCTGGTGGCCCGGTTCGACTCGCTGATCGACGGGCTGGCCCGCGGGGAGGACGTCGAGGCCGCGCCACCCGCAGCGGATCCGGCGGTGGTTCCCCTGGCCGGGCGGCGGCGTTTGCGCGGGGTGGGCGCCCTGCTCGTGGCGGCCGCCACCATCACCGTGCTGGGCGTGGCCGGTCAGCAGTTCACCCAGGGACTGTCGGGGGCCGGGGACGGGGAGGATGCGGGGTCGGCGGCCCTCGATGCGGAAGCCGATGCCGGCGCAGACTCCGCCTTGGAGTCCGACATGCCCGAGGAGGGCGCCACAGAACGGCCGACAGACGGCGCACTGGACAACAAGACCAAGCGGGACCGGGCCTACCGGCTCGCCCTCGCCCGGCAGGCCAAGGAGGTGCGGTCGGACCGGTTCCGCGAGGACGCGCTCCGGCTCGCGCCGTTGGCCGTCACCGCTTCCTCAGAGCTGGCCGCGAAGACGGCCTGTGCCGGCGCAGCGGACTGGAGCGAGGGGGACCGGGTGCCCGCCCGGTACGACGGTCGGCTCGGCGCCCTGGTCTACCGGGAGGCGACGCCCGAGGGCCAGGAGGTCGAGCTGTTCCTGTGCGGCGTCGACGGACCGGTCCGTACGACGACCCTCCCCGCGCCCGGCGTCACGCCCTGAGCGCCGCCGCCGGCTCGTCCGGCGTCCGTCCGGATCTCCGAGGCGGACCGGGGTGTGGAATGCCGCTGGCCTACGATCGGTTGACACGTCGTACCCCGACCGGCCCCGACTAGGTTCAGCCAGAGAAGAGCCCGCATGAGTGAGCAGTCCGCCGTCCGCAACGTCATCGTCATCGGATCCGGACCGGCCGGCTACACCGCGGCGCTCTACACCGCCCGCGCCGCGCTGAACCCGCTGGTCTTCGAGGGATCGGTCACCGCCGGCGGTGCCCTGATGAACACCACCGAGGTCGAGAACTTCCCGGGGTTCCGAGACGGGATCATGGGCCCGGCGCTGATGGACGAGATGCGCGCGCAGGCGGAGCGATTCGGCGCCGAGCTGATCCCCGACGACGTCGTCGAGGTGGACCTCACCGGCGAGGTGAAGACCGTCCGCACCGCCACCGACACCTACCAGGCCCGCGCCGTGATCCTGGCCACCGGCTCGGGCTACCGCAAGCTCGGCCTGCCCCGCGAGGAGGAGCTGTCCGGACGCGGGGTGTCGTGGTGCGCCACCTGCGACGGGTTCTTCTTCCGCGAGCAGGCGATCGCGGTGGTCGGCGGCGGAGACTCGGCCGTCGAGGAGGCCACCTTCCTCAGCCGGTTCGGCTCGAAGGTCTACCTCATCCACCGCCGCGACGAGCTGCGCGCCTCCAAGATCATGCAGGACCGGGCCTTCGCCGACCCCAAGCTCGAGATGGTCTGGAACTCCGAGGTGGCCGCTCTGCACGGGGACCAACAGCTCGAGTCCATCACCCTGCGCGACACGGTCACCGGCGATGAGCGCGCGCTGGCGGTGACCGGCCTGTTCATCGCCATCGGCCACGACCCGCGTTCGGAGCTGCTCGGCGGCCAGGTCGACCTCGACGAGAACGGCTACGTGCTGGTCCGGCACCCGTCGACGGCGACGAACCTGACCGGGGTGTTCGCCTGCGGCGACCTGGTGGACCACCACTACCGGCAGGCGGTGACCGCGGCCGGCACCGGCTGCGCGGCCGCCCTCGACGCCGAGCGGTACGTCGCAGCCCTCGACCATGCCGCCTCCACAGCGGGCTCGGCCGAGGCGACCACCGCCGAGGTGGCCGGGGTCCACTGACCCGATCTGCCGACCCGGGCGCGCCGGGTGGAACAGATGTCGGCGCCGCGGTGTTGACTGTGCGAGACGACCCAAGACCACCGACCCAGACACCGAACGACCAGACACCGAAAGGGGCACCACGTGTCCAACATGGCCGCCGTGACCGACGCGGAGTTCGACTCCCAGGTCCTCAAGTCCGACAAGCCCACCCTCGTGGACTTCTGGGCCGAGTGGTGCGGACCGTGCCGCCAGGTCTCACCGATCCTCGACGAGATCGCCGCTGCGAACTCGGAGAAGATGGACTTCTTCAAGATGAACGTCGACGAGAACCCGGTCACCCCGTCGACCTACCGGGTCACCGGGATCCCCACCATCAACGTGTACGTCGGCGGTGAGGTCGTGAAGTCGATCGTCGGAGCGCGACCGAAGGCCGCCATCCTCAACGAGCTGTCGACCTTCCTGGACTGATCGCACCGCGCTGGCGCTGGGTGCCCTCCGGGGCGGGGGTGGGCGTGGGTCGCACCGCGCCCACGAGCCGCTCCAGCGCCTGCTCGACCTCGTCGCGCCAGGTCACGGCCGTGCGCAGCTCCATCCGCATCCGCGGCGTCACCGGGTGCGGCCGCTGAGTCTTGAAGCCCACCGAGCCCCAGAAGTCCGTCGGCAGCACACAGCCACCGCTGCCGCGGCTCCGGCCGAAGGTCTCCACGGCGCGCACCGTGGTCCGGGCGATGAGGTCCTTCGCGGTGCCCTGAACCAGCATCCGACCCAGGCCGCCGCCCCGGTGCTCCGGCGCGACGTACACCGTGGTCAGCAGCACCGCGTCCGGCGACACGGGAGCGGTGGGGAAGACGGCCGCACCCGGCAGGTAGGCGGCCGGCGCATACATCGCCAGCCCCGCCGGCGCTCCGTCCACCAGCACCACCCGGCCGCAGGAGCCCCATTCCCGCAGCACCCGGGAGACCCAGGCCTCCTTCTCCTCGGCGCGCTCCTCGGGAGCGACCCGAGCCCGTCGGACCGGGTCGAACTCCCAGAACAGGCAGGTCGCACACGGGCCCGGCAGCTCGGCCAGGTGGTCCAGGGTAAGCCGGACGACGCGGCGGGACATGACCACCTCCCGTACGACGGGGCCGGGTCGGACGCGGGTGCGCCCCCGCCCCCGGTGATGCGGGGCGGGCCGGCATCCCTCATGCTAGACGGGTGATCCCCACCGGTGCCGGAGCGGCGGGCGTCCCCGCTGCCACATCGCGGACCCGGCTGGACTCCTACGTCGACCGGTACGCCGCGCGCACCGCCGGCATGACCGCGTCGGAGATCCGCGCGCTCTTCGCGGTGGCCTCCCGCCCCGAGGTGGTCTCGCTGGCCGGCGGGATGCCGAACATCTCCGGTCTCCCGCTCGACGTGGTCGGGCGGGCCCTGGCCACCGTGGTGAACGAGCACGGTGCCGAGGCCCTGCAGTACGGCTCCGGCCAGGGGCACCCCCGGCTGCGGGAGCAGATCTGCGAGGTGATGGGGCTGGAGGGGATCGAGGCGCACCCCGACGACGTGGTGGTCACGGTCGGCTCTCAACAGGCGGTGGACCTGGTGACGCGGGTCTTCTGCGACCCCGGCGACGTGGTGCTCTGCGAGGCCCCGTCGTACGTCGGCGCACTCGGGGTGTTCAAGGCGTTCCAGTGCGACGTGGTGCACGTCGAGATGGACGCCGACGGCCTGGTGCCCGACGCGCTGCGCCAGGCAATCGCGGCGGTCCGGGCGAGCGGGCGCCGGATCAAGTTCCTCTACACGATCCCCAACTTCCACAACCCGGCCGGCGTCACGCTCTCCGCACCACGCCGGACCGAGGTGCTCGAGATCTGCCGCTCCGAGGGTGTGCTGGTCCTGGAGGACAACCCCTACGGCCTGCTCGGGTTCGACACCGAGCCGCACCGGGCCCTGCGCGCGGAGGAGGCCGAGGGCGTCATCTACCTGGGCTCGTTCTCCAAGACCTTCTCGCCGGGGATGCGGGTGGGCTGGGCGCTGGCCCCGCACGCCGTACGCGAGAAGCTGGTGCTGGCCCAGGAGTCGGCCACGCTGTGTCCCCCGGCGTTCTCGCAGATGGCCGTGTCGACGTACCTGACCCAGCACGACTGGCAGGGCCAGATCAAGCAGTTGCGCGAGCTCTACCGGGAGCGTCGGGACGCGATGATGGAGGCGCTGGGCGACTACCTGCCCGCCTCCTGCTCGTGGAACGTGCCGCAGGGCGGCTTCTTCGTCTGGCTGCGACTGCCGCCGGGCATCGACGGCAAGGCGATGCTTCCCCGGGCGGTGACCGCCCGGGTCGCGTACGTGCCGGGCACCGCGTTCTTCGCCGACGGCTTCGGCACCAGCTTCCTGCGGCTGTCCTTCTGCTACCCGACCCCGGAGCGGATCCGGGAGGGAGTACGCCGGCTGGCCGGGGTCCTGGAGGCCGAGATGGAGCTGCGGGAGACCTTCGGCGCCACCGGATCTGCGGCCGAGTTCGGGCCGCGCAGCGGCTACGACGCACCCAGTAGCGACCTGAGCTGATCCGGAGGAGAGCGCGATGACCGAGCAGGTGCTGGTGCTGGCCGGAGGCCTGTCCCACGAGCGGGACGTGTCCCTGCGGTCGGGGCGCCGGGTGGCCGAGGCGCTCCGCGGAGCGGGGTTGAGCGTGGCCGAGCGGGACGTGGACGCCCAGCTGCTCGGCCTGCTGCGCGAGGACCCTCCCGGCTGTGTGGTGCCCATGTTGCACGGAGAGACCGGTGAGGACGGTGCGATCCGTGAGGTGCTCGAGCTTCTCGACATCCCCTACGTGGGAGCCCGGCCGGCCGCCTGCCGGACCGCCTTCGACAAGCCGGTGGCCAAAGCCCTGGCCCGGCGGGCCGGGCTGCGCACGCCCGACTCGGTCTGCCTCCCTGCCGAGACCTTCCGCGAGCTCGGCGCCGCCGTGGTGATGGCGGCCCTGGTGGAACGGCTCGGCCTGCCGCTGATGGTCAAGCCCGCGAAGAGCGGCTCCGCCCTCGGCTGCTCGGTGGTCCGCAGTGCCGAGGAGCTGCCGGCGGCGATGGTGAACGCCTTCGCCTACGGCGACACCGCACTCCTGGAGGTCTTCGTGTCCGGGCTCGAGGTCGCCGTCCCGGTCCTCGACGACGGCGCGGCACCCCGGGCCCTCCCCGCGGTGGCGATCACCCCCGACGGGGGTGTCTACGACTACACCGCCCGCTACACCGCCGGCGCCACCGAGTTCGTGGTGCCGGCGAAGCTCGACGACCAGGTCGCCGCCGAGGTCGCCAGGGTTGCCGTGGCCGCGCACGAGGCGCTCGGCCTGCGCGACCTCTCCCGCTCCGACCTCCTGGTCGACGCGGACGGCGCGGTGTGGTTCCTGGAGGTCAACGTCGCCCCCGGGTTCACCGAGACCTCCACCGTGCCGCTCTCGATCCAGGCCGACGGGCGGGACCTCGGCGAGGTGCTGGCCGGGCTGGTGGAACGGAGCCGGCTCCGTGGTCTCTCCGACCTCCCCACGGACGCACCCGCGGGCAGGCACGTCGATGCGTGACCGCACCTATCCAGCGATCATCGCCGCCTGCAAGGGCGCGTTCCGGCTGCTCGGTCAGCGGATCAGCATGAGCGGGACCGAGCACGTGCCCTCCTCGGGAGGGGTGCTGCTGGCCTGCAACCACGTGTCGTACGTCGACTTCGTGTACGCCGGCCTGGCCGCCAACCCCTCGGGCCGGCTGGTCCGGTTCATGGCCAAGCAGGAGATCTTCGCCCACTCAGTGGGTGGTCCGGTGATGCGCTCGATGCACCACATCCCGGTGGACCGGGGCGATGGCCTGGCGTCGTACCACACGGCCTTGGCCTATCTGCGCTCCGGCGAGGCGGTCGGTATCTTCCCCGAGGCCACCATCTCCCGGGCGATGGAGCTCAAGGAGTTCAAGACCGGCGCGGTGCGGATCGCGGCGGAGGCGGGGGTCCCGCTGGTCCCGGTCATCGTGTGGGGCACCCAGCGCCTGCTCACCAAGGACCACCCGCGTGACCTGTCCCGCGGGCTGCGGATCTCGCTGCGGGTGGGCGAGCCGATGTACCCCGACGGCAGCGATCCCGTGGGCCACACCGCGGCCCTGAAGGAGGCGATGGCGGGTCTGCTGCGCACCAGCATCCTGGAGACGCCGGTCGCCGAGCGCCCGCCGGGGGCCTGGTGGGTGCCCGCCTCGATGGGCGGCGGCGCCCCCACGCTCGAGGAGGCCGCCGCGCTCGACGCCGCGGAGCGCCGGGCCCGCGCCGAACGCCGCCGCAACCGGGCGTCGTAGCCGGCCGGACACCGAGTGACCGAAGTCGGTTTGTCGACTTGTCGATGAATGGCTAGATCGGTTTGTCGGTCCGGTTACGAGGGTCCATCACGTCCACGATGCGCTGGAGGTCGTCCAGAGTGGCGAACTCGACGGTGATCTTGCCCTTGCGCCGGCCGAGGTCGATCCGGACCCGGGTCTCGAGGCGGTCCGAGAGCCGCTCGGCGAGGTCGGTGAGCCCCGGGGCGACGGGCCGTTTCCGGGCCTCTCGCTGGGGGCGCTCCACCGCGCCCACCGAGACGATCTCCTCCAAGCCGCGCACGCTGATTCCCTCGGCGACCACGCGCTGGGCCAGCCGGTCCTGAAGATCCGAGTCCTCGACGGCCAGCAGGGCCCGCGCGTGGCCGGCGGAGAGTACCCCTGCGGCCACCCGACGTTGCACCGCCGGGGAGAGCTTGAGCAGGCGGATGGTGTTGCTGATCTGCGGGCGGGACCGGCCGATGCGGCCGGCCAGCTCCTCGTGGGTGCACGAGAAGTCCTCCAGCAGCTGGGCGTAGGCGGCGGCCTCCTCCAGGGGGTTGAGCTGGGCCCGGTGCAGGTTCTCCAGGAGCGCGTCGCGCAGCATCGCGCCGTCCTCGGTCTCCCGGACGATCGCCGGGATCGTGGCCAGCCCGGCTGCCTGGGCGGCCCGCCAGCGCCGCTCCCCCATCACCAGCTCGAAGCTCTCGGGACCGACCCGGCGCACCACCACCGGCTGGAGCAGCCCGATCTCCCGGATCGAGAAGACCAGCTCCGCCATCGCCTCCTCGTCGAAGACCTGACGCGGCTGGCGCGCATTCGGAGCCACCTGCTCGATGGGCAGCTCGGCGAACCACGCGCCCGGGACCGAGCCGTCCGCGGCGTCGGTCCGGTCGAGAACGCCATCAGCGCGCGGACCGGGGGGCTCCGTCTCCGGCGGAGACGTGGGGATCAGCGCCCCCAGTCCACGCCCCAACCCCCGACGACGACCCTGCGTCTCGCTCATGCCGGTGCCCCCTTCCGGACGATCTCGCGCGCCGCCTCGAGATAGCTCAGCGCCCCGGGCGACCCGGGGTCGTAGGTCATCACGGTCTGGCCGTACGACGGCGCCTCCGAGACCCGCACCGAGCGGGGGATGGCGGTGCGCAGCACCTGGTCGCCGAAGTGCTCGCGCACCTCGTCGGCGACGCCGGCGGCGAGCCGGGTGCGGGCGTCGTACATCGTGACCAGGATGGTCGACACCACGAGCCGCTGGTTGAGGTGCTTGCGCACCATCTCCACTGTCTCCAGCAACTGCCCCAGGCCCTCGAGGGCGTAGTACTCCGCCTGGATCGGGATCAGCATCTCCGCGCCGGCGACCAGTGCGTTGAGCGTCAACAGGCCGAGTGAGGGCGGACAGTCGATCAGCACGAAGTCGAACCGGTCCTCCCCGGCCCGCTCCTCAGGGCCGATGCCCACGTGCGCCTCCAGGGCCCGGACCAGGCGACTCTCGCGGGCGACCACGCTGACCAGCTCGATCTCCGCGCCGGCCAGGTCGATGGTCGCGGGCACCACCCACAACCCGGCCACGTCCGAGCACTGCGTGATCACCTCGGCGAGGGGGGCGCCTTCGACGATCAGCTCATACGTCGACGGCACACCCCGGCGATGCTCCACGTTGAGCGCCGTCGATGCGTTGCCCTGCGGGTCGAGGTCGACGACCAGCACCCGCTGTCCCAGCTGGGCCAGGGCGGCGGCGATGTTGACGGTGGAGGTGGTCTTCCCCACCCCGCCCTTCTGATTGGCCACCACCATCACCCGGGTCGCGTCCGGGCGCGGCAGGGGCGGTCGCAGCCGCGTTCCCTCCCGGGCCAGCACGGTGTGCTCGGCCGCGCGAGCCAACGGGGTGGTGGTGTCGTCGGCGAAGCCGGGCGCCTCCTCGGCCAGGTCTGCGGCCGTGCGAACGGTGAATCCCGGGGTCTCCTGAGGCTCGGTTTCACGTGAAACATCGGCACCCTCGCCCCCCGGGTCTGGGCCACCCGCCTGTGGATGAACTCCCTCGGACTGTGGATAGTCACGCTCAGGGATAGTCGCCTCACCAGTGGATAACTCGCCGGTAACACCGGGCGGGGCCGACTCCGGCGCACCACCCGGAGTCGTCTGGTCGTCGGTCACGGCACCTGCCTCTTCCGGGACTGCTGACGTCGGGTCACGGTCTTCCCACCCGGTGGTCCCGCCGCCAACCTACCCCGCTCCGGCCCCGCCCACATCACCCGGACAACGGTTGTGGAGGCCGTCCCGAGCTGCTCGCCGACCATGATCACCTCCGGGGTCGGACAGCCCCAGCGCGCCAGGGTGGCGGCAGCGTCCTCCACCTCCGAGGCCGCCGACCCGCCTTTCATGGCCAGGACCTGCCCGCCGGGGGCCAGCAGCGGCAGCGCCCAATCCAGCAGTCGTCCCAGCGGGGCCAGCGCCCGGGCCGTCACGACATCGAAGACCCGCGTCCCGTGCAAGGCCTCGGCCCGAGCCCGCACGATCTCCACCCCGGACAGGCCCAGGGTCGCGACGGTCTCCTCCAAGAACGCACAGCGGCGCTGGAGCGGCTCCACCAGGGTCACCCGCAGGTCCGGGCGCGCCAGCGCCAGCACGAGACCGGGCAGCCCCGCCCCCGAGCCCAGGTCGCACACCGAGGAGCCGGCGGGAACCAGCTCGGCCACGGCGGCACAGTTCAGGATGTGTCTCGACCACAGCCGCGGGCCCTCCCGCGGCCCGATCAGCCCGCGGACAACGCCATCGGTGGCCAGCAGCTCGACGAACTGCTCGGCCAGCCCCAGGCGCCCCTCCGGGAACAGGAGTTCGGCCTCCGGGGGTGTTTCACGTGAAACCTCGGCCATAGGAACGGCTCAGTCGGGGAGGATCACCACGAACCGTCGGGGTTCGACGCCCTCGGACTCCGAGACCAGGCCGGCCGCCGCGACCGCGTCGTGCACGACCTTGCGCTCGAACGCTGTCATCGCCTCGAGCGGCAACCGCTCCCCCGACTCCCGGACCCGGCCGATCGCAGCATTGGCCAGCTCCACCAGCTCGGCGCGCTTCTGGGCACGGAAGCCGGACACGTCCAGCATCAGCCGGGAGCGCTCGCCGGTCTCCCGGTACACCGCGAGCCGGGTGAGCTCCTGCAGCGCCTCCAGGACCGCGCCATCGTCGCCCACCAGCTGGTTCAGGTCGGCGCCGACCACCGAGACCACTGCTCGGTCACCCTCGACGTCCATGTCCAGGTCACCGTCCAGGTCGGCGATGTCCAGCAGCTCCTCGAGGTAGTCCGCAGCGATGTCCCCTTCCCGCTCCAGGCGGTCCACGCGGGATCCGCGGTCGGCCGTCGCCTCCGTGTCGGACGCCTCGGTGGTGTCGGTCGCCTCGGTGGTGTCGGTCGCCTCAGTGGTGTCGGTCGCCTCGGTGGCGTCGGTGTCGGTCGTCTCCGCGACGCCGGTGTCGGCGTCGGCGTCGGCGTCAACCGCGTTGGAGGCGAAATTGGTGCCTGGGTCCTCCGCGAGCGCCTGCTCGTCAGTGGGTGCCGGGGTGGTCTCGCTGTCGCTCATCTGGGTGCTCCTG
>CAZKEZ010000039.1:0-9299 GCA_964551905.1 uncultured Nocardioides sp. | reverse complement strand
CTGCTCGTCAGTGGGTGCCGGGGTGGTCTCGCTGTCGCTCATCTGGGTGCTCCTGCTTCGAACGGGGTGCGGGGTCAGTCGCTGGTGCCGCCGGGGTTCTCCTCGCGCGGCGGTCCCTTCTTCTTCTTCCGCTGCTCGCGGGACTGCTTCTTCGGCTGCTGCCGCTGGGCCGGTCGGGGGGCCTCGTCGACGACCGTGGGCGTCGTGGCCTCGGTCTCGAAGCGCTCCGGGTGCTTGCGCCGGTCGCGCTCCTCCTTCGCCTTGGCTGCGGGGGTTCCGGGCGCCGGGTTGTTCCGGATCACGTAGAACTGCTGCCCCATCGTCCACAGGTTCGAGGTGGTCCAGTAGATGATGACGCCGATCGGGAACGCGATGCCGCCGACCGCGAACACCACGGGGAGGACGTACAGCAGCAGCTTCTGCTGCTGGGCGTACGGACCGGTCATCGCGTCCGCCGGCATGTTCTTGCTCATCAGCTGCCGCTGGGTCAAGAAGGTGGTGGCGGTCATCGCCAGCACCAGGGTGGCGGCCAGGACCATGGTCGGGACGTGGCCATCCGCGGTGAGGAAGGTGTCGGAGAGCGGGACCCCGAAGATCTCCGCAGCACCGAACTGCTCGGCCTGGGTCTCGGTCAGCACCCCCTTCGGCTTTCCGTCCGCCGCGTGGTCCAGCAGGCGGAACAGCGCCAGGAAGATCGGCATCTGGATCAGGATCGGCAGACAGGAGGCGAACGGGTTGGTCCCGGTCTCCTTGTAGAGCGCCATCGTCTCCTGCGCCAGCCGCTCCCGGTCATGGCCGTACTTCTTCTGCAGCTCTTTGACCTTGGGCTGGATCAGCTGCATGTTGCGGCTGGACTTGATCTGCTTGACGAAGAGCGGGATGAGCGCCGCCCGGATGACCAGCGTGAGCCCGACGATCGACAGCGCCCAGGACGCTCCGCTCGCCGGCCCGAAGATGTCCCCGAAGATGTTGTGGAAGAACACCAGGATCTGGGAGATGACCCAGTAGAGCGGGCCCATGATGACGGTGCTCAGGAAGTCGATCACTCATGCTCCTTGCGAGACGTGCGAGTGCGCCGGACCGCGGGAGGGGACGGGGTCGTAGCCCCCAGCACTCCACGGGTGACAGCGAGCGAGCCGACGCAGGGCGAGCCAGCTGCCTCGGAGGCTGCCGTGGACGGTCACGGCTTCCAGCGCGTACGCCGAGCAGGACGGGTGGTAGCGGCAGACCTGGCCGTACAGCGGGCTGATCAACAGCCGGTAGGCCTTCAACACCGCGATGAACAGGTACTTCACGCCGCCTCCAGGGCGCGGGTCCGGCGCAGGCATCCGTCCAGATCCACCGCGAGCTCCGCCGAGGTGGCGTGCGCGGCAGGGGCCAGCGCCCGGACCACCAACCGGCCAGCGGGCAGCGCGTCGAGCCGCTGCGCCACGAGATGCCGGAGCCGCCGGCGGACCCGGTTCCGGGTCACCGCGCTCCCCACGGCACCGCTCACCACGAACCCCACCTTGACACACGCCTGGGCCCCGTCCGAGAGGTCCGCGGGCAGCCAGTGCGCCACGAGTGTGCGCGACCCCGACCGGCGACCGGTCCGAACGGTCCTTGAGAAATCGTCACCGGTGGTCAGCCGGTTCGACCGCGGCAGCACGCGTAAGCACCGAAGTGGCCGACGTCAGACGGCCAGGCTCTTGCGGCCCTTGCGGCGACGCGAGGACAAGATCGCCCGACCGGCGCGGGTGCGCATGCGCAGCCGGAACCCGTGCACCTTGTGCCGACGGCGGTTGTTCGGCTGGTACGTACGCTTGCTCACGAGCTTCTCCGTTGTCCTGTGCTGCGGTGCGGTGCGCTGGCCGGCTCGTCGTGGCCGGGCGCATTCGGTGCGGGCTGAGGGACGCCGCCGCACCCGTCCTGGCACGTCACTGTGGACGTGCGGCACCGGGCGACGCCGGGCGACCGACCCACGGTACGCGAGGCGGTTCCACAGGGTCAAACCGGGGCCGTCACGGCCTGTGGATGACGGCTTGCCCCTGCGGGGGAAGGCTTGTTACGTTGCCTGCCGACCGAGGTTCCCCCACCCGGGTGGTCCCTCTCCTACCGTGACCGGAACCCTACTCCGTCGAAAGGCCCCGAAAAGGCCCGCTGACCTGGGAAAACGACGTCATGGCGGGGGCTCTCTCTGGATGTCTCGGCCCCGGTTCCACCGGACCCGCAGCCTGGTTCACAGCCTGTGGACAAACTTGTGGAGCCAGCGCTGCAGAAGGAGCTGAACCGTCGGCGCCGCCGCCCCCGGCGGCGACGCACCGAGGAGAGGGTGGAGACCCGTGGAGAACGACACGCTGGCACTGGAGCGGGTGTGGCACGGCCTGGTCGACGGTCTGCAGCCCAACCAGCAGGCCTGGGTGCGGGCCAGCCAGCCGGTGACTCTGCACGAGGCCACGGCGATCATCGCCGTGCCGAACGAGTTCACCCGGATCCAGTTGGAGGGCCGGCTCCGGGGACAGCTCGAGGACGCCCTCAGTGACGCCTTCGGGCGCGAGATCCGGATGATGGTGACCGTCAACACCGATCTGGATGCGGCGCCCGACCCTCCGCCAGTCGCCGCGGGGCCCGGCCACACCATGGCTTCGTCGATAAGTCCTGATGTCGACATATCGATGGATAAATATGTCGCTGCGGCGACGCTCGATGTGCCGGTCCAGGACCACTTCGAGTCCGTCGACTCCCTCGAGCGCAGCCGGCCGGCATCGGCGCTCGAGACCCGGCTCAACCCCAAGTACGTCTTCGAGAGCTTCGTCATCGGCTCGTCGAACCGGTTCCCGCACGCCGCCGCCGTCGCGGTCGCGGAAGCGCCGGGCCGGTCCTACAACCCGCTGCTGATCTACGGCGACTCCGGCCTGGGCAAGACCCACCTCCTGCACGCGATCGGCCACTACGTGCGCAGCCTGTACGACGGCGCGAAGGTGCGCTACGTCTCCAGCGAGGAGTTCACCAACGAGTTCATCAACGCCATCCGCGACGACCGGCAGGACCGCTTCAAGCGGCGCTACCGCGACGTCGACGTGCTGCTGATCGACGACATCCAGTTCCTCGAGGGCAAGATCCAGACGCAGGAGGAGTTCTTCCACACCTTCAACACCCTGCACAACGCCAACAAGCAGATCGTGCTGACCTCCGACCGGGCTCCCAAGAAGCTCGACGAGTTCGAGGACCGGCTGCGCAACCGGTTCGAGTGGGGTCTGGTCACCGACGTCCAGCCGCCGGACCTCGAGACCAGGATCGCGATCCTGCGCAAGAAGGCCGCCATGGACCGGCTCACCGCACCCCCGGAGGTGCTCGAGTTCATCGCCTCGAAGATCCAGACCAACATCCGCGAGCTGGAGGGCGCGCTGATCCGGGTGACCGCGTTCGCCAACCTCAATCGCCAGGAGGTCGACCTCACCCTGGCCGAGATCGTCCTCAAGGACCTGATCCCCGAGGGCGGCGAGCCCGAGATCACCGCGCCGCTGATCATCGCTCAGACCGCGGCGTACTTCGGGGTGAGCATCGAGGACCTCACCGGGCCCAGCCGCGGCCGGCACCTCGTCCAGGGCCGGCAGATCGCGATGTACCTATGTCGCGAGCTCACCGACTTGTCACTACCCAAGATCGGCGCTCAGTTCGGCAACCGGGACCACACGACCGTGATGTACGCCGACCGCAAGATCAACCAGCTGCTGGCGGAACGCCGCTCGGTGTTCAACCAGGTCAGCGAGCTGACAAACCGGATCAAGCTGCAGGCCCGGCAGACGTGAGCCGAGGGGCGCGCCGGGGCTCCGTTCCCTGTGGACAGCCTGGGGACCCGCTCGGGGTGTCGTCCACAGTGCCTGTGCACCCGCGGCGTTCCGCCCAGGTCAGTGCCGCAGGCGTTCCACACGCCCGGCGGTTCCTCCACCCGTCGTCCACCGTCGCTCCCCAGCCCCATCCCGCCGCTGACCTGCGCAGAAAGCGGTTCTCCACAGTTTCCACCGCCCCTACTACTCCCCCTCACCTGTAGAGATCACGATGACCGGTGAACTTCGCCCGGCACCCCGACCTGGGGATGACCGGGACCACGCCTGCCGAGTGCGGCGTCGGCATGGCAGGATGCAGTCGCCACTCCCCCACCTCGGAGGTCACCGCCCGTGAAGTTCAGCGTCGACCGAGACGTCTTCGCCGACGCCGTCGCCTGGGCGGCACGCAGCCTCCCGGTCCGGCCCAGCGCCCCGGTGCTCGCCGGCCTGCTGGTCGAGGCCGGCCAGGACGGACTGGTGCTCTCCAGCTTCGACTACGAGACCTCGGCCCGGGCGACCCTCACCGCCGAGGTGAGCGAGGAGGGTAGGGCCCTGGTGAGTGGGCGGCTGCTGGCCGACATCTGCCGCAGCCTGCCGGCCAAGCCGATCGAGGTGGCCCTGGACGGCGCTCGGGTGTCACTGATCTGCGGGGCCGCGCGGTTCAGCCTGCAGACCCTCCCCGTCGAGGACTACCCGGCCCTGCCGCAGCTCCCCACGGCGACCGGCAACGTGGACAGCGAGCTGTTCGCCCATGCGGTCGCCCAGGCGATCACCGCCGCCGGCCGCGACGACATGCTGCCGGTGCTGACCGGGGTCCGGATCGAGATCGACGGCGACGCCATCAGCCTGCTGGCAACCGACCGCTTCCGGCTGTCCCAACGCGAGCTGAACTGGACCCCGCTCACGCCGGACGAGTCGATCGCGGCGCTGGTGCCGGCCAAGGTGTTGGGCGACACCGCCCGCACGCTGACCGCCGGCACCGAGGTCACGATCGCACTGTCCCACGGCGGGGCGGGCGAGGGCATCATCGGCTTCGAGGGGCGGGCGCCCGGAGGCATCCGCCGGACGACGACCCGACTGCTCGACGGCGAGTTCCCCAAGGTCCGCAGCCTGTTCCCGGCCGAGCACCTGACGACGGCATTGGTGGACAAGCTGGCGCTGATCGAGTCGGTCAAGCGGGTGGCACTGGTCGCGGAGCGCAACACCGCCGTACAGCTGTCCTTCGCCGACGGCGTGCTGACGCTCGACGCCGGGTCGGGGGACGAGGCCCAGGCCTCTGAGTCGATCGAGGCGACCGTGACCGGCGAGCCGATCACCACCGGCTTCAACCCGCAGTTCCTGCTCGACGGGCTCACCGCGATCGACGAGGCGGTCGTCGAGCTGGCCTTCACCCAGGCCTCCAAGCCGGTGGTCATCCGTGGTGCGGCCGGGGAGGGCGACCAGGACTCGGGGTTCCGCTACCTCCTGATGCCCCGCCGCCTGCTGTCCTGACCCGGTTCACCACGCCTCGCACTCCTTCGTCGTGCGGGGCTAGGCTCACCACATGCAGATCGGACTGATCGGCCTGGGCAAGATGGGCGGCAACATGCGCACCCGGATGCGCAACGCCGGCCTCACCGTGGTCGGCTACGACCGCAACCCCGACGTCGCGGACGTGGAGTCGCTGGAGGCCCTGGTCGCGGCTCTGGACGCCCCGCGGGTGGTGTGGGTGATGGTGCCCTCCGGGGCGCCGACCCGCGACACGGTCCGCGACCTCGGCGAGCTGTTGGACGCCGGCGACGTCATCGTCGACGGCGGCAACTCCCGGTGGACCGACGACCTGGCGAACGCCGAGCTGCTCCTGCCGAAAGGCATCGGGTACGTCGACTGTGGAGTCTCCGGCGGCGTCTGGGGGCTCGAGAACGGCTACGCGCTGATGTACGGCGGTGACCCGGCAGACATCGCCAAGGTGCAGCCGGCCTTCGACGCGCTCAAGCCCGAGGGCGAGTTCGGCGCGGTCCATGCCGGCAAGGTCGGCGCGGGCCACTTCTCGAAGATGGTCCACAACGGCATCGAGTACGCCATCATGCAGGCCTACGCCGAGGGCTGGGAGCTGCTCGACGCGGTGGACCTGGTCGACAACGTCACCGAGGTGTTCCGCTCCTGGCGGGAGGGCACCGTGATCCGGTCCTGGCTGCTGGACCTCCTGGTCGCGGCCCTCGACGACGACCCCGGGCTGGCCGGGATCACCGGCTATGCGGAGGACTCCGGCGAGGGACGGTGGACCGTCGAGGCGGGCATCGACAACGCGGTGGCCACCCCGGCGATCACCGCCGCGCTGTATGCCCGGTTCATCTCGCGGCAGGAGGACTCGCCGGCGATGAAGGCGATCGCCGCCATGCGCAACCAGTTCGGCGGGCACGCGGTGCGGACCGCGCCGCCGGCCGGTGGCGACGCCCATCCGGACGCGAGCCAGTAGGCGCGTCGTACCCCACCGCCCGTGTACGTCTCCCACCTCTCCCTCCACGACTTCCGCTCCTACGAGACCGTCGACGTCGAGCTGGGCCCCGGCGCGACCGCGTTCCTCGGTCGCAACGGGCAGGGCAAGACCAACGTGGTGGAGGCGATCGACTACCTGTCCCGGCTGGCCTCGCACCGGGTGGCCGCCGACGCGCCGCTGGTGCGGGCGGGGACGGAGCGGGCGGTGGTGCGCGCGGCCGTCGTGCGGGACGGGCGCTCCGCGGTCCTCGAGGTCGAGGTGAACCCCGGCCGGTCCAATCGGGCGCGGGTCAACAAGGCGCCACTCCCCCGCGCCCGCGAGCTGATCGGGCTGGTCCGTACCGTGCTGTTCTCCCCCGAGGACCTCACCCTGGTGAAGGGTGACCCGGCCGATCGGCGCCGCTTCCTCGACGACCTCCTGGTGCTGCGGACCCCGCGGCTGGCAGGCACCCGCGCGGACTACGACCGGGTGCTCAAGCAGCGCAACAGCCTGCTCAAGACCGCCGGCGTGGCCGCGCGTGGATCCAGCGCGTACGACGCCGCCCTGTCCACGCTCGGGGTGTGGGACGCCCACCTGGCCCGCACCGGCGGCGAGCTGCTGGCCGAGCGGTTGGACCTGGTCGAGCAGCTGCGTCCGTACGTCGGCAAGGCCTATGAGGCGGTGGCCCGCGGCGCGAACCGCGAGGACGCGGACCTGGAGTACCGCCCCTCCTTGGAGCTGCCCGACGGAGAGCGTCCGGACCGGGCGGCGCTGACGGAGGCGCTGCTGGCCGAGGTGGAACGCCGCCGGGGCGACGAGCTGCAGCGCGGCATCTCGCTGGTCGGCCCGCACCGCGACGAGCTGGTGCTCACCCTCGGGAACGGCGAGCTGCGGCTGCCGGTGAAGGGGTATGCCTCGCACGGCGAGTCCTGGTCCTTCGCGCTGGCCCTGCGGCTGGCGTCGTACGACTTGCTGCGCGCCGACGGCGACGACCCGATCCTGATCCTCGACGACGTCTTCGCCGAGCTCGACAGCACCCGGCGACGACAGCTCGCCGAGCTGGTTGCGGGTGCCGAGCAGGTGCTCGTCACCGCGGCGGTGGCCGACGACGTACCCGCCGAGCTCGCCGGCACCCGGTTCCTGGTCGCGGACGGTGAGGTGACCCGTGACCACTGACCGGCCTCAGTCGCCTGCACCGGAGCCGGCCGAGCAGCCGCACGCCGACGACGGCCTGGACCTGGCCCGGGCGATCACGAAGGCCACCGGCGGTGCCGCCCGGACGACGCCGGCCCGCGGCCGCGGGCGGGCGCCCTCGCGACGAGCTCCCACCGACCGGACTCCGGCCGGGGCGGGCAGCGGGGCCCACCCCGACGAGCGGGACCCCCAGCCGCTGGGCAGCGTGGTGGAACGCCTGGTGGCCGACCACGGGTGGCAGCTGGAGCTGCGGGTGCGCGAGGTCTTCGCGCGCTGGCCCGAGCTGGTCGGCCCCGCGGTCGCGGCGCACACCACCCCGGAGACCTTCGTCGAGGGTCGGCTCGTGGTCCGCACCGACTCCACGGCCTGGGCGACCGAGCTGCGGTTGCTGGCGCCGACCGTGGTCCGTCGCCTCAACGAGGAGCTGGGCGACGGCACGGTGACGGTCATCGACATCCTCGGTCCGCACGTGCCGACCTGGAAGAAGGGACCGCGGTCGGTGCGTGACGGCCGGGGGCCGCGCGACACCTACGGCTGAGGTCGATCCAGGGGCTCTGACGGCGGGTCGGACGTGTAGGGGTCCACCGCCCCCCCTCCGCGGGCGAGGAATCGACGGTTCCGAGCCGCTAGGAGGCAAATTTCATCCACAGATCCCCCCACCACGGTGGACGAGGCGTGGCACAAGGCCCGTGGGGCGCTATTATGGACGACGGGTCGCAAGCTCCCTTGAGCGGCGACCCTCGCCATGTCGAGCGACAACTTGTCAATGCCGCGGACGGGGTCCCGCCCCGCCGCCTCCGCAGCGGAAGAGGTGCGTGTGTCCCAGGCGGCCACCCCCAGCAGTCCCGAGCCCGACGAGTCGGCGGCCCCACAGGTCACCCAGGAGTACGACGCCTCCACCATCCAGGTCCTCGAGGGCCTGGAGGCGGTCCGCAAGCGACCGGGCATGTACATCGGCTCCACCGGCGAGCGGGGCCTGCACCACCTGATCTGGGAGATCATCGACAACTCCGTCGACGAGAGCCTGGCCGGGTTCTGCGACCGGATCGTGCTCACCCTCCAGGCCGACGGCGGCGTCCGCGTCGAGGACGACGGGCGCGGCATCCCCACCGACCTGCACCCGGTCGAGGGGATCCCGGCGGTGACGGTGGCACTCACCCAGTTGCACGCCGGCGGCAAGTTCGGCGGCGGCGGCTACAAGGTGTCCGGTGGTTTGCACGGTGTCGGCGTGTCTGTGGTGAACGCCCTGTCCAGCCGGCTGATCGTGGAGGTGCGCAACCGCGACCACCTCTGGCGCCAGTCGTTCAGCTACGGCGAGCCCGACGCCGACCTGGAGCGGGTCCGGGCCCTGGAGCCCGGCGAGGGCACCGGCACCACGGTCACCTACTACGCCTCGGACGAGATCTTCGAGACCACGACGTACTCCCTGGAGACGATCACCACCCGCGTCCGCGAGGTGGCCTTCCTCAACAAGGGCCTCGAGATCGTGGTGCGCGACGAGCGCCCGGAGGCCGACGAGATCGCCGACGCGGTCGAGGACGGGACGGTCGAGGCCGAGATCGACCAGGCCGGGCCCGACGCGATCCGTCGCGCGCAGGGCGGCGGCCTGGAGCAGGTGTTCAAGTACGACCGGGGTCTGGTCGACTACGTCGAGCACCTGAACCGCCGCAAGGACAAGGCGAACCCCACCATCATCGACTTCGAGGCCGAGAGCCCCAACGGGTCCACCAACCACATGAGCCTCGAGGTGGCGATGCAGTGGAACACCTCGTTCACCGAGTCCGTGCACACCTTCGCCAACACCATCAACACCCACGAGGGCGGCACCCACGAGGAGG
>CAZKEZ010000038.1:0-22253 GCA_964551905.1 uncultured Nocardioides sp. | reverse complement strand
AGGGCAAGGGCGACAACGGCAAGGGCAAGGACGGCCGCGACGACGACCAGGGCTCGTCCGAGCCCACGGACCCGGCGCAGACCCCGACGAAGTCGCCCACCCAGCAGCCCACGCAGCCCACGCAGCCGACGACGCCCCAGCAGCCCCCGAGCTCCGCCCCGGCCAAGCCGGCCGACCCGCCGAAGGCGCCGCTCCCGACGCTGACCCTCCCGGCGCTGCCGTCGACCTCGGTGGCCCCGGTCGACCAGCTGCTCACCGACGTCCAGGCGCGTGCCCAGTGCTTGCTCGACGGCTACCTCGACAACATCCTGCGCACCGACGACCCGTTCGACCAGTGCGTCTACGCCTACACCCACTGACGGGTGGGTTTCGAGGCTCGCTTCGCTCGCGCCTCCACCACCGACCCGGTGGTTGAGGTGCGAAGGCGCGCTAGCGCCTGAGCCTCGAAGCCACCCCAGCCGTCAGCGCCGCAGCAGCCGCGCGACCTCGCTGGCCCAGTAGGTCAGCACCACGTCGGCACCGGCCCGCCGGATCGAGGTGAGCGTCTCGAGGATGGCCGGCTCGCGGTCGATCCAGCCGTTCGCGGCGGCGGCCTCGAGCATGGCGTACTCCCCCGAGATGTTGTACGCCGCGACCGGCACGTCGACCGCGTCGCGCACCCGGCGCAGCACGTCGAGGTAGGCCAGGGCGGGCTTCACCATCACCACGTCGGCGCCCTCCGCCACGTCGAGCAGCGCCTCGCGGACGCCCTCGCGGGCGTTGCCGGGGTCCTGCTGGTAGGTCCGGCGATCGCCCTGCAGCGAGGAGTCGACGGCCTCGCGGAACGGGCCGAAGAACGCGGAGGCGTACTTGGCGGAGTAGGCCAGGATCGAGACGTCGGAGTGCTCGGCGGCGTCCAGCGCGGTGCGGATCACCGCCACCTGGCCGTCCATCATCCCGCTGGGGCCGACCATGTCGACGCCGGCGTGGGCCTGGGCGCGGGCCATCTCGGCGTACGCCGCGAGCGTGCGGTCGTTGTCGACACGACCGTCGGGTGTCAGCACGCCGCAGTGACCGTGGTCGGTGAACTCGTCGAGGCACAGGTCGCTCATCACCGTCAGGGCGTCCCCCACCTCGGCCACCACGTCGGTGATGGCGAGGTTGAGGATGCCTGCCGGGTCGATCGCGCCGGTGCCCTCGGCGTCCTTGTGCTCGGGGATGCCGAAGAGCATCACCCCGCCGAGCCCGAGCTCGGCCGCCTCGGCGACCGCCTTCAGCAGCGTCGACCGGGTGTGCTGCACCACGCCGGGCATCGAGGAGATCGGCCGCGGCTCGTCGAGGCCCTCGCGCACGAAGAGCGGGAGCACCAGCTGCCGCGGCTCCAGCGACGTCTCGCCCACCATCCGGCGCAGCGCCGGCGTGGTGCGCAGGCGCCGGGGCCGGACCACGGGTCCGGCCACCGGAGAGGTGCTGGACAGTTGATCGGTCATCGCTCGATCCTCCTCCTGCTCACTCGGTTTCGACCCGCCGTCGCTCGTTCGTACCTCACGAGCGGGCTCGCTCAACCTCCTCGCGTCGTGGAGGTCCGCTGACGCGGACCTCCACGGCTCGGATCACTCCGCGGCGCGAGCCTTCCGCCGCGCGGAGGTCTTGCGCTCCGACGGCTTGGTGACGGGCTGGCCCGCCTCGATCAACGACACCCGGCGGGCGGCGCCGAAGTCGGCGAGCGCGTCGACGAGCTCCTCGACGTCCGGCCGGCTCGCGAGGACGTCGACGCGCAGGCCGTGCTCCTCCGCGGTCTTCGCCGTGGCGGGGCCGATCACCGCGATCACCGTCGAGGCATGCGGCTTGCCGGCGATGCCGACCAGGTTGCGCACGGTCGAGGACGAGGTGAACACGACCGCGTCGAACTTGCCGGTCTTGATCGCGTCGCGCACCGGCGCCGGCGGCGGCGCCGCCCGGACGGTGCGGTACGCCGTGACGTCGTCGCACTCCCAGCCCAGCTCGACCAGTCCCGCGACCAGGCTCTCGGTCGCGATGTCGGCCCGGGGCAGGAAGACCCGGTTGATGGGGTCGAGCAGCTCGTCGTACTCCGGCCAGTCCTCCAGCAGTCCGGCCGCGGACTGCTCACCGGTGGGGACCAGGTCCGGACGCAGGCCCCAGGCCTCGATGGAGGCGGCGGTCTTGTCGCCGACGGCCGCGATCTTTAGGCCGGAGAACGCCCGGGCGTCGAGGCCGTACTCCTCGAACCGTTCGCGCACCGCCCGGACGGCGTTCACGGAGGTGAAGGCGATCCACTCGTACCGCCCCTCGACCAGGCCGCGGACGGCCTTGTCCATCTGCTGGGGGTTGCGGGGCGGCTCGACCGAGATGGTGGGGACGACCTCGGCCACGGCGCCGAAGCCGCGCAGTCGCTGGGTGACCGACCCGGCCTGCTCCTTGGTGCGGGGCACGAGCACCCGCCAGCCGAACAGCGGCTTGGTCTCGAACCAGGACAGCGCGTCGCGCAGCCCGACCAGCTCACCGACGACCGTCACGGCGGGGCCGCTGAGCCGGGCCGCACGCAGGTCGCCGGCCAGTTCGCCGAGGGTGGAGACCAGAGTCTGCTGGTCGGTGGTCGTCCCGACGCCGGTGGTGGCCACCGGGGTCTCCGGGTCGCGACCCGCCGCGGTCAGGGCAGTGGCCACGCCGGCGAGCGTCTCGACCGGGGTGACCACGACCAGCGTCGTGGCACCGGCGTACCGACCCCAGTCGGCCTTCTCACCGTTCACCACGACCACGTCGCGGTGGCTGCCGTCGGTGAGGGGGATCCCGGCGTACGCCGGCACTCCGCTGGCCGCGGCGACCCCCGGGACGATCTCGAACGCGATGCCGGCCTTGGCGCAGGCGCGCGCCTCGTCGGCGCCACCGGCGCAGAGGAACGGGTCGCCGGTAAGCAGCCGGACCACGCGGAGTCCCTTTCGGGCCTCGCGGACCGCGACCTTGGCCCGGGCGGCCTGGGTCAGCGGCTGGCCGTTCTCGCCGAAGCCGCCGTCGACGAAGACCGGGCCCTTCTCGTCGGGACCGGGTTCGGTCGGGAGCCCGAGCAGCGCCCGGACCATGGGCTCCTGGGTCGAGCTGTCGGTGACGATGACCTCGGCATCCTGGAGCAGCTCGACGGCACGCAGGGTGAGGAGACCGGGGTCGCCCGGCCCGCTGCCGACGTAGGAAACCCAGCCGCGGCGGGCTCGGGCCGCTGCGGAGGCGGTCGCCGGGGTGGCGGAACTGGTGGTGGTGCGTCGCGTCATGCCTGCTGCTTTCTAGCTGTGGTGTCGATCAGGTCGCCTGCGCCGTCGGCGAGCAGCTGCTCGCCGAGTGCGGTGCCGATGTCGTGCGAGTCAGGGAGGGGGCCCGAGCGGGAGCCGCGGACCGCGAGGCCGCCGTCGAGCGACAGCGCCACGGCCCGGATCCAGAGCTCCTCGCCGGCGTCGCCCTCGACGACGTCGGCCAGGGCACCGACGGGGGCCGAGCAGCCCGCCTCGAGGAGGGCAAGCACGGCGCGCTCGGCGGTCACTGAGGCGCGGGTCGCGGGGTCGTCCAGGGCGGCCAGGGTCGCTGCCAGGTCGAGGCTGGCCTCGGCGGTCTCGACCGCGAGGGCTCCCTGGCCGGGGGCGGGCAGCATCTGGAGCGGGTCCAGGATCTCGGTCGCCTCGTCGTGACGGCCCAGCCGCAGCAGGCCGGCCCGGGCCAGCACGATGGCGTCCAGGTGCCCGCTGGCGACGGCGGCCAGCCGGGTGTCGACGTTGCCGCGGATCGGGACCACCTCGAAGCCCAGGCCCAGGGCGAGCAGCTGGGCTGCGCGGCGCGGCGAGCCGGTGCCGACTCGGGACCCGGGCGGCAGCTCGCCCAGGGTCAGCCCGTCCCGGGCGACGACGACGTCACGCGGGTCCTCGCGCTGGGGTACGGCGGCCAGGGTGATCCCCGGCGCGGGCGCGGTGGGCAGGTCCTTCAGCGAGTGGACGGCGAGGTCCACCGCACCGGCCAGCAGGGCCTCCCGGAGGGCACTGACGAAGACGCCGGTGCCACCGATCCCGGCCAGCGGCGCAGTGGACACGTCGCCTTCGGTGGTGACCTCGACCAGCTCCACCTCCCGGCCCAGCCGGGTCCGCACCTGGTCGGCCACCAGGCCCGCCTGCGTGGTGGCGAGCTTGGACGCGCGGGTGCCCAGGCGCAGCGGCCGCGTGGTCGCGGTGGTGGCGCTCATGGCAGCGGCTCCGGGCGGGTGACGGCGTCGACGGCCTCGGGGTCGAGAGCGAACAGCTCGGCGAGGGCCGCGGCGTAGGAGATCGCACCGGCGTCGTTGACCAGCTCCTTCACCCGGACCGTGGGCTGGTGCAGCAGCTTCTCCGCGACCCGGTGCAGCGTCTGCTGCACCTCGGCCCGGGCGACGTCGTCCAGGTTCGGCAGCCGGGCCAGGAGCCGTTCGAGCTCGGCGTCCACGACGCCGGTGGCCATGCTGCGCAGGGCGCGGACCGTCGGAGTGACGCTGGCCTGGTGCCGCGCGAGCAGGAACGCCGCGACCTCCTCGGTGACGATGTGGCGCACGCCGGCCACCTCCCGGTGCGCCTCGGCCTCGGGGAGCTCGTGGGCCAGCTGGAGCAGGTTCACCAGGCTGACCCCGGGCACGTCGGCGACAGCGGGGTCCACGTCGTGCGGCATGGCCAGATCGATGAGTGCGATCGCGCGTGCGGGCAGCTGGTCGGCGGTGATCAGCAGGCCGTCGGCCCCGGTGCAGGTGATGACCAGGTCGGCTGCGCCCAGCTCACCAGGCAGATCCGTGAGCGGCCCGGAGCGGGCGCCGTACTCCTGGGCCAGTCGGGTGCCGCGCTCCGAGTTGCGGTTGAGGACCATGATGTCGCTGGCGCCCCGGGCGGCCGCGGTCGCGGTGGCGAGTCCGGCCATCGAGCCGGCGCCCACGACGAGCACGCGACGGCCGCCGAGGTCGGTCGCGGAGCCGGGTAGCACCCGGTCCAGAGCCGCCGCGACCAGCGACGGTGCGGCCCGGTCGATGCCGGTCTCGGCGTGGGCGCGCTTGCCGACCCGCAGGGCCTGTTGGAAGAGGGTGTTCAGCGACGGCCCGACCGTCCCGAGCTCCTGGCCGTGCCGGAGCGCCTCCCGGGTCTGGCCGAGGATCTGGCTCTCGCCCACCGCGAGCGAGTCGAGCCCCGACGCCACCTGGAAGAGGTGGGTGACCGCCGCATCGTCGTAGTGGAGGTACAGGTGGGGCAGCAGCGCCTCGCCCGGCTCGTCGGCGCCGGCCAGCAGGAGACGGGAGAGCTCCTCGACGCTGCCGTGGAAGCGGTCGACGTCGGCGTACACCTCCAGCCGGTTGCAGGTCGCGAGTACGGCGGCCTCGGTGACGTGGTCGGCCGACACCGCCTCGGTGAGCAGCTTGTGGACGCCGTCGCCGTCGAGCGCCAGCCGCTCGAGGAGCGTCACCGGCGCTGTCTTGTGGGACACCCCCACCACCAGCACGCTCATATCGCCTGCCCCTGGACGGCCTGCTTCTGCAGGGCGGACTCGAGTGGGGAGGACTTGCGCTGCTCGTGGTAGGCCAGGATCTGCAGCTCGATGGACAGATCGACCTTGCGCACGTCCACGCCCTGCGGCACCGCCAGCACCACCGGCGCGAAGTTGAGGATGCTGCGGATCCCGGCCGTGACCATCTGGTCGGCCACCGCCTGGGCCGCGGCCGCGGGGGTCGCGATGACACCGATGGCCACCCCGTGCTCCCGCACGATCTGCTCCATGTCGCTGAACGGGCGGACCTCGACGCCCGCCACGACCTCGTCATGGCGGGTCGGGTCGGCGTCCAGCAGGGCGACCACCCGGAAGCCCCGGCTGCGGAACCCCGAGTAGTTCGCCAGGGCATGGCCGAGGTTGCCGATGCCCACGATGACGACCGGCCAGTCCTGGGTCACCCCGATCTGGCGGGCGATCTGGTAGCGCAGGTAGTCGACCGCATAGCCGACGCCGCGGGTGCCGTAGCTGCCCAGGTAAGAGAGGTCCTTGCGCAGCTTGGCCGAGTTCACACCGGCGGCCGCGGCCAGCTCTTCGCTCGAGCAGGTGGCGATGCCGTCCTCGGCCAGGGTCGTGAGCGCTCGCAGGTAGATCGGCAGCCGGGCCACGGTGGCCTCGGGGATCTCGCGGCTCCAGGAATCCGCGCTCGAGGCTCCCTCGGCGGGGACGCGGGGCGGCCGTCCGGTCACGCTTCCTCTTTTCCTGACCGCGCGGCCCCGGGCCTGGTCGTCACGTTCCCGAGGGCGGTGTCCACGCGGCGCAGCCCACTGTAGGAGTTTGTGAACGCGAGAACAAAACCGCGACCACCCTCCGGTCACGGGCACTGTGACCCAGGCCACAGCGGAGCGGGGTCAGGCGCCCAGCGCCGCCCGGAGCCGGGCCTCGTCAACGCGCCAGAAGTCGTGCTGGGCCCCGTCCACGAGTGTCACCGGGATCTCCTCGCCGTACCGCTCCAGCAGTGCGGGGTCGGCGTCGACGTCCACCTCGGTCCAGGCCTGGCCCAGGTCCTGGCAGACCCGCTCGACGACCGCGCGCGCCTCGTCGCAGAGGTGACACCCGCGACGGCCGATCAGCGTGACCCGCACCGGACCGTTGGGCATGCTCCGATCCTGTCACAGGCGCTGCCCGGCAGCGGGCTCGCGAACCCCGTCCGACCATGCTGCCCGCCGACTAGGCTGCCGGTGTGACGCGCCCGCGCCGCCCGAACCGCCCGGTGGACCTCCAGCAGCGCTCCACGATGGCCGGCGAGGCCGCTGCCGCCAACGCGGAGGTGGAGCTGGCCCTCGGCATGCCCGCGGACCCCCAGCGTGCGGCGTTCTTCGACGTGGACAACACCGTGATGCAGGGCGCCAGCATCTTCCATCTGGCGCGCGGACTGCACCGCCGCAAGTTCTTCACCACCAGGGAGATCCTCGGCGCTGCCTGGAAGCAGGCCTACTTCCGGGTCGTGGGCGTCGAGGACCCGGACCACGTCGCCGACGCCCGCAACTCGGCGCTCGGCTTCATCGCCGGCCACACCGTCGCCGAGCTCGAGGCACTCGGCGAGGAGATCTTCGACGAAGCCATGGCCCGCCGGATCTGGCCCGGCACCCGCGCCCTGGCCCAGCTCCACCTCGACGAGGGTCAGCGGGTGTGGCTGGTCACCGCCGCACCGGTCGAGATCGCCAGCATCATCGCGCGACGGCTCGGGCTCACCGGCGCGCTGGGCACGGTGGCCGAGCACGTCGACGGGGTCTACACCGGGCGCCTCGTGGGCGACCTGCTGCACGGGCCGGCGAAGGCGGAAGCGGTTTCGGCGCTGGCCGTCCGTGAGGGTCTCGACCTGCCCCGCTGCTCGGCGTACTCCGACTCCTACAACGACCTACCGATGCTCTCGCTGGTCGGCGACCCGTGCGCGATCAATCCCGACGCCCGGCTTCGGGCCCATGCCCGGCAGCACGGATGGCGGGTGCGGGACTACCGGACGGGCCGCAAGGCGGCCCGGGCCGGACTGGTCGCGGGAGCCGTCGCTGGGGCTCTCGCCGGCACGGTCGCGGCCGGTTCGGCGTGGCGTGGCCGGCGGGGCGGAGGCATTTCGTAACCCCCTCGCAACCGTGTGGGGGGTGCCGAACCGCTCGCGGAGTGGCATCCTGCTCCCACCACAACCCGAGAGGTGATCATGCGTATCCGTTCCACCATTGTCCCCCTGCTCGCCGCGAGCGCGCTCGGGCTCGCGCTCACTTCGTGCGGGGGCGACGACAGCACCGGCGAGGACGAGCAGGCCTCCAGCGGCGACGCCGTATGCGACACCACGGACGCCGCCGACGACCTGCTGGCCGAGGTCTGTGACCGCGGGGAGCTCATCGTCTCCACCGACCCCGCCTACCCACCGCAGTCCTCGCTGGACGAGGCCACCGGTGAGTACGTCGGCTTCGACATCGACGTGGCGACCGAGATCGCCAGCCGGCTGGGCGTTGACATCGGCTGGGAGGCGCCGTCCTGGGACGTGCTGACCGCCGGCAACTGGAACAACCGCTGGGACATGAGCGTCGGCTCGATGACGCCGACCAACGACCGGCAAGAAGTGCTGCTGTTCACCGACCCGTACTACTTCACGCCCGCCGTGGTGGTCGTGCACGAGGACAACACCAGCATCAACGACCTGACCACCGACCTGGACGGGAAGAAGATCGGGGTCTGCAGCGGCTGCACCTACGAGCAGTTCCTGGACGGGTCGCTGTCCATCGAAGGCTTCACCTTCGACTTCGTCGTCGACGACCCGCAGATCTCCGGCTACGACACCGACACCACCGCGCTGCAGGACCTCGCGCTCGGTGACGGGGACCGGCTCGACGCCGCGATGACCTCCCTCACCACGGCGCAGGGCTTCATCGACTCCGGCAAGCCGGTCAAGATCGTCGGCGACCCGCTGTTCTACGAGCCCCTGTCGGTGGCCTTCGACAAGAGCTCGGAGCTGGACGGACAGAGCCTCCGCGACGCCGTGAACGACATCGTGGCCGAGATGCACGAGGACGGCACGCTCACCGAGATGTCGAAGGAGTGGTACAACGGGACCGACCTGACAGTCCAGCAGTGACCGTCGGGTCCCCTCAGCCTGAGGACGGGGGGTGGCGCGAGAGGCTGGCCCTGGCCAGCGCTCGCGTCCCCTTCCGCCTGAAGGTCGCCGTCGTCTGGGGCGGCGTCTTCCTCGTGATCGGGGCGTTCCTCGTCTTCGGCGGGTTCGACCGCGAGTGGATGATGGACAAGGTCCAGTTCATCGGCCGCGGCCTGGAGTGGACGATCTACATCGCCCTGGGCGGCATCGTCCTCGCGTTCGTGCTCGCCTGCCTCGGGGCGCTGGGCAGGATCTCCCGAAACCCGGTCGCCTACGGCATCTCGGGGTTCTACACCTCGTTCTTCCGGGGCACGCCGCTGATCGTGCAGATGTTCCTGATCTACCTGGCACTGCCACAGTTCGCGGCCGGTCTCCGCGACCAGTTCCCGGCCCTGCCGCGCGAGTTCCAGCAGGCCCTGACGCTGGACCCGGCGCCGGCCGGCATCCTGGCCCTGGGCCTGAACTACGGCGCGTACATGACCGAGATCTTCCGGGCGGGCATCCAGTCGGTCAGCGGCGGACAGGGCGAGGCGGCCGACGCGCTGGGCATGAGCTACGGCCAGAAGATGCGCCGGGTGATCCTGCCGCAGGCGCTGAGGGTGATCATCCCGCCCACCGGCAACGAGTTCATCGCGATGATGAAGGACACCGCGCTCGTGTCGTTCCTCGGCGTCACCCTGGCGAGCTCGGAGATCTTCCGGCGCGCCCAGCTCGTGGGCAAGGCGGACTTCCGAGCCCTGGAGGCGCTGCTCGTGGCGGCCGGCATGTACTGGCTGCTCACGATCGTCTTCAGCTACTTCCAGGGCAAGCTCGAGGCGCGGCTGGCCAAGGGCTACGTGCGAATGCCGGGGAACCTCGGCGGAGGTGACCACTGATGACCGCAGAACAGGTCCCGGCCGCCGACCCGGGCGCGGAGCCCGTCGTCCGCTGCCGCAACGTGCACAAGCGGTTCGGCTCGTTGGAGGTCCTCAGGGGTGTCGACCTGGACCTGCACCAGGGCGAGGTCGTGGTGATCTTCGGCCGCTCGGGCTCCGGCAAGTCGACCCTCCTGCGGTGCGTGAACTTCCTGGAGGACCCCACGGAGGGGACGATCGAGGTGGGCGGCATCCGCCTGGCCGGAGGGCACCGGACCAAGCGCAAGCGGGCGCAGATCCGGCGGCTGCGATTGCGCGTGGGGATGGTGTTCCAGCAGTTCAACCTCTTCCCGCACATGACGGTGCTGCAGAACCTGATGGTGGCACCGCTCCTGGTGAAGGGCACCGACAAGAACGAGTTGCGTGCGCGGTCGCTGACGCTGCTCGAGCAGGTCGGACTGGCGGACAAGGCCGAAGAGCACCCGATCCGGCTCTCGGGTGGGCAGCAGCAGCGGGTGGCGATCGCCCGGGCGCTGGCGATGCAGCCCAAGGTCATGCTCTTCGACGAGCCCACCTCGGCGCTCGACCCCGAGCTGACCGGCGAGGTGCTGTCGGTGATGAAGGCACTGGCGACGGACCTGCACATGCCGATGATGGTGGTCACCCACGAGATGGGGTTCGCCCGCGAGGTGAGCGACCGGATGGCGTTCTTCCACGAGGGCAAGATCCTCGAGCAGGGCCCCCCCGACCAGATCTTCAACCACACGCAGCACCAGGAGACCCGCACGTTCCTCGACGCGGTCCTGTAGGCGCACTCCGGGTTCCCGACTACCGCGCGCTTACCGTCGCCGGAGGCGCCGATTACGGCCCATTTCGCGACGGTAGCCCCGCGGCAGTTGGAAAGGGCGGGAGGCGGGGTGGGCTAGAAGAAGACGGAGTCGCGGCGGCGGAGCAGCGTGAAGAGGGTCTGCTGGATGGTCTCGCGGACCTGGTCGGTGACGTTGAAGACGAGCATCGGGTCTTCGGCGGCGCCCTCCTCCAGCTCGTCGGTGCGGATCGGCTCGCCGAACTCCAGCATCCACTTCGAGGGCAGCGGCACCATGCCGAGCGGCCCGAGCAGCGGGAACAGCGGCGTGATCGGGAGGTAGGGCAGCCCGAGCAGCCGCGCCAGCAGCGGCACGTTCCCGACCAGCGGGTAGATCTCTTCGGCGCCGACCACGGACAGGGGTACGACGGGGACGCCGGTGCGCAGCGCAGCGGACACGAAGCCGCCGCGGCCGAAGCGCTGGAGACGGTACCGCTCGGAGTACGGCTTGCCGATCCCCTTGAACCCCTCCGGCCAGACCCCGACCAGCTCGCCCCCGCGCAGCAGTCGCTCGGCGTCCTCGGTGCAGGCGAGCGTCGCCCCGCTGCGCCGAGCCATGGCGCTGACGAACGGGAGCCGGAACACCAGGTCCGCGCCGAGCGGCCGCAGGAACCGGCCGGTGTGCTCGTGCACCGTGAACAGCGTCATCAGGGCGTCCATCGGCACCGTGCCGGAGTGGTTGGAGACGACGAGCGCGCCGCCCTCGGCGGGGATGTTCTCAACGCCCCGGACCTCGATCCGGAACCAGCGCTCGGCGAGCGGACGGAGTACGGCGAACACGAAGTCGCGCGTGAATTCGGGATCGAAGCCGTACTCGTCGACGTCGTACTCCCCCTCCAGTCGGCGCCGCCAGTAGGCGAGCAGTCGTGCGAGCTCGCGCTCCCAGTCGTGCCCGAAGAAGTCGACGGCGGCCTGCCGGATGGCGGCCAGCCACTCCTCGACGGGGATGCCGCGCGGGTCCTCGTGCTCGCTCGTGGTCACCGGGGGTCGGTCGTCCTCGGGCTCGGCGCGGTCCCGCTCCGAACCCGCTGCGGCCGCCCCGCCCACGAGGCTGCGGGCCGCCGCGGACGGACGCGACCGGCCGCTGCCCCGCCCGGGGCGACCTCGGGTCCCGATCGGGATGATCTCGGCATCAGCCACGAGCCACCGCCTCCACCTGGTCCTCGGCCACGGTCCTGGCCGCGAAGTCCGCGAACGCCTCGCGCGTGGTGAACCGCGGGTGGAAGTCCAGGACCTCCCGCATCCGGGTGGTGTCGACGCCGCGCCCGAAGGTCAGCACCGCCAGCTGCTCGGGGGAGAAGTCGGCCATCCGGGCCTGCCGGAGCGCGGCCCCGAGCAGGCCCACCGCCGGGCCGGGCATCGGGACCGAGGGCCGGCCGAGGACCCGGATGGCCTGGGACAGCGCCAGCACGCCGTCGCCGGCCACGTTGAAGGTCCCCGGGACCTCGTGCAGGACCGCGTGCCGCAGCACGTCGAACAGGTCGCTCTGGTGCAGGAACTGCAGCCGGGGGTCGAAGCCGAGCACGCGCGGGATCACCGGGAGCCGGAAGTACGACGTCATCGGGCTGGTCACCTGCGGCCCGATCACGTTGGCCCCGCGCAGCATGGTCACCCGGACGTCGGGGCGGCGCCGACCGAACCCGCGCACGTAGCCCTCGATCTCGAAAGCGTCCTTGGCGTAGCCGGACCGGGGCAGCCGCTTGGGCCCCATGTCCTCGGTGAACATCGCCGGATCGCGGCTGCTGGCGCCGTACACCGTGCTGCTGGACTTGACCACGAGATGCTTCAGTCCCGGCGCCTGCTGGCAGGCGGCCAGGAGCTGCATCGTGCCAATCACGTTCAGCTCCATCATCGTGCCCCGGCCGCCGGCGCTGCCGGGCGTGGCGATGACGCTCATGTGGACGACGGTGTCGACGTCCTCCTTGCCGATCACCTTGGCGATGACCGGGTTGCGGATGTCCGCCCGGATGAACGAGACGTCGCCGATGTCACCGCGGGGCGGCACGGCGTCGACGCCGATCACCCGGTCGATGCCGGGGTCGGTTGCGGCGTACCGCGCGAACCTTCGCCCGAGGTCGCGGGAGACCCCGGTGACCAGGACGACCTTGCCCATCGGAGATGTCCGACCGATCGGGCTACTTGCCGAGCTTGCGTCGCTGGACGCGCGTCTTCTTCAGCAGCTTGCGATGCTTCTTCTTCGCCATGCGCTTGCGACGCTTCTTGATGACAGAACCCACGTGGAACCTTTCACCCGCCCCGGTCATGACTCCATGGCCCGGGCCCGGGACTCCGACGGCCGGACGACTCCGACAGCCTAGCCGTCGGCCGTTCGCGCGCGGAAACCGCGGGTGCCCGGTGGACCAGAGGCGGGTCAGCCGGCGTCGTAGAAGCTGTTGCGGATGTACTCGTTGACGTCGTCCTCGGCCACCCGGAAGGACCGGCCCACGCGCACGGCGGGCAGCTCGCCGCCGTGAACGAGGCGGTAGACGGTCATCTTGGAGACCCTGATCTTCGCCGCGACCTCGGCAACGGTGAGGAACTTGACGTCAGAGATGTCCCCGTGGGGGATGTGCGAGCTGGCACCCATCGTGCACCGATCTTTCCGCGGGCACGCCGTCGGCTTCCCCACCGACGACCAACATGCACGCCATTGGTGAGAATAGAGCCTGGAGTGACTCATGGGGAAGAGAATCACTCATGAAACTTGGACCGGTACGGCGTGTCGCCTTGCTCCGGCACGCTCAAGCAGCCCCCGAAGCTCAGGGCATCGGGTCCAGACCGTGCAGCGGGAAGATCTGCTCCCGGGTGGCCAGGATCGCCCGATCCAGCCACGTGTCGGGATCGTACCCGTGCGTCCAGTCCCGCCAACCGGGGGTCCGCCCATCGGTGAGCCGGTGCGGCGCGGTCCGGTTCATGGTGGAGCGGACGTGCTCCCGCCAGCCGCCCGGGACCTCGGTGCCCGGCTCGAGAGGTCGCCCGGAGACGATGGCCAGCAGGTGGGTCCAGGCCCGGGGCACGACCTCGACCACCGCGTAGCCGCCGCCCCCGGTCGCCACCCAGCGCCCCTCGCAGACCTCGTGGGCGAGCGTGTGCAGGGCCAGGTAGGCGGCGCGCTGGCCGTCGACGCTGAGCATGAGATGGGCCAGCGGATCCTCCATATGCGAGTCACAGCCGTGCTGGGTCACCAGCACTTGCGGCCGGAACTCACGCACCAACGGCGGCACGACGGCGTGGAAGGCGCGCAGCCACCCGGCGTCGGCGGTGCCGGGTGGCAGGGCGACGTTGACTGCGCACCCCGGGGCGTCCGGGCCACCGTGGTCTGACGGGAAGCCGGTGCCGGGGAAGAGCAGCTGGCCGGTCTCGTGCAGGGAGATCGTCAGCACCCGCGGGTCGTCCCAGAAGAAGTGCTCGACGCCATCGCCGTGATGGACGTCGACGTCCACATAGGCGACCCGCTCGACCCCCTGGTCGAGCAGCCAGCGGATGCCGACCGCGACGTCGTTGTAGATGCAGAAACCGCTGGCCCGATCCGGCATCGCGTGGTGGAGGCCGCCGGTGATGTTGGCACTGTGCAGCGACTCACCACTCCACACCTGGCGGAAGGCCTCCACGCTGGCGCCGACCACGTGGGCGGTCGCCTCGTGCATGTCACGGAACACCGGGTTGTCGTCAGTGCCCAGCCCGCGCGCGAGATCGACGTACCCCGGGCTCCTCCCCGCCGCCATGACCGCCTCGATCAGCGCCGGCTCGTGCACGCTGGCCAGGAGGTTCTCGTCGGCCATCGGCGCGGGCACGACGCGCAGCCGCTCCGAGAGCACGCCGACCTCCTCGGCCAGGCGCATCGTGAGATCCACCCGCACCGGCGACATGGGGTGCTCCGGGCCGAAGTCGTACTCGGTCAGTCGACCGTCGAAGACGACGCTCGCCGGCCCGTCGCACTCCATGCAGCCAACCTACTCCCGGGTGGGACGAGGTCGGCGCCCGACCACCTGGAGGAACCGCAGGGCGGTCAGGAGCCCTCGGCCAGCTCCCTGGACCGGTCGCGGGCAGCCTCCATCGCGGCCAGGAAGGCGGCGCGCACCTTGTGCATCTCGAGCTCGCGGAGCGCCGAGGCGGTGGTGCCTCCGGGGGAGGTGACCTGCTCGCGCAGCACGACCGGATGGGTGCCGGTCTCGCGCAGCATCTTGGCCGACCCCACCACCGTCTGGACGACCAGCTCGGTGGCGGTGGCCCGCGGCAGGCCGAGGTGCACTCCGGCCTCGATCATCGACTCGACCACGAAGAACAGGTACGCCGGACCTGACCCGCTGATCGCCGTGACCGCGTCCTGCTGCCGCTCCGGGACCCGGATCACCCGGCCCGTGGAGGCCAGGAGATCCTCCGCCTCCGCCAGGTGGGCCTCGTCGCAGTGCGAGCCCGGTGAGATCGCGGCCATGCCCTCGTCGACCAGAGCGGGAGTGTTCGGCATCACCCGCACCACGGCGACCCCGTCGGGGACGTGGGACTCGATGAAGGCGGTCGTGATGCCGGCGGCCAGGGAGACCAGAAGCTGGCCGGGCCGCAGCTCCGGGGTGATCTCGGCGAGCACCGCGGCCATGTCCTGCGGCTTGACGACCAGGGCGACCGTGTCGGCCTTGCGGACCGCCTCGACGTTGGAGACGACTGCGACGCCGTACCGCTCCTCCAGCTCGGTGGCCCGTTCGGGGCGCTTCTCGCCCACCAGGAGGTGGTCGACCCGACGACCGGCGCGCACGAGGCCGGAGAGCAGCGTCTCCCCCATCACGCCGGCGCCGATGATGGCGGTCTGTGACATCGCGGACCTACTCCTCGGGACTACTTCTTGGACACGAGCGACTTCACGAAGAACGACAGGTTCTGCGGCCGCTCGGCGAGCCGGCGCATCAGGTAGCCGTACCACTCCTGACCATACGGAAGATAGACCCGCACCGTCTCGCCACTTTCCGCGAGCCGGCGCTGCTCCTCGGGACGGCAGCCGTAGAGCATCTGGAACTCATAGGTGCCCGGCGCCCGTCCGTATCGGCTCACCAGCGCCGACGCGATCTCGATCATCCGCGGGTCGTGGGTGGCGATCATGGGGTACCCCTGGCCCGCGAGCAGGAGCTTCAGGCAGCGGACGTAGGCGCGGTCCACGTCCAGGCGATCCTGGAACGCCACGGTCTCCGGCTCCTGGTAGGCGCCCTTGCAGAGCCGGACCCGCGATCCCTCGTGCGCCAACGCCCGGCAGTCGTCCTCGGTGCGGTGCAGGTAGGCCTGGAGCACGGCGCCGGTCTCGGGGAAGTCCTTGCGCAGCTCGTGGAGGATCGCCAGCGTCGAGTCGATCGTCGTGTGGTCCTCCATGTCGAGAGTGACAGTGGTCCCGGCGTTGCGCGCCGCCCGGCAGATCACCCGAGCGTTCTCGAGCGCGATCTTGTGGCCGCCGCCCGCCACGGTCTCCGGAAGGGCCTGCCCGATGGCCGAGAGCTTCACCGAGACCTCGGCGTGCCGGGACAGGCCCCTTGCCGCGAGCTCCTCGAGCACCCGGCGGTACGCCGTCACGCCGGCGTCGGCCTGGTCGGTGTCGGTGACGTCCTCCCCCAGGTGGTCGAGGGTGACCCGAAGTCCGTCCTCGACGAGCCTCGCCGTCGCCTCGACGGCGGCCTGCGTGGTCTCCCCGGGCACGTAGCTGCTGACGATCCCCGCCGAGACCGGCAGGGTGCTGACCAGCCGTTTGATCTGCTCGCTGCCGGCCAGCAGCAGCAGCGGCTCACGGAGCAGGGCCATGGGGTCAGGCTACGCGGTGCGCCGGCGCAACGTCGCCGCACCGAGGGCCAGCACGCCGATGGCGAAGGCCGCCACGATCGCCAGGTCCTGCCAGACCTCGGCAGTCTCGGTGCTCGTCACCAGCTGCTGCATGGCGTCGACGGCGTAGGACAGCGGCAGTACGTCGCTGATCGCCTCCAGCACGGCGGGGAGCTGGTCGCGGGGGATCAGGAGCCCGCAGAGCAGCATCTGGGGCACGACCACCGCGGGCATGAACTGGACGGCCTGGAACTCGGTCTGCGCGAACGCCGACACGAACAGTCCCAGTGCCGAGCCGAGGATCGCATCGACCACCGCGACGACGGTGAGCAGCCACAGCGGCCCCCGCACGTCGAGGTCGAGCAGCCCCACGCTCACCCCGACCGCCAGCACGGACTGCAGCGCGGCCATCAGCCCGAACGCCAGCGCATAGCCGACCAGGAAGTCGAGCTTTCCCATCGGCATCGACAACAGGCGCTCCAGGGTGCCACTGGACCGCTCCCGCAGCGTCGTGACGCTGGTGACCAGGAACATGATGAAGAACGGGAACAGCGCCAGCAGCCCCGGCCCGAAGGCGTCGAAGATCTCCCCCGGGCTGTCCACGAACATCCACCACAGCAGGGTCATCAGCAGCGAGGGCAGCAGGAGCAGCATCGCCAGCGTCCGGCGGTCGCGGCGCAGCTGCTCGAGGACCCGGCCGGCGACCGCCAGCGTGATCCGGGCGCTCATGCCGCACCACCGCTCTCGGCATCCACCAGGTGCAGGAAGGCGCTCTCGATGTCCCCCGCGTCGGTCTGCCGTCGGATCTCGTCGGGCGTCCCGTCGGCCAGGATGTGGCCGTCGCGCATCAGCAGCAGCCGGTCGCAGCGGTCGGCCTCGTCCATCACGTGGCTGGAGACGAACACCGCCGAGCCGGCGTCGGCCAGTCGGTGGAAGAGCCCCCACAGGTCACGCCGGAGAACCGGGTCGAGGCCGACCGTCGGCTCGTCCAGGACCAGGAGGTCCGGCTCGCCGAGCAGGGCGACGGCCAGGCTCGCCCGCGACCGCTCACCACCGCTGAGGGTGCGGACCACCTGGTCCTCGTGACCGGCCAGGTCGACCGCGTCGATGGCGTGCGCTACGGCGCGCCGACCCAGTCCGCGCACCCTGGCGAAGAACATCAGGCTCTCGACCACGGTGAGGTCGTCGTACACGCTGGCGGCCTGGGTGTGGTACCCGATCCGGTCCCGCAACGGGGGGCTGCCGGCCTCGATGCCGAAGACCTGGACCGACCCCGCGGCGATCCGCTGGACGCCCACCAGGCAGCGCATCAGCGTGGTCTTGCCGCATCCGGACGGACCCAGCAGGCCGGTCACCCCGCCGGCGATGTCCAGGTCGAGCCCGTGCAGCACCTCCCGTGCTCCGCGGACCACGACCAGCCCGCGGATCTCCACGGTGTTTTTCACCATGTGTTGAATTGTGCTCCTTCCCGCAGGTCCCCCGCAACCCCCGAAGGGCGCTGTTCAGCCCCGTGGCGGCAGCTCGCCGGTGAGGTAGCGCTGGATGGTCGGCGCCACCGATGCCACGACCTCCTCCGCCGGCATCGAGGCCAGCGGCTCGGTCGGGACCACGTAGCGCAGCATGATGACCCCGAAGAGCTGCGAGGCCACAAGCGGCATCCGGCGGTCGACATCCGCGACCCCCAGGGCCACCGCGACAGGCTCCACCAGGACCGGGATGAAGCCCTCAGAGAGCAGTCGCCCGCCGCCGGGCTCCAGCATCCGGCGTACGAACGCGAGCAGGGGCAGCCGCCGGTCCTCATCGTCCCAGACCCGCAGCATCGTGCGCACGATGCCCGCGCCCGCTTCGTCCACTCCCCGCTCCAGGACAGGGGTCAGCTCCACCCGGGGGTCCACCGGCACCTCGAGGGCGGTCAAGAACAGCGACTCCTTGCTGCCGAAGTAGTGGTGCACCAGCGCCGCATCCACGCCGGCGGCCGTCGCCACCCCCCGGATGGTCGTGCCGGCGAAGCCGGCCGCCGCGAAGGACTCCCGGGCCGCCGCCAGGATCTCGGCGCGGGTGTCGGGTGTCCCGGGCCGCCGGCCGCGTCGGACCTGCTCGGTCACCGGGTGGGCACCCCGAGATGCTCCCGGGCGTACTCCAGCGACTCCACCAGGTCCCGCTCCCGCTCGGCCACGGTCGTGCACCGGCGAGTGTTGATCTCGAGCACGATGTGCCCGTCGAACCCCTCGGCAGCCAGGTGCTGCAGGAAGCGGTCGGCCCCGGTGGCGCCGCGACCCGGAACCAGGTGCTCGTCCTTGGCGGACCCGGTGCCGTCGGTGAGGTGGACGTGCCGCAGCCGCGGACCGAGCCGCTGGGCCATCTCCACGACGTCGGAGCCGGCGATGGCGGCGTGGGACAGGTCGATGGTCGCGTGGGCGTAGGACTCCTCGGACGGATCCCAGCCGGGAAGGTACATCTGCATCCGACGGCGGGCGGCGGCGCGCCAGGGATACATGTTCTCCACCGCGAAGTGGAGACCGGTCGAGGCTTCGAGGGCCGCGATGCCGTCGACGAAGCCCGCGGCGTACTCCTTCTGCCAGCGGAACGGCGGGTGCACGACCACCACCTCGGCACCGACCGCCTCGGCCATCTCCGCCGACCGCTCCAGCTTGCCCCAGGGCTCGGTGCCCCACACCCGCTGGGTGAACAGCAGGCACGGTGCGTGGATGGCGCACACGGGGATCTCGTGATGCTCCGAGAGCTGTCGGACGGCGGCGATCTGCTGGCTCAGCGCGTCGATGCCGACCATCACCTCGACCGCGCCATAGCCGAGCCGGGCGGCCCAGGCGAAGGCGTGCGCCGTGGATTCGGGGTAGGTCGAGGCCGTCGAAAGCCCGATCGTGGTGGCCATGGTCAGCCCAGCACGCTGATCTGGTCGAGGCGCTCGAGGATGACTCCCTCGCGCAGCGCCCACGGGCAGATCTCCAGCTCGTCGAGGTCGAAGATGTCCATGCACGCCTCGGCGACGAGTGCTCCCGGCAGGATCTGGTGGGTCCGGCTGGGCGAGACGCCCGGCAGCGACTTGAGCTTGTCGGTCGGGGTCTCGACCAGCTTCGGGATCCACTCGCTGAGCTCGGCCAGCGAGAGGGCGCGCGGGACGAGGGGTCCGGCCGCGGACGGGGCCGCCCCGCAGATCCGAGCCAGCGAACGGAATGTCTTCGACGTGGCCGCGGCGCGGTCGGGTACGCCGGCGCGCAGCAGCTGTCCTGCCCCCCGGGCGATGTCGGCCCGGATGAAACGTCGGATCTCGCGCAACTCCTCGGCGGTGGGCGTGCTGGCGAACCACTGCCGGGCCAGCCGGGCCGCGCCCAGCGGGAGCGACCAGGCGACATCGGGGGCCTCGTCGGCGCCGCCCGCGATCTCCAGGGAGCCGCCGCCGATGTCGAACACCGCGAGCCGCCCCGCGGACCAGCCGAACCAGCGACGGACGGCGAGGAACGTGAGCCGGGCCTCGTCCTCGCCCGACAGGACCTGGATGTCCACCCCGGTGTCGCGGTGGACGCTCTCGAGCACGACGTAGGAGTTGCTCGCGTCCCGGACTGCGGACGTGGCGAAGCCGAGCATCTCCGAGCAGCCCTTGTCCTCGGCAACGACCAGGGCCGAGGCCACGAAGTCGGTCAGCGCCTGCACCCCGCTCGGGGATACCGCGTCGTCCTCGCCGAGGTGCTCGGCCAGGCGCAACGGCTCCTTGTGGGAGTACGCCGGCAGCGGGGCCGCTCCGCCGTGGGCGTCGACCACGAGCAGATGCCCCGTGTTGGAGCCGATGTCGAGCACGCCCAGGCGCATGGGACAAAACTACCGGGCTGGGTGGGCGGGCTACGGTTTCCCCGTGCCCGAAGTGGATCCCGGCTTCCCCCGCGCCTGGTTGGAGTTCACCGACCCGGCGGACCCGGAGCAGGTCTACCGCTGCGACCTGACCTGGCTCACCTCCCGCTTCCAGTGCATCTTCGGCCAGGGCTGCCAGGGCATCTACCGCGAGTCGCCTGACACCGGGTGCTGCACCCTGGGCGCGCACTTCTCCGACGCGGCCGACCGGCGCCGGGTGGCCGGGTTCGTCGACCAGCTCGACGAGTCGCTCTGGCAGCTGCGCCCGAACCGGAAGCGGGTCCGCCGGGAGGACTGGCTGACCAAGGACGAGGACGGCGCCTGGAAGACGCAGGTCGTGGAGGTGGACGGCCAGTCCGCCTGTGTCTTCCACAACCGCACCGACTTCGCGCTCGGTGCCGGCTGCGCCCTGCACGCGCTGGCGCTGCAGCAGGGGCGGCATCCGCTGGAGACGAAGCCCGATGTGTGCTGGCAGCTGCCGATCCGACGTGCCTTCCGGTCGGTCCAACGGCCCGACGACACGACGTACACCGAGGTCACCATCGGCGAGTACGACCGTGCCGGTTGGGGTCCCGGCGGCCACGAGCTCGACTGGTACTGCTCCGGCAACACCGAGGCGCACGTCGGCGTCGAACCGTTGTACGTCAGCAGTGCCGCCGAGCTCATCGAGCTGATGGGGCAGCCGGCGTACGACGTCCTGGCGCAGCACTGCGACCGGCACCTGCGCACCCGCTCGGCCCTGGCCCTGCACCCCGCCGATCCGTCCTGAGGCCGGCCGCCCGGAACCGTCTCGATGTCAAGAGACCGGGGGGGTGCTGCACGGACGGAGGACGGACGGGGTGAGAATGCGGGCATGCGCCTGGACCATCTCTCCTACGCCGCCGGACCGGACGGCCTGAAGAGCACCGCCCAGCGCATCGGGGGACTGCTCGGGCGCGAGTTCACCGATGGCGGCGTGCATCCGCGGTTCGGGACCCGGAACATGGTCCTGCCGCTGGCCTCCCACACCTACCTCGAGATCGTCGACGTCCTCGACCACCCCGCATCGGACAAGGCTCCGTTCGGGCAGGCGGTGCGCGCTCGCTCCGCCGCCGGGGGTGGCTGGCTCGGCTGGGTCGTCGCGGTCGACGACCTGGCGCCGATCGAGCGGCGCCTGGGCAGGGAGGCGGTCACCGGCAACCGGCACCGGCCGGACGGGACCGAGCTCACCTGGCGCCAGATCGGCGTCAATGGCCTCCTCGCCGACCCCCAGCTGCCCTTCTTCGTCCAGTGGGGGGTGCCGCCGGAGCTGCATCCCAGCTATGGAGCGGACGAGCACTACTCGCTGGCCTGCCTCGAGATCGCCGGTGACCCCCAGCGGGTGAGCGAGTGGCTCGGCCAGACCGTCGAGGCACCGCTCGAGGACGTCAAGGTCGAGTGGGTGGCCCCGCACGGCGTCCCCGGCATCCTCGCCGCCCAGCTGCAGACCCCGGCAGGCCTGGTCCGGATCTGAGTCCCTCGATCCCCACGGGGACGGTGAAGAGCCCGAACATCTGGGACCACCCGGCCACCTACGAGCTCGAGAACCGGGTCGGCGCCGACGACGGGGCGCTCGACCGGGCGCTGGCCGCGCTCGTCTCCTGGGCCGGCCGCGACGTCCTCGACGTGGGCTGCGGCAGCGGTTTCCACCTTCCCCGGTTCGCGGAGACCGCCCGGTCCGTGGTCGGTGTCGAGCCGCACCCACGGCTGGTCGCCCTGGCGAAGCAGCGCACGTCCGGCCTGCCCAACGTCCGCGTTCTTCAAGGCACGGCGCAGCGGCTCCCGCTCCCGGACCGGTCGGTCGACGTGGCCCATGCCCGCTGGGCCTACTTCTTCGGTCCCGGCTGCGAGCCCGGCCTCGCCGAGCTCGACCGCGTCGTCCGGCGGGGCGGCACCGCCGTCGTCATCGACAACGACTCCGGGCGCTCCACCTTCGGCGGCTGGTTCCGCCGCGCCTACCCCCACCTGCCCTCGGCCGAGGAGCTGGAGCGGTTCTGGTCCACGCAGGGCTGGACCCGGACGCCGGTCGACGTGCAGTGGCGGTTCGCGTCCCGTGCGGACCTGGAGGCGGTGGTCCGCATTGAGCTCCCGCCCGCGACCGCCGACCAGGTGCTGGCGGTGCACGAGGACCTCGAGGTGGACTACGCGGTCAACGTCTGGAGCCGGCAGTTCTGACCCGTCATCGGAGATAGTCCGCCGCGAAAATCATCCGAAATGG
>CAZKEZ010000037.1:0-24091 GCA_964551905.1 uncultured Nocardioides sp. | reverse complement strand
ACGTTTCAACCCGCCGCAAGGCACGTTTCAACCCGCCGCAAGGCACGTTTCAACCCGCCGCAAGGCACGTTTCAACCGGGGTGGGGGTTTTGCGTTGGGGCGGGTACCTCTACTACGGTCCCACGCCCAGGAGGAAGCATGCACCCCACCATGACCCCTGTCCGTCGCCTGGTGATCGTCGTCGCCACGGCCCTCGCCCTGGCCCTTCCGCTGGCGCTCGACGTGCCTGGAGGCGGCCTCAACGGGTCGGCCACCGAGGCCGACGCGGCCCCGGCGAAGGCAAAGACCCAGGCACAGAAGCGCGCCAAGAAGTGCGTGCGGCACCGGATGGGCATCCCACGGGAGGGCAAGACCTACCTCGGAGCGGTCGTCTGGGGAACCAGCGGCAACGTGGAGACCCGCGAGCGGGAGCTGGGTCGCACCATCCGACTCCACCGGACCTACTACCAGGCGCGCCAGATCAAGGGCGCGGTGCGGGACGCAAAGGCCGACCTGAAGGCCGGCCGGCTCTCCTGGATGAGCTTCAAGGCCCCCCTGTCCTGGGAGAAGATGGCACGCGGGGAGGGGAACGCCTGGGCCCGCCAGCTCGCCCGCGGCCTCAAGAGCGTCCCGGGCCCGGTCTGGCTCGCGATCCACCACGAGCCCGAGAACGACAAGGGGAACATGCGCGACTGGACGCGGATGCAGCGCCAGATCGCGCCGATCATCCACGCCAAGACCAACAACGTGGCCTTCTCGGTGATCTACTCCGGCTGGAACACCTACGGCGGTGGACGCAACACGGTCGCGTCGAAGTGGCCGGGCGACAAGAACATCGACATCCTGGCGATCAACGCCTACAACGACTACGGCGTCCCCCGGAGCGGCCGAACCGGGGACAAGGCCCTGCGGCTACGCCCCTACTACCGCAAGATGGCCCGCTGGTCAGAGAAGCACGGCACCGCCTGGGCGATGAGCGAGACCGGACAGTCCAGGGCGGCTGCCAAGCGGGACCCCCGATGGCTCGATCGCGCCTACCACTCGATGCGTCGGCTCGGTGGCGCGGGGCTGTCGTACTTCGACTCCTCCGGACACTCCGTGACCGACTGGACGCTGGACGACCCGATCAAGTTCCAGCGCTTCCGGGGGCTCATGAAGCACTCCGCGCGGCTCTGCTGAGCGCCGCCCCCGCGACCGCCCCACCACTGTCTCATCCACCGCCGGGCCGATTTGCGATTCGATAACGTTTCGATTACGGTCGGCCACTTGGTGGCACTGGTCTGGACCACCGGGGGAGTCCGGGCCGGAAGGGTCCGCCGCGTCAGCCGATCGTCAACCATGGACACGAATGCGTGTCCGGAGGGCACATGAGCTTCACACCCCCGAACCGTCCGCTTCGCCGCGCCCAAAAGGCCCGACACCGAGCCGAGGTACGCCGGTCAGCCACCGGGCACCCACGACGGTCGCTGGTGCTCCTCATCGGGTTGGTGGCCCTGGCGCTGGCCATGCCCACCGCGCTCGCGGTGACCGGCAAGCTCAAGGGGAAGCGGGTCGCCCCCCGCACGACCAGCGCGGCCAACCTGGTCGTCAACGGCGGATTCGAGAACGGGACGACCGGCTGGAAGACCAACCGGACGGCACAACAGATCGCGAACTCCCCGCAGGCCGCCCGCGGAAGCGCCTCGGGGGAGCTCAGCCGCGTTCGGGGCGGCACCGTCGTCGTGAACGACAAGGCTCCCACCGTGCTCAACACGACCGCTGGCCACTCCTTCGAGGTCTCCGCGCTCGTGCGGTCGAGCGGACCCGACCTCACGGGCCGGCTGCGGGTGCGTGAGGTCGCCGGTCGACAGTTGGCGACCGGCGGGAAGATGTTCGAGGCGACCTCCTCGGACTGGTCCCTGGTCCGGCTCACCTACACCAGCGTCGCGGACGGGTCGAACCTGGACCTGAACGTCCTTGGTTTCAAGGTGCCCGCCGGGGCCAGCCTGCTCGTGGACGAGGTCACCCTGGTGGCCACCACGGGTAGCGCCACCGAAACCCCCTCGGCCAGCCCGAGCGTCAGCCCGAGCGCCAGCCCGAGCGCCACCCCCTCACCCAAGCCGACCCGCGGCCCGTCGGCCACCCCCTCGGCGACCCCGAGCCCCACCCCCTCGCCGAGCGCTACTCCCCCGGCGGCCGGTGGCAAGTGTGTGAGTGACCCGAAGGGGATCCCGAACCCGGGGTCGACCTATCTGGGCGCAGCGGTCAGCGGCGGCACCGAGGTGGAGGCACGCGAGCGTCAGCTGGGGCAGAACCTGGCGCTGCACCGGACCTTCTACAAGGCCAACCAGATCAACAACGCGGCCCGCAACGCGACCGCCGACCTGGCCGCGGGCCGGCTCCCCTGGATCAGCTTCAAGGCGCCGCACTCCTGGGAGCAGATGGCATCCGGAGCCGGGGACGACTGGTCCCGCGAGCTCGCCGACGCCCTGGCCAAGGTCCCCGGACCGGTCTGGCTCGCGGTCCACCACGAGCCCGAGAACGACGGCAACATGGACGCCTGGACCCAGATGCAGCGCAAGGTCGCCCCGATCATCCACGCCCGCACCGACAACGTGGCCTACTCGGTCATCTACTCGGGCTGGAACACCTTCGGCGGCGACAACAACACCGTCGCCAGCAAGTGGCCCGGCGACCAGCACATCGACATCCTGGCCGTGGACGCCTACAACGACTTCGGCGCGGTCCGCGGCGGCCGTGAGGGCAAGAAGGTCCTGGACCTGTCCACCTACTACGCCAAGATGGCCGCCTGGGCCACCGCGCACGGCACCGCCTGGGCGATCGGTGAGACCGGACAGACCCGCAAGGCCGCGGCTCAGGACCCGACCTGGCTGGACCGGACCTACCACGCCATGGTCGACATGGGTGGCGCTGGGCTGTCCTACTTCGACTCCACGCACAACTCCGTCGCCGACTGGACGCTCGACGACAAGGTGAAGCTGGACCGGTTCAGGGCTTTGCTGAGGGAGTCGGCTCGGCTCTGCTGAGCCGGCCCCCTACGGAGGTCATGTCCTCGATCACCTCAAGGGCGATGGCCTGCGGTGTCAGCCCGATCCGCTCGAGGATGGCGTCGCGCTTGGCGTGGCCGAGGAACTCCTGGGGAATGCCGTAGAGCCGGAACGGCGTGTCGACCCCGGCGTCGGTGAGGGTCTGGAGCAGTACGGCGCCGCAGCCACCCACGCGCCCGTTGTCCTCGATGCTGACGACGAGCTGGTGCTGCCGGGCGAGCTCGACCAGCCCGGGATCCACCGGCTTCACCCAGCGCGGGTCCACCACGGTCACGCCGATCCCCTGACCGATCAGCCGTTCGGCGACGCCGACCGCGGTGGTCGCCATGGAGCCCACGCCGACGACGAGCACCTCGTGTGGCCCGTTGCGCACCAGGAGGTCGCCACCACCGGCCTTGCCGACCGCGGGGAGGTCTTCCGGTGGGGCGCCCTTCGGGAACCGCACCACCGTGGGGGCGTCGTCGACCTCGACGGCCTCGTTGAGGAGCTCCCGCAGTCGGGTGGCGTCCCGTGGCGCGGCCAGCCGGAGGCCGGGAACCACCTGCAGCAGGGACAGGTCCCACATGCCGTTGTGGGACGCCCCGTCGTCGCCGGTGACGCCGGCCCGGTCCAGCACGAACGTCACGCCGCAACGGTGCAGCGCCACGTCCATCAGGACCTGGTCGAGGGCCCGGTTGAGGAACGTCGCGTAGACCGCGACCACCGGGTGCAGCCCGCCCAGGGCGAGACCGGCGGCCGCCGTGGCCGCATGCTGCTCGGCGATCCCGACGTCGAACGTCCGCTCGGGGAAGTGCGCCTGGAACCGGTCCAGGCCGACCGGGTGCATCATGGCCGCCGTCACCGCGACCACGTCCCGGCGCCGCCGGCCCAGGTGCACCATCTCGTCGGCGAACACGTCGGTCCAGATCCGGCCCTTGGGCTTCTCCTCGCCCGTCTCGACGTCGAAGGGGCCCGGTGAGTGGAACTGGTCGGCGACATGCCGCTCGGCGGCGTCGTACCCGAACCCCTTGCGGGTCAGCGCATGCACGATCACCGGGCCACCGAAGCGTTTGGCCTGGGCCAGTGCGTGCTCCAGGGCGGCGCGGTCGTGGCCGTCGACGGGGCCGACGTACTTCAGGCCGAGGTCCTCGAAAAGACCCTGTGGGGCGAAGGCGTCCTTCATGCCCTTCTTCATCGCATGGAGTACGTCGTACGCCGCCGGTCCCACACCGCGCACCGCGTTCAGCCGGCGCTTCACCTGGTCGAGGACCTGCTCGTAGCGCGGGTCGGTCCGCAGCGAGGTCAGGGCGTTCGCGAGGCCGCCGATGGTGGGCGTGTAGGAGCGTCCGTTGTCGTTGACGACGATGACCAGCCGGCTGTCGTTGGCGATAGCGATGTTGTTGAGGGCCTCCCAGGCCATGCCGCCGGTGAGGGCGCCGTCGCCGACCACCGCGACGACGTACCGCTGCTCGCCGCGGATCGCGTAGGCCTTGGCCAGGCCGTCGGCGTACGACAGCGCCGTGGAGGCGTGGGAGTTCTCGACGACATCGTGCGCGGACTCGGCCCGACTGGGGTACCCCGACAGCCCACCCTCCTGTCGCAGCCCGTCGAAGGCCTCCGCGCGACCGGTGAGCAGCTTGTGCACGTAGGCCTGGTGGCCGGTATCGAAGACCACTCGGTCCGTCGGGCTGTCGAAGACCCGGTGGAGGGCGATGGTCAGCTCCACCACGCCCAGGTTGGGGCCCAGGTGGCCGCCGGTGCGCGAGCAGGTGGCGACCATCCGGTCGCGGATCTCGCTGGCCAGGGCCGTGAGCTGGTCGTCGTCCAGGCCGCGCAGGTCGCGCGGCGTTGCGATCGACTCCAGATAACCCATGTTCCTCCGCTCGTCGCCGGCGCCCGAGATCCCCGGCCGCCGCCCGAGTCTAGTCGCGGCGCCCGTCGATCCTCAGCCGCCTGAGCTCGCCACGGCAGTGCTGGCGATCACCGCCGTGACGGCGGCCTGGGACGCCGCAACCGCGTCCCGCACCGCCTTGGCGGCCCAGTCGCCCTCGGCGACCTCCTGGGCGCGCCGCTTCACCTCCCGGGCCGAGACTCCCTCCCGGTCCACCACTTTGTGAGCGATGCCCAGCGCCCGGAGCAGGGATACCAGCGCGGCCTCGCGGGGGGTCGGTGTCAGACCTCGCACCAGTACGTCGCCCAGCCGTGCTCGCACCTCCGCCTCGCGGGCGCCGTCGGCCGCCGGCCACCGCTTGCGGGGCAGGACGCCCAGCACCCGGTCCTCGCGCTCGGTGACCAGGCCGCGCTCCTGGAGTCTGGCCAACAGCGCGCCGCGGCGACCCTTGCCGAGCTTGTTGACCAGCGCCTCGGCGGTCCGCTCCTTCTCACCGACGACCCCTCGTGCGTCGCGCAGCACGGGGTCGGCCAGGTCCGCCTCCTCGACCGCCCGCACCTTGGCCCGGGACCACCGGCTGCCCCGCTCGCCCACCTCCACCGCCCCCTTGATCGCCAGCTCGGTGAGCAGTGCCCCACCGATCGCGATGTCCAGGTACGACGTCTGCGTGAGCTTGCCTGACTCATCGTCCAGGAGCAGCAACAGCAGATCTTCGGCAATCAGGTCAGTCGTCACGATCTGGAACCGTAGCGCCAGGCTCCAGGGTCCAGGGGCAACGGGCCGGACGGCGAGTCGGGGAGTCAGAGCCGGGCCACGAACCGGCGTCCGCGGAGCGCCTCCTCGACGAGTCCGACCGCTCGACGGACCGCAAGCAGGCGAGCGTCCTCGGCCTGGAACGTGGCCACCGCGGACTCGACGACGTCGAGCTCGGCGACGTCGGCCAGCTCGGCCCGGGCCCCGCTGAGCCCACGTCGCATCGCGGCCTGGGACGCCTCCACATGAAGCACGGCGAACCGGGCGAGGACGACCGGGTGCCGGCGCAGGGCCGGCCGGGAGCGGTACTCCGGCGGGCAGATGTCGAGCAGCCAGGCGACTGCGGTGTCCTCCCAGCGCGGGGCCCCCGGGGGTCGCACCTCCCGCGGCCATCCCGGCGGCGCCACCGCGCGGCCGGGCGGAACGGGTCGGGTCGGCATCTCGACATCCTAGGTCTGTTCGAACATATGTTCTAGTTCCTCGATAAGTCCTTTTCTTACTACTTCACGTAGTACGTTGGCCGAGGTGCCGGGAAGCGGCGCAGGTTTCGGGAGGTTCCATGACGGAGCGACGGCGGCGGCCGACTCCGTCCCACCCGCGCCTGCCGCTGCTTCCCGGCCTCCTTCTTCTCGCCCTGCTCGGCGCCGCCCTCACCCTGCTCGTCCCCGCGCAGCCGGCGAGCGGCTCGGTGCCGCTGGCGAGCGCCCCGGCACCGACCGCGGAGCCGGAGGCACCCACCGAGGTCTACTACTTCTACGGCGAGGGCTGCCCGGTCTGTGCGAAGACCACTCCGTTCCTGGAGGGGCTGGCGGCCGACAACCCGGGAATGCAGATCAACAAGTTCGAGGTGTGGGGCTCCGAGGACAACCGGACCCTGCTCGGCGAGATGGCGCGGGCCTACCGGATCGACCCGACGGGGGTCCCGATCGTCTTCATCGGCGAGCACGCGTGGATCGGGTTCCGTGAGGGTGCCACCGACAAGGCAATGACCTCGGTGGTCGAGGCCTGCACGGAGCAGGGCTGCCCCGACCCGTCGACCGTCGAGCTGGACGGCTCCGAGGGCACCACCACCGACGCCGGCGAGGCCTGCGGCACCAGTCCGGACGGAACGCCGCTCGAGTGCGGGCCGGAGGACGACGCCGCCAACGCCATCGACATCCCCGTGGTCGGCAGTGTCAACGTCGGCGACCACTCGCTGCTGGTGTCCACGTTGCTGATCTCGTTCGTCGACGGGGTGAACCCGTGCTCGCTCTGGGTGCTCACGGTGCTCATCGCCCTGTCCCTGCGCCACGCGTCCCGGAAGCGGACCCTGCTGATCGGCGGGACCTTCATCTTCGTGACCGCCGCGGTGTACGCACTGTTCATCGCCGGCCTCTTCACGGTCTTCACGTTCGTCGGGTTCGCTCCCTGGATCCGCATCGCGGTCGCGCTGGTCGCCGGCTTCATGGCGGTGGTCAGCATCAAGGACTACTTCTGGTTCAAGCAGGGCCTCACCCTGACCATCCCGGACGCCAAGAAGCCCGGCATCTACGCCGGCATGCGCAGGGTGCTCGACAAGGGGGACTCCCTGCCCGCCGTCATCGGCGCCACCGCCGTACTGGCCGCCGGGGTGTCACTCGTCGAGTTCGGCTGCACGGCCGGGTTCCCCGTGCTGTGGACCAATCTCCTCAGCGCCCAGGACGCGACGGTCCTCACGTTCGCATCGCTGCTCCTCGTCTACATGCTCATCTACCAGCTCGACGAGTTCGTCATCTTCCTGACCGCGGTGTTCACGTTGCGTGCGACCAGGCTCCAGGAGAGGCAGGGCAGGCTGCTCAAGCTCGGCGGCGGGATGCTGATGCTCGGGCTCGCCCTGGTGATGATCGTCGACCCGGAGATCATGTCGACGGTCTCCGGCTCCCTGGGAGTGTTCGTCGCCTCCATGGCCGTTGCCGCGATCGTGGTCCTCGTGGACAAGCTGGTCCGGCCCGACGCAGCGTGAAACCTACCCGGCCGAACGGTCCGCGCGGGTACGGAAGGCGACGAGTACGCCGAGCGCTGCGCACGCGACCGGAATCCCGTAGACCGCGAGGAACGGGTCGCGGCTGGCCGCAGCGAAGGTCAGCCCGCACAACGCCAGCGCCAACGCGGCACCGAGCGACTCGGAGACCGACAGCCCTGCGGAGTTGAAGCCGCGGTCGGCGTCGGTCGAGGCCGACAGTGTGGCGATGCTGGTCCGCGGGTAGGCGACCCCCATCCCCAGGGCGGCCACGGCGTACGCCGCCACCAGCAACCCCGGCGGCGCCGTGGTGGCCACCACCAGCAGCGCACCGACCAGTCCGGCGCACAGGGCGAGGCTGCCCAGGCGCATCGCGCGCGAGTCGGTGAAGCGGTCCCGCCACCGCGACTGGACTGCACTGCCCCCGGCCCAGGCGAGGCCGGCCGCCGCGAGCACCGCACCCGCGGCCGCGGTCGACCAGTGCCAGCGCTCCTGGAGGACGAACGGCAGGTAGGCCTCGGCACTCAGGAACCCGGCCGCCATCGCGCCCCGGGTCGCGATGACACTCGGGAGGCCCCGACGGGCAAGTAGCGTCCCACGGGGAACCAGCGGCCGCGCCGCACCCAGCACCACCGCGCATGCCGCCACCGAGAACAGCACCCCGCCGCGGGACTCGCCGGCCAGGTCGAGCGTCAGGACGGCGACGGCGGCGAGCACCGCCCAGCCGAGGCGCCCGACCCCGAGCGCTCGGCGGTCCCGCCGGGGCGGTGGCAGCCGGCGCAGGCCGGGCACGATCAGGGCGGTCGCCACGGCGACCAGGGCGATCACGCCCAGGAACACCCACCGCCAGCCCGCCACCGACGCCACCAGCGCGGCGAGCGAGGGCCCGACCAGGGACGGCAGCACCCAGGCGGCCGCAAAGCTCGCGAAGAGCGGAGCCTGCAGCCGGGTGGGGTACATGAGCCCGACGACGACGTACAGCGCGACTGTGAGGCCACCGCCACCCAGTCCCTGGAGCAGTCGACCACCGACCAGGATCGGCATCGACGGCGCCAGCCCGCACACCAGCAGGCCCACGACGAACAGTGCGATCGACGTGAGCAGTGGCTTGGCGGGACCCGTGCGGTCGCTCCACCAGCCGGTGGCCACCATGCCGACCACTCCGCTGGCGAGCGGCGCCGCGAAGCTGAGCGCGAACAGGCGCACACCGTCCAGCTCCCGGGCCACCGTCGGCATGACCGTGGTCACGGCCAGTGCTTCGAAGGCCGTGAAGAAGACCAGCGTGAGCCCACCGACGGTGGTCAATACGTAGGGACGGGCGAACGGTGAGCTCTCGGTCTTCCGTGACGACCCGGGCGTGGGCACCACAGGATCCTAGGGTCAGGCGGCAGGGTGCTCGCCGAGGTGGTCCCAGACCAGGTCGAGGGCCGCTACTCCCCCAGCTGCGCGCGCACCTGGCTCAACACCTCACCCCGGAGGCCGACGGCGTCGTGCTCCCAGAAGGCGTCGCAGTAGACCAGCGCGCCGCGCATCCAGCTCTGGTACGACGCGAGCAGCCGGACCTGGAAGGCGGCGTCGGGGATCCGCACGGACGGCCGGACGAAGCCGTGCTCCGACGCCCGCGAGAAGCCCTGCCGCGAGTAGTAGGCGGGCGCACCCTCGAGAAACAGCAGCGGACTCGCGAGCTCCTCGGCCGTCCGGACAGCGGCGGCCACCAGCGCCGCGCCCAGCCCCGCGCCCTGATGCTCCGGCGCCACGCTCAGCGGGCTGAGCACCAGCACCTCGACCAGGCGCTCCTCGGCGTCCACCCAGGACTGGTTGAGCTGCACGTGTCCCACGACCCGGCCCCCTAGCTCGGCGACGAGGCTGGCACGCACTCGCCCGGTGCGGAGGAGGGTGTCCACGAGATCGGCGACCGTGCGGCCCTCGTCGCCGCCGAAGGCGTCCTGCACCACCGCTCTGACGGCAGGGGCCTCCTCGGCGCGGAGCGGCCGGATCGACGCCGGGCTCACTCCTCCACGCCTTGCAGGAACGCGTCGACCAGCGTGCCCAGCGTCGGCAGGTGGTAGCCGCCCTCCTGCACGATCACCATCGGCAGGCCGGTGCCGGCCAGCACCCGCCCGGCGCCGCGGTATCCATGGTGGGTCACCCGCAGTGGGCTCTCGGGGTCGTCCACCGCGGCGTCCACCCCCAAGGAGACGACCAGCCCGGTGCACGCTGCGCCGCTCACCCAGGCTGCGAGGTCGGCCACCGCGGTCAGCCACGGCTCGTCGTCGGTACCTTCGGGCAGCGGTAGGTTCCGGGTGGCGCCGGCGCCCTCGCCCACCCCGTGCTCGTCGGCGAACCCCAGGACATGGGGGAACCACCCGGCACCTGGGTCGACGTGCACCGAGCCGTAGAGGACGTCCCCGCGGTCCCAGAAGAGCGCCTGCGTGCCATTGCCGTGATGGGCGTCGACGTCGACCACGGCGACCCTGTCGTGTCCCTGCTCCCGCAGCGCGGTCACCGCCACCGCGGCGTTGTTGAGGTAGCACGACCCGCCGTACCCGTCCCTGGTGGCGTGGTGCCCCGGTGGCCGGCAGAGCGCGTACGCCGCCCGCTCCCCACCGACCACCAGGTCGACCGCGGTCAGTGCACAGTCCACCGCGGCGCGGGCGGCCTCCCAGGTGCCCGGTCCCACCAGCGTCATCGTGTCGTAGCAGAACAGCCCGGCGCGCGCGTGCGTGGCGGCCGGCCGGTGGAGCGGCATGCCCTGGCGCAGCGCCTGGGTCGGGAAGAAGTAGGGCACCACCCGGTCCTGGCCGACCAGGTCGGCGTATGGCCCCTCCAACCAGTCAGCAGACACCGTCGCGAGGTGCTCCAGGAAGTCGGCTCCGTGCACCCGTCGCAGCACATCGTCGGCGTGCGCCTCGGCCGACACCAGCTGGCGCTGGCCGCCGTGCGGACCCGGGGACACCGCAGCCAGGATCGTGTCCACCCGCGCGGGCACCTCGGTGCCCGTGGTCGGGACCCCCACCCACACCTCGTGGCGCGGCTCGTGCCGGCGGGTGTCGGGCGACCAGACGACGGGGATCGGCGCAGCCATGGCGCCCAGCATGGCAGCCGAGCCGTCGGCCGGCTCAGGCAACTCAGACCTCGCGGCGAGAGCCGAGCTCTCGGGTGATCGCCGTGACCGCGCCCGCGACCCCGTCCTCGGAGCGGATCCGCTCGCCGAGCTCTGCGGCCCGGTCGGACAGCCCGGGGGTCGCGACCAGGAAGTCGAACATCGCCGCCAGTGCCTCCGCTGTGGCCTCGTGCCGGCGCAGCGGTGGGGCGCCGACGCCGAGCTCGTGCAGGCGCCGCGCCCAGAAGGGCTGATCGCCGATGTGCGCGACCGCGGCCGAGGGGACGCCGGCCCGCAACCCCGCGGCCGTGGTGCCGGCGCCGCCGTGGTGAACGACGGCGGCGCACCGCGGGAAGAGCCAGTCGTGAGGGACCTCGTCGACCACCAGGACGTGGTCAGGTAGGTCTTCGGCCGCGAGGCCGGCCGCGCCGCTGTGCACCACCGCCCGGACACCCGCGCGGTCCACGGCGTCCAGGATCGTCGTCATCGTGCCGCCGGCGTCGTGGGTCGACATGGACCCGAATCCGACGTACACCGGCGGCTCCCCCGCGGCCAGGAAGGCCGCCAGGTCTGGGGTCGGACGATGGTCGGCCGCCAGATCGAGGAACCAGTAGCCGGTGACGGCGACCTGAGCCGGCCAGTCAGCGGGCGCCGGCACCACGGCCGGACTCACCCCGAGGACCGTGGGGGTGTCCACGAACAGTCGCGCGAAGTCACGACGAGACCGGCGAGGAAGGCCGAGCCGCCGGCGTACCTCCACGCCCGGGAGTCCGAACGCGCCGGCCAGGAGCCAGTTCGTCGACCATCCGGACAGCCGGTTGAGCCGGGAGACCGCAGTCGGCCGGGGCGCCTGAAGCGCCGCCCAGCCCGCCCGGGTCGGCGCGAACGGGGCCAGCAGGGCCAGCACCTGCCGACCCCCGGAGGCCTCGACGAGCGCGTCGGCGGCGTCCACCGAGACCACGCCGCTGAGGTACAGGTCCGCGGTCCCGGCCAGGGACAGCAGCTCCTCGACCAGCGTGGCGGCCCAGGTCTCCACCATCCGCGTCAGCAGCTTCAGCTCCAGCCACGGACGGTGGCTGGAGTGGCCCAACCACGAGCGGCCGACGTCGGAGTCCAGCAGCTCGCGAATCTCGACGGAGAAGCCGTGGAAGGCCAGCCCCTGGGCCTGGACGAACGGCCCGAAGTCACGGGCCGCCGCGACCGTCACCTCGTGGCCGGCCCGCTGAAGTCCGGCCGCGAGCGCGACCAGCGGCTGTACGTCGCCGCGTGAGCCCGAGGCGAGGACCAGGATCCGCACCGGCCCATCCGACCAGACCCGCCACCCGGCCGCCAGGCCGGGCCCGGCGCGCGGTCTCCGCCGGACCGAGCCCGAGTCCGGCAGGATGTGGCCCATGCCACGCGCGCGCGACCTCGGTCTCGTTATCGGAGCCCTCCCCACCGGTCCCACCAACTCGGTGCTCGACGTCGCCGGCGTCGGCGTCGGACAAACGACGCTCTGGCGCGACGAGCCGGACCCGCCGGTGGGCCGCGGTCGGGCCCGGACCGGGGTGACGGTGCTGCTGCTCGCCGACGACGCCTTCCACCGGCCGCTGCCGGCCGGCGGCGCGGTGCTGAACGGGGCTGGCGAGTGCACCGGGTTCATCACCGCGGCCGAGTGGGGGATGGCCGAGACCCCGGTCTACCTGACCTCCACGCTGCAGTTGGGCCGGGTCTACGACTCCGCGTGCCGGATCGCCCTCGAACGGCATCCGGAGGTGGCGGAGGACTTCATCATCCCCGTTGTCGCCGAGTGCGACGACTCCTTCCTCAACGACGCCCGGCGGATGCAGGTCGAGCACGAGGACGTGGTCGCCGCCCACGAGGCCGCGCTGGCCTCACGCGGCGCCTCGGCGCCGCCGGACGAGGGCGCAGTCGGGTCGGGGACCGGGATGTCCTGCTTCGAGTTCAAGGGCGGGATCGGTACGGCGTCCCGGGTGACCGCCGAGGGCCACACGGTCGCGGTGCTGCTGATGACCAACTTCGGGTCGCGTGCGGAGTGCGTGGTGGCCGGCGTCCCGGTCGGGCGCCACGTCCCGATGGCCACCGCCGGACCGAGTGCACCCGCGGGCTCATGCATCGGGCTGGTGGTGACCGACGCGGCGGTGGACGGCGCGTCCTGCGCCCGGCTGGCCCGCCGGGTCGGGCTCGGCCTGGCCCGGACCGGGTCGGTGGCCCACCACGGCAGCGGGGAGATCTTCATGGGGTTCGGCACCGGCGTCCGGACCGACCGCAACGGCCGCTACGAGGAGACCCCGTCGGTGGTCGGCCGGGCCCTGGACCCGCTCTTCGCGGCCGTCGTCGAGGCGAGCGAGGAGGCCGTGCTCAACTCCATGTTCGCCGCACCGACGGTGGTCGGCCGGTCGGGCAACAGCAGCGAGACGCTCCACACGCCGCAGGTCCTGGACCTGCTCTCACCGGTCCTGGACAGCAGCGCATGAGCGATCCCAGCACCGAGCCGACCATCCGCGAGGTCCGGCTCCCCATGGCCGACGGCGTCGAGCTGGCGGCCACGCTCTACCTCCCCCCAGCGGAGTCGGGCCCCCAGCCGTGCCTGCTCGAGGCGCTCCCCTACCGCAAGGACGACCTCACCTCGTCGTACCAGGAGAGCTACGTCGGGCTGCGCGACCGGTTCGGCTACGCGGTGTGCCGGGTCGACGTACGCGGCACCGGCTCATCGGGCGGAGACGCCGTCGATGAGTACCCGACCGAGGAGCAGCGGGACCTGGTCGAGGTGATCGCCTGGCTGGCCGCCCAGGGCTGGTGCGACGGGAACGTGGGGATGTGGGGTACGTCCTACTCGGGCTTCAACGCCCTCCAGCTGGCCTGCGAGCGACCCCCCGCCCTGAAGGCGATCTGCGCGATCTTCGCCACCGACGACCGCTGGACCGACGACGTGCACTGGCGCGGCGCGGCGTTGAAGCTCGTCGACCTCGTCGACTACTGCCACTACATGACCGCCATGTGCGTGCTGCCCCCGGTGCCCGCGCTCTGGGGCGAGGGCTGGGAGGACGAGTGGCTGCGCCGGCTCGACACGAACGAGCCGTGGGTGCTGACCTGGCTGCGGGAGAACCGGCACGGGCCGTACTGGAACCACGGGTCGGTCCGTCTCGACGGCTCGCTGCGCGGCTACGAGCGGATCGAGTGCCCGGTCATGCTGGTGGCCGGATGGGCCGACGGCTACCGCAACAACTCCTTCCGCACGGTCGCGCGGCTGGCCGAGGCCGGCGTGCCGCACCGGCTGCTCGCCGGCCCCTGGGCACACGCGGATCCCGGCACGGCCATGCCGGGGCCGAGGATCGACCTCGACACCGAGCTCGGTGCCTGGTTCGACCGCTGGCTGCGCGGGCGCGGTGACGACAAGGACGGCTGCGACGTGTTCATCCGCTCCTCCACCCGCCCCGCCATCGACCTCGACCTGCACGCCGGGCGCTGGCTGCGGCTGCCGTCGGTGCCGCCGACCGAGCCCTGTCTCGTGCCGCTGCCCGGCCCGCGGTCCCTGGTCGTGGCGGCCGACACGGGCACCGCGGCGTGGATCGACTGTGCCGGGCACCTGCCCTGGGGCCAGTCCGGCGACCAGCGCCTCGACGACGCCCGGTCCCTGACCTGGGACGCCGATCCCCCGGCCGGTCCCGTGGTGGGTCATCCGGTGGCCCGGCTCACCGTCACCGCGGACCGGCCGCTGGCCTCCCTGTCGGTGAAGCTGTGCGACGTCTTCCCCGATGGCGTCTCCGCCCTGGTGTCGCGCGGGACGGTGGACCTGACCTTCCGCGACGGCGTGCACCGACCCCCGCGTCCCCTCGAACCGGGCGAGCCGGTCGAGGTGGTGCTCGATCTCGATGCGTGCGCGTTCGAGTGGTCTCCCGGCAACGTGTTGCGGGTGTCCATCGCCGGCTCCGACTGGCCGAACACCATCGCTCCGCCGGAGCCCGTGACGCTCACCGTCACCGGCGAGCTGGAGCTGCCGGTGCTCACCGGGGAACACTCGACGCCGACGTTCACGGCGGGGGCCGAGCACTCCTCCGAGTCGGCCGACGGGGCCGGCTGGGAGATCCGCCACGACGTCCTGGCGCACACCACGACCGCGGTGACCCGTCAGGTCTCCGCGTACCCCACGCCGTACGACGGGCACGCCCGCGAGTCCTACCTCGGCGAGGTCAGCGTCAACACCGAGGACTTCGGCCAGGTGGCGCACGCCGACACGACGTACGACCTGTCCTGGCCCGGCGTCGACGTCCGGGTCCGCTCGACCATGTCGGTGGCGATCGGGGTCGAGGGGTACGACGTCCACATCGCCACCGTGGCGACCCGGGAGGACGAGATCGTCTCCGAGCGGACCTGGACCGAGACCATCCCCCGCTGATCCCTCAGACCATCCAGTTCGCCTCGAAGGCGGGGTCGGTCAGGCCGGGGCGGTCGAAGCCGAAGGCCGAGACGTCCGAGGTGGTCGTGCCGGCGGTGGCGAGGTCGGCCAGGATCCGGCCGAAGGTGGGAGCGAACTTGAAACCGTGGGCGGCCCCGAGCCCCACCCATACGCGCGGGTGCTCCGGCACCGCGTCGATGACGAAGTCGCGGTCCGGCGTCAGCGTGTACTGGCACCGCAGGGATCGCACGGCCGGACCCGAGCCGGGCAGCGTCCGGGCGACGTGGTCGGCAAGCAGCGACTCCATGGCCGCGTCCGGCTCGTGAGTACGGCGGTCCGGGTCGACCGCCGGCCCGCCGCAGTCCTGGGCGGCCTTGATCGTGGCCTCGCCGTAGCTGGGGAATCCGTAGAAGCACGGCTCGTCCATCCAGATCCACAGCGGCAGCCGGTCTTGCTGGAACGGCGTGGGGTCCGGTGGCGCGAAGTAGGTGACCTGCTCGAGGGTCGTGGTGAGCGGCACCGTGTGGTCGAGGTGGGCCAGGACCCCGTTCGTCCACGCGTCCGCGCAGACCACGACTGAGTCGGCGACGTAGGTGACACCCCCGGCGGTCACCTCCACCCCGTCGGCCGTCGACCGCACCCCGGTCACCGGGGACTCATCGCGCAGCACCGCGCCGTACTCCCCTGCCCGCCGTTGCAGCAGCGCCGTTCCCCGCCCGGCGGGCACGATGGCGCCGCGCGCCTGGTAGAGCCCGACCGTTCCCTCCGGGAGCGAGAACTGCGGCCACCGCCCGCGGAGCGCGGCCACGTCGAGAAGCTGGTGGTCGATGCCTTCCGCGGTGAGCGAGCCGACGTAGTCGGTGATCGGGATCGCGGAGTCGCGGGGGAAGAGGTCCAAGCCTCCGACCACCGTCACGAGCGACTCGCCGGAGTCGGCCTCCAGGTCCGCCCAGTCGTCGTAGGCCTCCGCGGTGAGCCGCACGTAGCCGGGGGTGTGGTAGCTGTGCCGCAGGATCCGGCTGGTGTCGTGGGAGGCGCCCCGGTCATGCCCGAGCGGGAACTGCTCGAGCCCGACGACGCGCCGGCCACGCCGGGCCAGCTGGTAGGCGGCGGCGGACCCCAAGGCCCCCAGTCCGACGACGACGTGGTCGAACCGCTCGGGCCGCTCAGCCATCCGCGACCGCTGCCGCCCGGGCGGCCACCAGGTGGCAGGCGACGTGATGCCCGGTGGGCGACGCGGGCAGGATCTCGAGGCGCTCCCCGCGGCAGAGCGCGGCGACGGCGTCGGCGGAGCCGTCGGCCAGCGCCGGACAGCGCGGGTGGAAGCGACACCCCGCGGGGACGCGGGTGGGGTCGGGGATCTCACCGCGGAGCACGATCGGCTCGATCCGTTCGATCTCGGGCACGACGGAGAGCAGCGCCTGGGTGTAGGGGTGCTGCGGGTTGGACAGCACCTCCTCGGTGGGGCCGGACTCGACCACGCGGCCCAGGTACATGACGGCGATCCGGTCCGCGATGTTCCAGGCCAGCCCGAGGTCGTGGGTCACGACGAGGACCCCGAGCCCCATCTCCTCGCGCAGCCGCAGCAGCAGGGCCAGGATCTCGCCGCGGATGGAGGCGTCGAGGGAGGACACCGGCTCGTCTGCGATGAGCAGCTGGGGCCGCAGGGCCAGCGCGCCGGCGATGAGCACCCGCTGCCGCTGCCCGCCGGAGAGCTCGTGGGGGTACCGCAGGAACAACCCCTCCGGAGGGCGCAGCCCGGCCGACGACAGCGCCGCCGCCACCAGCTCCGACTCGTTACGACCCTCCTCGTCCCGCTTGACCATGTCGTGCAGCCGCAGCCCCTCGGCCACCGACTCGTAGACGGTGTGGCGCGGATTGAGGGCCCCCGCAGGGTCCTGGAGGATCATCTGCACCCGACGCCGGAACGCACGCAGGCTGCGGATCGAGTACGACAGCGGCTGGCCTTCGAAGCGGACCTCCCCGGTCGTCGGTCGCTCCAGACCCATCATGGTGCGGGCGAGGGTCGTCTTCCCCGAGCCCGACTCCCCCACCAGCGCCAGGATCTCGCCGGGCCGCAGCTCAACGTCGGCACCGTCCAGGGCCCGGGCCTCGACGCCGGCGCGGTTGCGGTAGACCACCGACGCGCCGGACGCCTCGAGCAGGCCGCTCACGGCTCTCCCACGCGCAGGCACGCCGCCCATCGCCCCTCGCTGTGCTCCTCCAGCGCGGGGGTCTCCTCCCGGCACCGGTCGACGGCCCGGGGGCACCGCGGCGCGAACGAGCAGCCCACCGGCAGATCGCGCGGGTCCGGCGGGTCCCCGGGCAGTCCGGCCGGGGCGTAGCGAGCAGCAGGGTCGCCGACCTTCGGGAACGCCGCAGACAGCGCGCCCGTGTAGGGGTGCAGGGACCGGCCGAACACCGCGGCCGCCGGTCCGTGCTCCACCACCCGCCCGGCGTACATGACGGTGATCCGGTCGCACAGGTCGGCGAGCACGGACAGGTCGTGGCTGATGATGAGCATGCCGACGTCGCGAGTCCGCACCAGATCGGCGAGTACGTCGAGCACCTGGGCCTGCACCATCACGTCGAGGGCGGTCGTCGGCTCGTCGGCGACGATCAGCTGTGGGCGGCAGGCGAGGGCCATCGCGATCATCACCCGCTGCCGCTGTCCGCCGGAGATCTGGTGCGGGTAGGCGCGAGCCCGACCCTTGGCGAGCCCGACCTCTTCGAGCAGCTCGCCCACTCGCTGGTCGACCTCGTCGCGGGACAGGTCGGGCTCGTGGATCTCGATCGGCTCGGCGATCTGTCGCCCGATCCGCTGGACCGGGTTCAGCGAATGCAGGGCGCCCTGGAACACGATCGAGGCGCCCGCCCAGCGCAGCGCGCGCAGGGCACCCCAGCGCATCGCCATGACGTCCTCGCCATCGACGAGAACCCGGCCGTCCACCGTGGCGTTGTCCGGCTGGAGGCGCAGCACCGTGCTGACGAGTGTCGACTTTCCGCACCCGGACTCCCCGGCCACCCCGACGATCTCGCCGCGCCGCACGGTGAGGTCGACGTGGCGGACCGCGGGCAGGGCGCCACCCTCGGTGCGGTAGGTCACCGACACGTCGTCGAGATGCAGCAGCTCGGTCATCGTTCCCGCAGCCTCGGGTCCAGGATCTCCTCGATCGCCTTACCGATGAGGGTGAAGGCGAGCACGACGAACACCACGCAGAGGCCGGGCGGGATGATGAACCACCAGGCCCCGGCGGTGGTCGCACCCACGTCGAACGCGTCGTTGAGCATGGTCCCCCAGGAGATGCGGGTCGGGTCGCCGAGCCCCAGGAAGCTCAGCGTGGTCTCGGTGAGGATCGCCACCGCCACGGTCAGGGTGGTGTTCGCGAAGACCATCGGCATCACGTTGGGCAGGATGTGGCGGTACACCTGCGAGCTGCGACCCGCCCCGAGCACCCGTGACCTCTCGAGGTAGGCGCGCTCCTTGACCGACAGCGTCTGGCTGCGGATCAGCAGGGCGGTGCCGGGCCAGGAGGTCACGCCGATGACGATGATGATGGTCCCCAGCGACGGCCCGAGCACGACGGCCATCACGAGCGCGAGCGGCAGGAACGGCAGCACCAGGAACCACTCGGTGAAGCGGAACAGGACCGCGGCCGGCCACCCGGTCAGGTAGCCCGAAGTGAGTCCGATCAGGGTGCCCAGCACCATCGAGATCGCGGTGGCGACGAGCCCGACGAGCAAGGAGATGCGGGCCCCCCAGATCAGGGAGGCGAGGATCGGCCGACCGTTGTCGTCGGTGCCCAGCCAGAACTCCGAGGACGGGGGTTCGAGCACGCCGCCGGGTGCGGTGGTCACCTCGAGCACCTCGGGGTCGGCGAGCAGCGGCGCCGCCAGGGCGAGCACGATGAAGATCCCCAGCACGATCAGGCCGGCCATCCCGGACCGGTGCGAGCGGAACACCCGCCACGAGCGCGACCACGCCTCGCGGCGCCGCTGCCGGCTGAGCTGGCGGGGGGTGAGCCGCTCGGGGGTCGGGGTGCTCATGTCCGCACCCGGGGGTCGAGGACGCCGTACACCAGGTTGGCCGCCAGGTTGGCCAGGATGACCGCCGTGGTCGCGACCAGGAAGGTGCCCTGGAGCACCGGGAAGTCGGGATACACCAGCGCCTCGGTCGCCAATAGCCCGAGCCCGGGGATCGAGAAGACCGTCTCGATGGTGATCGCTCCGCCCAGCGCGAACCCGATGCTGAGCGCGAGCACGGTGGTGGTCGGGAGCATGGCGTTGCGTACGGCGTGCCGGTTCCGCACCTGGATGTCGCGCAGTCCCTTGGCCCGGGCGGTGGTGAGGTAGTCCTCCCGCAGCTCGCCGAGGATGGAGCTGCGCATGATGAGCGCATAGTCCGCGAGGTAGGCCAGGGTCAGCGTGGTGACCGGCAGGATGAGGTGCCAGGCCGTGTCCAGGATCCCCTCCAGGGTCCACGGATCCATGCCGTCCGAGTGCAGCCCGTTGGTGGGGAACATGCCCGGGATCGGCCCGATGCCCACGGCCAGCGTCATGATCAGCAGCAGGCCCAGCCACCACTCCGGCATCGAGTAGAGGGTCAGCGAGGTGGCGGTCGAGGTCTGGTCGAACTTGCCGCCACGGTTCCAGCCACCACGCACCCCGATCCAGATGCCGATGACCGCCGCCAGGATGGTGGAGGTGCCGACGAGCAGCAGGGTGGGGCCGATCGAGTCCTTGATCAGGTCGGTGACCGGGACCCGGAAGCTGAGCGAGACCCCGAGGTCGCCGGTGAAGATGCCCTTGAAGTAGATGACGAACTGCTCCCACATCGACTTGTCCAGGCCGTAGGCGCGTCGGAACTCGTCGAGCTGCTCGGGGGTGGTGTACCGGCCCCGCCCCAGAGTGCGGGCGGGGTCGCCGGGCAGCACCCGGAACAGGAAGAAGCTGACCACCAGCATGAAGAACAGGCTGCCCAGCGAGCCGAGCACCTTGACCGCGAGGTAGCGGCCGTAGCCCCGCCAACGGGAGCCGGCGGCCGGCTCCGGGCCGGCCGCCAGCTCGGTGGCCTGGGTGACCAGCGTCACCGGCGGCCCCCGTCGCTCACTCGCGGTCCTCGGAGGTGCCCCGGCGCCGCATCATGACCACGCCGCCGATGCCCAGGGCCGCCAGCACGGCGATGCCGAGGCCGATCAGCACCCCGTTGCCACCGGAGTCTTCGTCGGAGGCTGCGGCGGCCTGGGTGGCACCCTCGACGCCACCGCAGTCGCCGGCCTCGGCGGCCGGTCGGATGTTCTGGTAGTTGTACGTTCCGTACTGCTGGAGCCACACCCCGCCCGGGTCGGGCTGCGGGACGAAGCAGGCGAACCGGTCGCTGCGCACCGCGGCGCCGGTCTTGTCGTAGGTGGTGACGAGGTACGGCGAGTCGCGGTAGAGGATCGCCTGCATCTCGTGGATCATCTCCACGCGCTTCTCGTCGTCGAGCTCGATGCGCTGGGCCTCGTAGAGGTCGTCGTACTCCTCGTTGCAGTACCACGAGTCCGACCAGTTGCCGAGCTGGCCGCAGGTCATGTACGACAGCATCGAGTCCGGGTCCGGCTCGACGTACCAGCCCCACTCGAAGGCGTCGAACTCGCCGTCGAGGATGATCTGGGTCAGCTTGCTGGACTCGACCGGGATCACCTCGGACGCGATGCCGAGCTCTTCGAGCCAGCCGTTGAAGAACGCCATCACGTCGCGCGAGGAGCTCGAGTCCGAGCGGGCGTGCAGCCGCAGCGGCTCCATCGGGCTGCCGTCGGGCATGGTCCGCAGCCCGTCATCACCCATGGTGTAGCCGGCCTCGTCGAGCAGCTCCCCGGCCCGCTCGAGGTCGAAGGTGAAGCGCTCCTCCTCGGGGACCTCGTAGTGGAAGGTCGCGTAGGACGGCGGCACGATCACCGTGCCGGGGTCGCCGGCGCCCTGGTAGGCCTTCTCAACGATGTCGTCGAGGTTCAGGGCATAGCCCAGGGCGTGCCGGAAGTTGGCGTCGAGCACGGCCGGGTTCGGGTCACCCATCGGTTCCCCGGTCTCGAGGTCGATCGATCCGGTGTTGAACGCGATCTCGTTGAACGACGGGGAGAGCCCGAGGTTGGTCTCGATGTTGTCCTCCTGCGAGAGCCGGTCGACGACCAACGCGCTGATCTCCTCGGCGAAGTCGATCTCGCCCTTGATCAGTGCTTGTGCGGCCGGATCCTCGGCCTTGAATACCCGGAAGTTCACCCCGTCGATGTGGGGGACGCCCTTCCAGTAGTCGGGGTTGACCTCGAAGCGGTACTGCGACCCACCGGCGGTGCCCTCGATCAGCCGGAACGGCCCGGAGCCCACGACCGGCTGACCGTCGGTCGGCTCGTTGGCGTAGCTCTTGACCTCCTTGTCGTCGACGTCCTTCCAGATGTGCTCGGGGACGATCGGGATCGGCAGGAGTGGCAGCACCGCATTGGGCTGCTTGAGCGAGAGGACTACGGTCGTGTCGTCGGGGGCAGTGATCTCCTCGACCCCGCCGAGGTAGGAGCCCCACGTCGCCGCCTCGGGGCCGCCGTCGAGGATCCGGTTGAGGGTGTAGGCGACGTCGGCCGCGGTGAGCGGCTCCCCGTCGGACCACTGGGCCTCGTCGGTGATGGTGAAGGTCCAGGTCAGACCGTCCTCGGAGGTCTCCCACTCGGTGGCCAGCCCGCTCGCCTCGATCGACATGTCCTCCATCGAGTAGCCGATGAGGTAGTCATACATCAGGCCCCACATCTCGAACGACTCCGCCTCGATGCCGAGGAAGGGGTTGAACGAGTCGACCTCGTTGGTCAGACCGACGGTGAAGATCGTCTCCTCCTCGGCGGCCTGCGCCGGCTGCGGCCCGAGGGCCAGCAGCGGTGCGAGCAGGCCGAGGGCAATCGCGGCTGCGGCGAGCAGGCGGCCACGGGTACCTTGACGCCCGTGACCTCGCCGCCCCCGGACCAGCCGCCCGTCGCGCGCCTTCGGCCGCATGAGCACACCGAGCACGGAGTGCCGCGACCGGATCCCTACTTCTGGATGAACGACCCCGACTCCCCCGAGTTGCTCGCCCATCTGGTCGCGGAGCGTGGGTGGTACGACAGGTCCGTTGCGCATCTGATTCCCTTCGGCTCGACCCTTCGGGACGAGATGGTGTCACGGCTGGCGCCGGTGGACCGGTCCTCCTCGTGGCGCCGTACCCGCTTTTCCTACTACACGCGGCACGCGGCGGGAAGTGACTATGCCGAACTGTTGCGAGAAATCCGCGTGCCGGACCCGGCTTCGGCGACTGATTCATCCTCCCGGGTGCCGGAGGACGACGGAAATCGTGCGCCTGAGGTGGTGCTGGACCCCAATGACCTGGTGACCGACAGCGGCTACCTCGACCTGGGACTCACGGAGGTCAGCCCCGACGAGGAGCTGCTCGCCTACTCGGTCGACACCACCGGCGACGAGGTGTTCGAGCTGCGGTTCCGCGAACTCGGCTCGGGCCACGACCTCGACGACACGGTGCCACGCACCTACTACGGGGGCGCCTGGGAGGCCGACTCCGCGCACTTCCTCTACACGGTGCACGACGACGCCTACCGGCCCTTCCAGGTCTGGCGGCACCGACTGGGCACCCCCGTGTCCCAGGACCAGCTGGTGCTCGAGGAGCCGGACCAGCGCTTCGAGGTGAGCGTGCGCGCGTCCCGGCTCGGGGTGATCGTGATCTGGAGCGAGTCCAACAGCACCAGCGAGGTGTGGGTGCTGGACCCCGCGGACCCCGGCGCAGCCCGCTCGGTGGGCGGTCGCCGGCCGGGGGTGCGCTACCACGCCGAGCCCCGGCGACTGGCGGACGGCTCGACCGACCTGCTGGTGGTGACCAACGACGACGCCGTCGAGTTCCGGCTGATGACGGCGCCACTCCCCACGGCCGCCGACCAGGACGCGACCGCCTGGACGGTGGCCCGCCCCGAGAACCCCGCCGACCGGCTGCTGCGCGCCGACGCGTTCGACGCCGGGGTGGTGCTCACCCTCCGGCGAGGAGGGACCCAGCTGCTGGAGCTGGTGGCGCACGACGACCTGGCTGGCCGGTCCGGGCCCCAGGTGGTGCGCAGCGTGTTCCCCGCCGGCGAGGTCGCCATCGACACCAGCCCGCTGTACGACGACGCGACGGTGACCGTGCACGACGAGTCCTGGCTGCACCCCGTCGCCTGGCGGGAGTGGGACCTGGGCACCGGAGAGGTCCGCGTCCTGCGGCGGCAGGAGGCGCCCGGGCACGACCCGTCCGGCTACCTGGTCGAGCGCCGGACCTTTCCCTCCGTCGACGGCACCCCGGTGCCGGCGACCCTGATGCGGCATCCGGACACCCCGCTGGACGGGACGGCGCCCGCACTCGTCTACGGGTACGGCTCCTACGAGGCCGTGTTCGAGCCCGAGTGGGACCCGGCGCTACCCAGCCTGCTGGACCGGGGCGTGGTCTACGTCTTCGCGCACCTGCGCGGGGGCGGCGAGATGGGCCGGCAGTGGTACCTCGACGGCAAGCTCGCCCACAAGCAGCACACCTTCGACGACCATATCGCCGTCGCCGACGGGCTGGCGACCTCCGGCCTCGTCGACCCTAAGGGCATTGCCACCCGGGGTCTCAGCGCCGGCGGGCTCCTCCAGGGCGCGGTGTTCTCGCAGCGCCCCGATCGCTGGTGCGGCGTGGTGGCCGAGGTCCCGTTCGTCGACGTGGTCACGACGATGTTCGACGAGACGACCCCCCTCACCGTCACCGAGTGGGAGGAGTGGGGCGACCCCCGGGTCCGCGAGGAGTTCGACTGGATGCTCGCCTACTCGCCGTACGAGAACCCACCGCCCGCGGGCAGCCGCCCGCCGCTGCTCGTCACCGGCGCCCTGCACGACCCGCGGGTGATGGTGCGCGAGCCGGCCAAGTGGGTGGCCCGGCTCC
>CAZKEZ010000036.1:0-24833 GCA_964551905.1 uncultured Nocardioides sp. | reverse complement strand
GCTCGGCGCGACCCCGGCCTCAGCCCTGCGACAGCCAGCGGGTGAACTTCCGCGGACCCTTCAGCCAGTCGGTGATCGGGTGGGAGCTGTCGTAGTTGTCGACCATCTTCACGCCCACCCGGAGCTCGTCGGGCGAGCCCAGGCAGCCACGCCGGATCTTGAAGCGAACCAGATCCTTCGTGCGCTCGAGGTCGACCTGGTGGGCACACGAGAGCGGGCCCCCCTGGGCCTTCCAGTCCTTCATCCGGACCAGCTGGTAGTCGGTGCCGGCGTACAACCCCGTGCCCAGCCGGAACTCGGGACCGGGCTTCGAGGCGTCGGTGTCCACGAACAGAGCCATGCTGGCGGGTCCGGCGTCGCTGGTGGCCTTGAGGTCGGTGACCCCGACGCGCACCACCAGCCGCTTGGCCTGGTGGCCGGCGGTCACCTGGCGGATGTCGTTGAGCGATCCCGACGCGTCGGCCGGGTCGGTGATGCCGACGGTCTCGGCGTGGGCGGCCGGCGCGAGGCCGAGGCCCAGCCCGGCGAGCGTGGCCACGGTGGCGGTGCGGACGGCAAGAGTGCGGTTCATCGGTGGTCCCCCTCGTGAGCGGCGTGCCTGCTGTCAGGACACGACTCCTGCCCCTCAGATACCGCCGGGCCTCGGAAGGTTGCATCGGCGCCGGGCGCCCACTCCCGCTCAGCGAGCGGCCAGCCAGGCCAGGACGAGTCGACCGGTGCGGTCGAGCTGACCGGGATCGACGACGGCAGGGACGTCGCCCGGGCTGTGGTACCCGGCGAAGGAGGTGCCGCCGATCCGCACGCCCGGCAGCCCCGCGCGCACGAACGACCAGTGGTCGCTGGACCGGTTCACGCAGGCGGCGACCGGCACCCGGGCCCGGTTCCCGGCCCGCAGGGCCGCCGCCTGCGCCGCGTCCCGTCCACCTTCGGCCGAGCACACCGGGACCACGGTGCCGACGCCGACCCGGTCCAGCGACAGCATCCCGCGCAGCGCCCGTCTCTCGGCTCGGCCCAGGTCGGCCACCCAGGCTCGCGAGCCGTAGTGGTGGTCGGCGTCGGTCGGCCCGCGCGGCTCCTCCGCACCGAACGCCACGAAGACCACCGGCAACCGGGTCCTCCGGGTGGCGACGGCCTCCGCCGCAGCGACCATGACCGCCACCCCGGAGGCGTTGTCCTCCGCGCCCGGAGCCTGCGGGACGGTGTCGAGGTGCGCACCGACCAGCAGGTACGGCGCCCGCAGGTCGGTGCCGGGCGGCACCGCGACCACGCTCTGCGACCGGCCGGCGTCGACCGGAACGCCCCACGAGTTCCCTCCCGGGACCGGGAAGCGATGGCGCTCGACGTCGTACCCCAGGCTCTCCAGCCGGGAGGCCACCCAGTCGGCGGCGCGACGGTAGGCCGGCCCGGTGGCCTGGCGGGGGCCGATCCGGCCCGCGAGGTGCCGCACGGTCGCCAGCGCGGTGGCCCGATCGAAGTGCGCCGGGCGCACCGACTCCACGGCCGGCTCGGTCGGTGCGGCCGGTTCGGTCGGTGCGGCCAGTTCGGTCGACTCCGTCGACTCGCTCGCAGCGGCGGGGGTGGAGGCGGCCCCGTCGTCAGGTGACGACTCAGTGCAGCCGGTCAGCAGGGCGGCGACCAGCAGCACCCCCGGCACCCGCATCGCTCGCACCACACCCTGCGACGTTAGCAACCCCCCGCGATCACGGGGACGTCATCCGGACGGAGCACCCGTCTCCACGAAACGTATGACGTCCGCGGGCGGCGGCGCGTATGAGGTCCGCGGGCGGCGTCAGTCCAGGTAGTCGCGGAGGACCTGGGAGCGGGACGGGTGACGCAACTTCGACATCGTCTTCGACTCGATCTGGCGGATCCGCTCGCGGGTCACGCCGTACACCTTGCCGATCTCGTCCAGCGTCTTGGGCTGGCCGTCGGTGAGGCCGAACCGCATCGAGACCACCCCCGCCTCCCGCTCGGACAGCGTGTCGAGCACGGCGTGGAGCTGCTCCTGGAGCAGGGTGAAGCTGACCGCGTCGGCGGGGACGATGGCCTCGGAGTCCTCGATCAGGTCCCCGAACTCGGAGTCGCCGTCCTCACCGAGCGGGGTATGCAGCGAGATCGGCTCGCGGCCGTACTTCTGGACCTCGATGACCTTCTCCGGGGTCATGTCGAGCTCCTTGGCGAGCTCCTCCGGGGTGGGCTCGCGCCCGAGGTCCTGCAGCATCTGCCGCTGCACGCGGGCGAGCTTGTTGATCACCTCGACCATGTGCACCGGGATCCGGATGGTGCGGGCCTGGTCGGCCATCGCGCGGGTGATCGCCTGCCGGATCCACCAGGTGGCGTACGTCGAGAACTTGTACCCCTTGGTGTAGTCGAACTTCTCCACGGCGCGGATCAGGCCGAGGTTGCCCTCCTGGATCAGGTCCAGGAAGAGCATGCCGCGCCCGGTGTACCGCTTGGCGAGGCTCACGACCAGCCGGAGGTTGGCCTCGAGCAGGTGGTTCTTCGCTCGCCGCCCGTCCTCAGAGATCCACTCGAGCTCCTCGAGCATCTTGTCGCTGATCTTGCCGCCCTTGCCGAGCTTCTCCTCGCTGAAGAGGCCGGCCTCGATCCGCTTGGCGAGCTCGACCTCCATCTCGGCGTTGAGCAGCGGCACCTTGCCGATCTGCTTGAGGTAGTCCTTGACCGGGTCAGCGGTCGCGCCCGCGACCAGGACCTGCTGCTCGGGCTCGTCAGTGTCGTCGGCCTCCGAGACCACGAACGCGCTCTGCTCGTCGTCCTTGATGGTGGGGTCCGTCGCGACGTCCTTCTCGAACTGGGCGTCGTCGATGTCGGGAAGGACCTTCTTGCCGTCCGGCCCCACGACGGCCGTGCCGATCTCCACGACGGCGACGGCGGCGGCCTGCTCCGAGGGGGCCGGCCTGCCCGCGGCCTTCTTGGCCGGGGCCTTGGTCGCGGCCGCCTTCTTGGCCGGGGCCGGCTTAGCGGGCGCCGACTTGGCCGGCGCGGTCTTCGCGGTCTTGGCGACCGGAGCCTTCGCGGGTGCCTTGGCGGCGGGCGCCTTCTTGGCAGTCTTGGCCGGAGCCGACTTGGCGGGGGCCGACTTGGCGGGGGCCGACTTGGCCGGGGCCGGCGTGGCGGCGGGCCGGGCGGCCGCCTTCTTCGGCGCGGCCTTGGTCGCGGTGCTCGACTTCGCGGTCCCGGACTTGGCTGGGGCGGACTTGGTGCTGGTGGACCTCGCTGCCTTCTTCGCGGGTGGCTTGGCGGTGCTGGTCTTACGTGCGTTCGAGGACACGAACACCTCTCGTCAACGGCATCGGGGCGCGGCAAGACCCGGTAACGTCAAGAGCCGCGTCGATCATTCTGCCACGCCAGCCCAATGGATCATGCATCCCCCGGGACCCCCCGCAGCAGGCGCCCGGTCAGGTCTGACCGGCGGCGGCCTTCTTCGCCTTCTTGAACTCGCGGACCTTGCGCAGCGACGCCTCGTCGACGACGTCGGCGACCGACCGGTAGCCCTCGAGCGCGTAGTCCCCGGCGACGGCCTCCCAGCCCGGCGGCCGCACTCCGACCTGCTTGGCCAGCAGCGCGACGAAGATCTGCGCCTTCTGCTTCCCGAAGCCGGGGAGCTCCTGGACTCGTGCGAACAGCTCGGTCCCGGTGGCTGCCTCGGTCCAGAGCCGGGTCACGTCGCCGTCGTACCGCGACTCGACCAGGGCCGCCAGCTCCTGCAGTCGGGCCGCCATCGAGCCGGGGAAGCGGTGGATGGCCGGCGGCTGGCTGCACAGCTCCTTGAACGCCTCCGGCTCGGCGTCGGCGATGGCTGCCGGATCGAGCGTCCCGAACCGGGTCAGCACCTTCCAGCCGCCGCGGAAGGCGTGCTCCATCCCGTACTGCTGGTCCAGCATCATCCCGACCACGACCGCGAACGGGTGCCGGTCGAGCACCTCATCGGCCTCGGCAAGCCCTGTCATCTGGAACGACATGAGCCCATCGTGCCCCATGCCTGTGCACCCCGGGCGCTGCCCTCCGGCGACAGTAGGGTCGAGCGCATGGGATCGCGGTTCCGCCTCAGCCGCGCCGCCAGCCCCGTCGGCGGGATCGTCCTGGCGGCGACGGTGGCGTGTACGTCGGCTGATCCGTCGGCGCAGCAGCCCTCGGACCCTCCGCCCTCGGCGGCCCCGACCACCAGCGCGCCAGCCTCCCCCGACCCCGAGCCGGCCCCGGGGCGGGTCACGATCGCCGTCGCCGGCGACGTGCACTTCGAGGGGGTGCTGCGCGACCGCCTCTCCGATCCCGAGACCGCGCTGGCGCCGGTGACCCGGACGCTGGCCGCCGCGGACGTCGCGATCGTCAACCTGGAGACCTCCGTCGGCACCGGTGGCCGGCCCGAGCCCGGCAAGCGCTACACCTTCCAGGCGCCGACCACGGCGTTCACCGCCCTCTCGGCAGCCGGCATCGACGTGGTGACCCTGGCCAACAACCATGCCCTCGACTTCGGTCGAGCGCCGCTGGCCGGGACGTTCCGTGCCATCGAGGCGGCGTCCCGGACCGATCCGCCGCTGGCCGTGGTCGGGATCGGGCGGAACGCCGCGGAGGCGTTCCGCCCGGCTCGAGTCGACGTCGAGGGCACCGCCGTACTCGTCATCGGGGCCACCGTCGCCGACGACGACCCCACTGCCGACCCGACCGGGCACTGGGCCGCGAGGGCCGACTCACCCGGCACCGCGGACGCCATCCGCCCGGCCGGCCTGCTGCGGGCCGTGGCGCGGGCCGACCGGACCGCCGACGTGCTGGTCGTCTACATGCATTGGGGCGTCCAGGGCGAGCGCTGCCCCACCCGGGCTCAGCGTTCCCTGGCCGCAGACCTCGTCGCCACCGGAGCCGACATCGTCGTGGGCAGCCACAGTCACCGGCTCCAGGGCGCCGGGAGACTGGCTGACGGCTACGTGGCGTACGGGCTGGGCAACTACGTCTGGTACACCCAGGCCTCCGACGCGACCTCGGTCACGGGGGTGCTGACCCTGACCGTGCAGCCCGCCCGGAGCCCCGCCGGACGGGCGAAGGTCACCGACACGGCCTGGGAGCCGGCCCGGATCGACGCTGACGGTCTGCCTCGACCGCTGAGTACGTCGGCAGCCGCCGACGTCCGGACCGAGCTCGCCGCGCTGCGTGCGTGTGCGGGGCTCTAGCGCGGTGGTTCGGCCCTCGCCCTGGCTTAGTCGTCCGTGGCCTTGACGGCGAGCACCGGGCAGTGGGCGTCGAGCAGGACCCGTTGCGCGTTGCTGCCGAGGATCAGCTTCCCGACCGGCGACCGGCGCCGCAGCCCGATCACGATCAGCTCGGCACCGTTCGCCTCGGCGATGCTGATCAGGTCCTCGGCCGGCTCGAAGCCGCGCACCATCTGCCGCACCTCGTGCTCGACACCGGAGTCCCGCACCTGCTGGTTCACCTTCTCGAGGGACACCTCGGCCTCGTGGGAGGCGGTGTCGTCGAACTGCTCACCACCGCGGTGCGAGCTGACCACGATCAGCTTGCTGCCCCGGAGCTTGGCCTCCTCGATCGCCTGGCTCAGTGCCGCATCCCCCTCGGGCTTCGACACGTATCCGACCACAACGGTCCCCATTGACCAGCCTCCTCGCTCCTTGGCCCGATCGGCCTCGCTACCCGGACGTGCTGCGCCACCGTATCGAATGTGCCCGACGGCTGGCAGCCTGTGGACGAGGAAATCGCGCAACCGCCGAATCGGTCACCCTGGGACTGTGCCCATCCTCCGCGAACCCATTCCCCGCGAGCTGCACCGCTGGCTGCGCGGCATCGTGCTTGCCACGAGGGTCGAGCACGGACGCCGGCAGGTGCCGCCCGGCCTGTACGTCGGGTGGCCCAGCTCCGCGCGCCCTGCGGCGGCCGGCGGCGACGCGCTGCGCGAGGCCCGCGCCGCCGGGGTCGAGCTGGACCTGGTGCGGGCGCTGCTGCTGACGGTGCGCACTGAGCCGCCGCCCGGACCTCCGGTGGACCCGATCGCCTGGCTGACCCGCGCCGGACCCCTGGCCTGGTGCGACCTGGACGCGTTGTGGCTGGGCCCGGTGCTCCGCGCCTTCGCCGAGGTCGACCTCTCCGCCACCTTCGTCACGGTCACCAAGACCGGTTGGTACGACCCCCGCAGCGGGGCCCGGCGCGAGTGGAAGCGGCTGCGTCCCGGGCGGTGACCCCCACCCCACTCAGGTCCAGGTGTGCACCGGCTCGTTGGTGTGCATCCGCTCGCGGTACTCCTCCAGCGTGGCCCGCAGCGCGTCGTACCTGTCCATCGACTCGCGAGTCTGCATCCTGCGCACGAACCACTCCGCACCGTTGCGGCCGGTCAGGCAGCGCTGCTCGATGATGGCGAGCAGCCGGTCCCGCTCCTCGGCCGGCACGCCCCAGGCGTCCAGGCCCTGGTGGGCCAGCGGCAGCAGCCGCCGCAGCACAAGCTCGGTGGCACGGACATGGCCGAGCCCCGGCCAGTAGAGCTGAGCGTCGATGCCCTCCTGGGCGGCGATGTGGAAGTTCTCCTCCGCGGCGCTGAAGGACATCTGGGTCCAGATCGGCCGCTCGTTCTCCGCGAGGTTGCGCACCAGTCCGAAGTAGAACGCGGCGTTGGCGATGGTGTCGGCCACCGTCGGGCCGGCGGCGAGCACCCGGTTCTCCACGCGCAGGTGGGGCACCCCGCCCTGGATGTCGTAGACGGGCCGGTTCCACCGGTAGATGGTCCCGTTGTGCAGGCGCAGCTCGTGCAGCTGTGGCACTCCGCCCTGCTCGAGGACCTCCAGCGGGTCCTCCTCCTCGGTGATCGGCAGCAGCGCCGGGAAGTAGCGGACGTTCTCCTCGAACAGGTCGAACACGGAGGTGACCCACCGCTCGCCGAACCACACCCGGGGTCGGACGCCCTGCGCCTTCAGCTCCTCGCTGCGAGTGTCGGCGGCCTGCTCGAAGAGGGGGATCCGGGTCTCCCGCCACAGCTCCTTGCCAAGGAGGTACGGCGAGTTGGCGCCCAACGCGAGCTGAACAGCGGAGACGACCTGGGAGGCGTTCCAGTACTCAGGGAAGTCCTCCGGTGCCGTCTGCACGTGGAACTGGGTGCTGGTGCACGCCGCCTCGGGGAGGATCGAGTCGGCGGAGGTGGCCAGCCGCTCCTCGTGGCCGGCGATGCCGATCGAGATGTCCTCTCCCCTGGCCTGCAGGATCTGCTCGCTCAGGAGGCTGTAGCGGGGGTTCGCACTGATCGCCGACGGCGCCATGTGCCCCGCACCGAGGGTGGGCAGGATCCCGATCATCACCAGGTGCGCCCCGACCGCGGCGGACTTCTCCTCCGCGTCGTTGAGGCTGCGCCGCAGGCTCTCCTCGAAGGTGGTCAGCCCGCCCTCGCGGAGCTTGGCCGGGGGCACGTTGATCTCGATGTTGAACTGCCCGAGCTCGGTCTGGAACGCCGGGTCGGCGATCGCCTCGAGCGCCTCGGCGTTCTTGAGGGCGGGGTCGCCGTGCTCGTCGACCAGGTTCAGCTCGACCTCGAGCCCCGTCATCGGGTCGTCGGTGTCGAAGGCCGCCTCGCGCAGCATCCGCTCGAACACGTCGAGGCAGCGCCGCACCTTCTCCCGGTGCCGGGTGCGGTCGGCGCGGGAGAACTCCTGGGCCGCGACGTCTTCGCCCATGACGAAACCCTAGGGCATTCGCCCCTCGGGGCGCCCGGCTCACCTCCGGGGGTGGGACGGATCAGGAGACCACTCGCTCACCAGCACGGCGTAGGTGACGGTGTCGAGCCACCGACCGGAGCGGTGCAGCGACTCGGCGACGGCGTGCCCCTCCCGGCGCATGCCGAGGCGCTCCATCAGCCGCCAGGAGGCGTCGTTCTCCAGGAAGCAGCTCGCCACCACCCGGTGCACCCGCAGGTCGGTGAAGCAGTGGTCGAGGAGGGCCCGGACGGCCTCGGTGGCATACCCGTGTCCGGTGTACGCCGGGTGGAGGACCCAGCCGAGCTCGGCCTGGGCACCCCTGGCCCGATGGGCGACCTCGCGCTGGGCCCAGGCGTCCTCGACCCGGAGCATGAAGTCGCCGATGACGAGGCCAGAGCGTTCGACGATGACGGTGGCGGCCAGTCGCCCAGGCTCGCCGAAGGTGGTCCGGTATGAGTCGAGGTCGGCCGGCACCTCGGTCAGCCACTCCCCGACGGACTCCAGGCGACGGTAGTCCCAGGTGCTGTCGGCGTCCCCGGGCGCCGCTGCGCGGAGCGTGAGCCGGGCGGTGCGCAGGGTCCGCTCCAGCGCGGGTGGCGCGGCGGCTCCCGCGCCGTCACCGTTGGTCTCTTGGGGGGCGAGAGTCCGAAGCGAGAGCAGGGTGACGCCGAGGTCGCGGACTCGGGCCAGCAGGCCGTGCAGCTGAGCCTGGTCGACCACGGGCCCCGTCAGGATCGTGGTCCCGTCGGCGCGTCGGGTGAGCCGGAGGTCGTCGAGCACGGCGGACCAGTGCTCGTCGAGGTGCCCGGCGACGAGCAGCTCGTAGACCGGGTGGACCAGGGCGGGCGGGGTGGTGGTCGAGTCGGTCATGGGAGCGCCCCTGCGGGTGCCTGGCCACCGGTCCGGCGGCGCTGCCGACGGCGCCGGGCCGGCAGGCGGATCACCCATTCTGCGACGGCCAGGTTGAGGACCCAGCCGGCTCCCTTCAGCAGGTCGCCCCGGATCTCGCCGGTGCCCAGCAGGGCTTCGCCGACCCCTTCGGTGAAGACCTGGGTACCGGCCGCCAGGCCGACCGCGTAGGCCCGGATCATCCAGGCTCGGTGGGCGGCGACGTCGCGGCGCCGGATCGCGGTGAGGCCGAGCACGATGCAGCCGACCATCGCCGACGAGAACACCAGTCGCAGCAGATAGAGCAGGTCGCCGGTGCCGGGCTGGGGGGCGTAGAACACGGTGAGCCACAGCGCGGACCCGGCCACCGCGAGGCCCGCGGCGATGACCACGCGGCCGGCCCGGCGGTGCCAGGCGAGGTGCCGGCGGCGGATGCCCGGCACGAGCTGGAGGATCCCGATCAGGGCGAACCCGGCGGCACCGAGGATGTGGATGACGAGTGCGGCGGGGAACCCCGTGAACCGGTCGTCGGCCGGGATGGTCTCCGGGCCTCCGGAGAGCTGGATGAGCCGCAGCGTGCCCGCCGTCAGCGGGATGGCGGACAGCGCGACCAGCCCGGCCGGGACCGGCCAGCCCCGAGGCTGGGTCCGGCCCCGGGGGCTCGCGGCGCGTGGGGTCGTCATCGGACCGGGGTGGGCGCGGCGCTCGTGGCCGGGACGGCCGCGGCCGGGGCCTCGTCGGTGCCGGGGACCCGGAGGCCGCTGGTCCGCCACACGGACAGGCCCAGACCGATCAGGGCGATGCCGGTGGGCACTGCCATCGGCCGGCTGAAGGACTCGGGCAGCACCGCGAGCGCGGCGGTGGAGATGGTGGCCACGGCGAGCAGCGCGGCGGCCCAGCGAGCCAGGACGCCCGCACGGAACAGGGCGATGCCGAACAGCAGCCCACCCACCATGAACCCCACCCCGGAGACGTTGAGCAGCACCTGCATGCCGCCGATGTCGCCGCTGGGAGTGCCGCCCATGGCTGCGTCCAGGACGTCCTGCACGTAGCCGGGGTCGGAGGTGGCCACCGTGGGGAGCACGCACGCGACGATGGTCTGGACGGCGAACATCGCCAGGTAGCCGATGCTGAAGAGCAGGTAGCCGACCAGGCCGAGTACGCCGAACCGGTGCCGGTTGCGCAGGAACATGCCGGCCAGTCCGGCCAGCGCGAGGGCCGTCATCACCGTCTTGGCGATCTCGCGGACGGCCATCTCGGTGGTGACGACGTGAGTGACGTCGGCCGGCGGGTGGTTGACCTGGACGCCGATGAAGATCGCGCCCGCCGCGACGGCGGCGGCGCCGGTGGCCTTGAAGAGGCTGCTGGTGGTGAGGGTCATGGCTGGCTCCTTCGGTGCTGGGTCCGGGTGGTCACCGGATGTCAGGACGCTAGGAGCCGGAGGGGTGAGGTCACATCGCATGACGATGTGACCGGTGATGTGATTCGCGGCGTGGGCGGAGCGGCGAACCGAGGCTCGACATCAGCCGGCCGGGCGGCCTACCAGGGCTCCTCAGACTCCTCCCACTCGTCCTCCTCGGGCTGATCCAGCACCGAGCCCTCCGCGGACAGGTAGGCCTCCCACAGGTCCGGAGAGACGGCGTTCTCGACCATGCAGGACACGAGTGACCCCAGGGAGTGCTGGGGATCCTCGGCGCGACAACGGTCCAGGGCGCACCAGGCCAGCGCGCCGTGCCCCGCGAGCCAGGCCGCGAGCCCCAACAACGCCGCGGGTGCTGCCGCCCAGCCCTCGGGAGCGGCCCGCAGCACCGAGGTCCACAGCGCCACCTGGTCCGGCGCGTGGTCCCGGGTCATCGACACCCAGGCGGCGTCCCGCACCTCACCGACGCGAACGGCTCGCAGCAGCCGGGCCAGCTCGGACGGTGGGAGGGGTGGGTCCTCCCGGTGGAACATGGTCACCACCTCATAGACCCACACCGCCTCGCGCACCAGGTCCTGGGACGCGGGCTGGTGGTTCGGAGCATCGCCGGCCAGCTCGGCGCCGACCAGCGCCACCAGGGCGTCGTCGGGCTGCAGCGACTCGGCGAGCTCTTCGCGGGAGTCTCGAACCACGAGACCGCGCAGCACGGCCTCGGCACGGAAGGGGTGGACGGCGGCGTCGAACGGCTCCGGTTCGCTCCAGCGCCGCCCCTGCCAGACCGACCACTGTCCGTCCTCGACCCGCAGCACCTCGAGGATGTCGATCTGGCGCTGGGCGGTGTCCTTGGCGAGGCGGCGGACCAGCGACCGAAGCAGGGGCGAGTCCGGTCCGTAGAGCACGAACGCCACCTCCTTGGCGCCGTGCCGACAGGCCGGCTCCAGCAGCATCCGCACCACCGGGGCGATGTCTCGCTGCTGCGTCGGCAGGTCGACCCGCGCATGCGGAGGTCGACCTCGCGAGCGACCCGGCACCATCACCAGGGAGCGATCGGGCGTGAACCCCAGCACGATGGGGACCAGGGCGAGGATGTCCTCGGGAGTGCGGGCGGTCAGGGTTGGGTGCGTGGTGTCTGTCATGGGTCCGTTCTCCCCCGAGCAGGCCCGGGGCGCATCCGGCGGCGCGGAACCTGTGGAGGAGAGGCCCCGGCCGGTCGCCTGTGGACGGGGGGTGGCCCGCGATACGTTGCCGCCGGCGCCTGCCGCCGTACCCGACCGAAGGATGGGAGCGATGAGGGACACCGCGTCGGTGCTCCACCTGGACCTCGACGCCTTCTTCGCCGCGGTGGAGCAGCGGGACAAGCCCTCCCTGCGCGGGAAGCCCGTGGTCGTGGGCGGGGTGGGTGGCCGGGGTGTGGTGGCGACGGCCTCCTACGAGGCACGTCGGTACGGCGTGCGGTCGGCCATGCCCACCCGGGAGGCCCGGGCCCGGTGCCCGCACGCGGCCTTCCTGAGCGGCCGGTTCCATGCCTACCGGCAGGCCAGTGACCTGGTGATGGGGCTGCTGCGCGAGGTGTCGGACCTGGTGGAGCCGCTCTCGCTCGACGAGGCGTTCGTCGACCTCGTCCCGGCCGGGCTGCCCGACCACGACCCGGAGACGCTGCGCGGGTTCGCTCAGGACCTGCGCGAGCGGGTCACCGACGTGACCGGAGGGCTCACGGCGTCGGTGGGCATCGGCACGTCGAAGTTCATCGCCAAGATCGCCAGCGACCTGGACAAGCCCGACGGGCTGGTCGTGGTGCCTCCGGGGACCGAGCGCGACCTGCTCCGCCCGATGCACGTCACCGTCATCCCGGGGGTCGGCCCCGCGACCGCGGAGCGGCTGCGGCGGGCGGGCATCCACACCGTCGCCGACCTGGAGGCGGTCAGCCTGGACGAGCTGGTCCGGCTGATCGGGAAGGCGCACGGCCACGGGCTGCATGCCCTGGCCCGGGCCGAGGACGACCGGCCGGTCGTTCCCGAGCGGGAGACGAAGTCCGTGAGCGTCGAGGGCACCTACGACACCGACCTCACCGACCGCTCCTTGATGGAGGGCCTGCTCACCCGCCAGGCGGGCGAGGTCGCCGCCCGGCTCCGGAAGAGCGGCCTGTCGGGTCGCACCGTGACCATCAAGGTGCGGCTGCACGACTTCACCACGCTGAGCCGATCCACGACCCTGCCGGCGCCCACCGACCGGGCGGGGACGGTGGCCCGACTCGCCCGCGGACTGCTGGCCGACCTCGACACCTCCGGCGGCGTACGCCTGCTCGGGGTGGGGGTCTCGGGACTGGCCGACTGGATCCAGGAGGACCTCTTCGGCGAGATCGGCGAGGACGAGCCGGAGCTTCCCGAGCAGAGCCTTCCCGAGCCCCGGCGTACCTGGTCGCCCGGCATGGACGTGGTGCACGAGGAGCTGGGGCCGGGCTGGGTGTGGGGGTCGGGGCGGGGCGTCGTCACCGTGCGCTTCGAGACCCGAGACAGCCCCGCGGGGCCGGTCCGCTCGTTCCCCGTCGAGGACCCCGCCCTCAGCGTCCCGGAGCGGCCGGAACGCTGAACCGCACGGTCTCCCCCGGTCGCAGCTGGGCGCAGTGGCGCAGGTCCTGCCGGTCGACGACGGCCACCACCGGATAGCCGCCGGTGACGGGATGGTCGTTGAGCAGCACCACCGGCTGCCCGTCGGGCGGCACCTGGACCGCACCCAGCACCATGCCCTCGCTGGGCAGCTCCTGGGCGTCCACCCGGGTCAGCGCCGGCCCGAGAAGCCGGAGCCCGACCCGGTCGGAGTCGGGGTGCACGGTGTACGACGCCGCCGCCAGCCGCCCCATCGTGTCAGAGGCGAACCAGTCCAGCCGCGGTCCGGGCAGCAGCCGCAGCCGGTCCGGTGCGGGGACGGACCGCGGCACATCCAGCGGCCGGGGAGCGCCCGCCGGTCGTCCCACCGGCAGCTGGGTGCCGGCGCGCACCGGCGGCGGGCCCACCCACGCGAGCGTGTCGGTCGAGCGGGAGCCCAGCACCGGAGGCACCGCGATCCCACCCGCCACCGCCAGGTAGCTGCGCAGCCCCTCGCGTGCCGGCTCGACGACGAGCAGGCCCCCGGCCGGCACCGTCACCGGCTCACCGAAGGGTCGCTCCCGGCCATCGGCGACCAGTCTGGCCGGGGCACCGGTGACCGCCACCGTGACGGCCCGGTCGCTACGCACCGCCAGCCGCGCCAGGGTCAGCTCGAGGACCGCCCACCCCGGGCCCTCCGGATCCCCGGGGTTGCCGACCAGCCGGTTGGCCAGGTCGGCGGCCGGCCGGTCGAGCGCCCCGCCGCCCGGGACACCCAGCTCGGCGTACCCCACCCGGCCCCGGTCCTGCACCGTCACCAGGCCGTCCACCCGCTCCACCAGTAGCGTCATGTCGCCGCCCGGAACCGCACCCGCGTCCCCGGTCGCAGCAGCGCCGGCGGCTCGGTGGCCGGGTCCCACAACGTCACCTCGGTCCGCCCCAGCAGCCGCCAGCCTCCCGGCGAGGCACCGGGGTAGACGCCGCACCACGCATCGGCCAGCGCCACCGAACCGGCGGGAACGCGTGCCCGCGGGGTCTCCAGGCGCGGCAGGGCCAGCTCGCGCGGGAGCCCACCCAGGTAGGCGAACCCCGGGGCGAAGCCGCAGAACGCCACGGTGAACTCCACCGCCTCGTGCGTGGCCACCGCCTCGGCCTGCGTCATGTCCCACAGCCGGGCGACCTCGGCGAGGTCCGCGCCGTCGTAGGCGACGGGCAGCTCGATCAGCGGCCCCGCCGGCCGTGCGCGTTCGGGGGACCACGCCGCCAGGGCGGCCGTCAGTCGCTCCTGGTCCACGCCGTCGACCAGGACGGTCCGCGCGGCGGGGACCACCTCACGGGCGGCGACCCGGTCGCGGATCCAGCCCGCGAGTCCGATCGCGGCCGTGGCCCCGTCGGCGGCGTCGAGCTCGACCAGCACCGCATCGGTTCCGACCGGGATCATCCGCACTCGGCCAGTATCCGCGAGAACCGGCTCGGACCGGACAAATAAGGTGAGGGGCTCCAGATGGTATGAGCATCAGGAGCCCCTCGTTTGACCGGTCCGGTGACGCTTCCAGTCGATCGATCCGGCCCTCCGACCCCGCCACCCCCGTCACCGGGGTGGGCGCGGCGGGCAAGCCCGCCGTGTGGATCTTCCTTCCGGTCCGATCCCCAACCCCGCAAGCGGAGTTGGTAGGACAGTTCTAGCGTCCGCGGGACCCCCGCCACAAGGCCTTTTCCCAAGCATTTCAGACAAATTCTGACCCATCGGCGTGTCGTCCACAGACCGGCCCCGGCCATCCACAGAAGGCACCCGTTCGTCCACAGATCGCGCCCGTCGCCTGTGGAGATCCGGGCAGGGGACGACCGCCTCGCAGCCGGTCCGCGTCGCCCGCTCAGAGCCCCCGCAGCTCGTACCCAGCCGCGGCGAGGGCGCGCCGGACCGCCTCGGCATGGGCCACGGCACCGGGGGTGTCGCCGTGCACGCACACCGAGTCCACCGACCCGGCCAGGTCGACCGCGCGCGCCGCGATCCGCGCCGAGTCCGTGAGCACCGCCCCGGGATCCGTGCGCGGGGCCAGGCCGCCGTCCGGGGCGGGTGCCCGGTCGGGGAAGCCCTCCCGCCACACCGGTCGGCCCTCGTCGGCGGCCAGCCGCAGAAGCAGCGCGTCGGGCAGCCCCAGCACCGGAAGCCCGGGCGCCCCAGCCAGCACCGCGCGCGCCTGCTCGTCGTCGCTTCGGACCCGGTGGTAGAGCGCCCCGTGGGGCCGGACGTAGCGGACCCGCACGCCCTCCTCCTGGGCGATCGCGACGAGCAGCGCCACCTGCTCGGCCACCTGGTCACGCAACACGTCGTACGGCACGTCCCGGGGGACGCGCCCGAAGTGCTCCCGATCGGCATACGACACCTGCGCCCCGATGGAGACCCCGTGGGCGGCCGCCCCCGCGCAGCACACGCGCATGGTCTCCACGGTCCCCGCATGGAAGCCGCAGGCGATGTTCGCGCTCGTCACGATCGAGAGCAGGCTCGCGTCGTCGGTGACCTCCTCGCCCAGGTCGGCGTTGAGGTCGATGCGCCCGATGGCCTCCACCCGAGCATTGTCCCAGGCGGAGCGCCGCCGGATACCCTTCGCGACATGCAGCCTCCCGTCGCCGAGCGGCGACCCGTGACCAGCACCCACCACGGCCACGAACGAGTCGACGAGTACGACTGGCTGCGCGACAAGGAGGCCCCCGAGGTGCTCGCCCACCTCGAGGCCGAGAACGCCTTCACGGCCGAACGCACCGCCCACCTGGCCGGACTGCGCGAGCAGATCTTCGAGGAGATCAAGGCCCGGACGCTCGAGACTGACCTGTCGGTGCCTGCCCGCAATCGCGGGCACTGGTACTACGCCCGCAGCTTCGAGGGTCGCGAGTACGGCGCGAGCTGCCGGGTGCCGGTCCAGCACCCCGACGACTGGACTCCTCCCGTGCCGGCCGAGAACTGCGACCCCGACCAGCCGGCGCTGCCCGGTGAGCAGCTGCTCCTCGACCACAACGTCCTTGCCGAGGGTCACGACTTCTTCGCGCTGGGGGGCTCGTCGGTCAGCCCGGACGAGCAGTTGCTGGCGTACTCCACCGACACCACCGGCGACGAGCGGTACACCGTGCGGGTCAAGGACCTGCGCACCGGCGACCTGCTCCCGGACGAGCTGACCGGGGTGATGGGCGGCGTCACCTGGTCGCGCGAGGGCGAGGACCTCTATTACGCGACGGTGGACGAGACCTGGCGACCCGACAAGATCTGGCGGCACCGGCTGGGCACCGAGCAGGCCGCCGACGAGCTGGTGCTGGCGGAGGCGGATGGCCGCTTCTGGCTGGGGGTGGGCCGCAGCCGCACCGACCGGTTCCTGTTCTTCGCGGCCGGCTCGAAGACGACCACCGAGTACCACTACCTCGACGCCGACGCCCCCGAGCGGGGGCTGCAGCTCTTCTGCCCGCGGCAGGAGGGCATGGAGTACGGGCTCGACCACGCGGTGGTCGGCGGTCGGGACGTGTTCCTGGTCCTCCACAACGCCACCGGCGCCGACTTCGAGCTCGGCGTCACGCCCGCGGAGCCCACCGACCCGTCGGGCTGGGCGCCGCTGATCCGCCACGACCCGGCGGTGCGACTGGAGAACGTCGACGCCTTCGCCGGTCACCTGGTGGTGCACCAGCGCAGCGAGGGGCTGACCCAGCTGCGGATCCTCGAGCTGGACGACCAGGGGGTCGGCGACGACTACCTGGTCCGGTTCGAGGACGAGATCTACACCATCGGCAGCGGCGGCAACCCCGGCTTCGACCAGCCGACGGTCCGACTCGGGTACACCTCACTCGCGGTCCCCTCGTCGGTCTACGACTACGACGTCACCGCCCGCACGCTGGCCCTGCGCCGACGTACTCCCGTCCTCGGCGGCTACGAGCCCGCCGACTACGAGGAGCACCGACTCTGGGCGACCTCCGCCGACGGCGAGCGGGTGCCGATCTCGATCGTCAGCCGGCGGGGCGCTCGCGACCGAGGCCCGGTGCCGCTGCTGCTGTACGGCTACGGCTCCTACGAGATCTCCATCGACCCGTACTTCTCGATCCCGCGCCTCTCGATGCTGGACCGGGGTGCCGCGTTCGCTATCGCGCACGTGCGCGGCGGCGGGGAGATGGGGCGCCGGTGGTACGACGACGGCAAGCTGCTCCACAAGCAGCACACCTTCGACGACTTCATCGCCTGCGCCCGGCACCTGTGCGACACCGGCTGGACCACCCCCGACCTCATGGTCGCCGAAGGAGGCAGCGCGGGGGGGCTGCTGATGGGCGTGGTGGCCAACCAGGCACCGGAGCTGTTCGCCGGCATCGTGGCCGGCGTCCCCTTCGTCGACCCGCTGACCAGCATGCTCGACCACACCCTCCCGCTGACGGTCACCGAGTACGACGAGTGGGGGAACCCGGAGGCCGATCCGGAGGCCTACGAGAACCTGGCCGGCTACGCGCCGTACGACAACGTCGCCGCCCTCGACTATCCCCCGATCCTCGCGGAGACCTCCCTCAACGACACCCGGGTGCTGTACGTCGAGCCGGCGAAATGGGTCGCCCGGCTGCGCGGCACGGCCGTCGGGCGCCGCGACTTCCTGCTGCGCACCGAGATGGCAGCCGGCCACGGCGGGGTGTCGGGACGGTACAAGGCCTGGAAGGACCGGGCCTTCTCGCTGGCCTGGATCCTGGACCGGTTCGGCCTGGCCGAGGTGCCGGTCGGCTCGGGAATGGCTGCGACCGAACAATCGCGCCCCTGAGAAGTCCCTGAGAAGTGGCGGGAGCGGCAACTCCACGCCCTCCTCGCACGTCTGGAAGGTGTAAGCGGCAACGTGGCCGGTCGGGAATCCCCCGAGCCCCGGAGACGTTGCACACAACGTGAGAACGGGTACTGCCCGGTCCCACGAAGAGGAGGACGACCCATGGCAACGCGCACCACCACCGCCGGGGCCCGCGAGATCGAGGGCCGCGACAGCGTCGGCCTATACCTGGACGAGATCGCCCGCAACCCCCTCCTTGACGCCGCGCTCGAGGTGGAGCTGTCCAAGACCATCGAGGCCGGGCTGATGGCCGAGCACCTGCTCGCCGAGGGCCGGGTCGGGCGCCGCAAGGGTGGCGCGCCGGGCTATGCCACCCAGGCCGAGCTCGAATGGCTCGCCGAGGAGGGCCGCAAGGCCGTCGACACCTTCATCACCGCGAACCTCCGGCTGGTCGTCTCGATCGCCCGGAAGTACGGCCGCGCCCAGATGCCGATGCTCGACCTGATCCAGGAGGGCAACACCGGCCTGATCCGCGCCGTCGAGAAGTTCGACTACACCAAGGGCTACAAGTTCTCCACCTACGCCACCTGGTGGGTGCGTCAGGCGATCACCCGCGGCATCGCGCAGCAGGCCCGCGTGGTCCGGCTGCCCGTGCACGTCGTCGAGGAGCTCAACCAGGTCGGCGGCGCCCGCCGTACTCTCGAGCGCCGGCTGGGCCGCGACCCCGAGCCGGAGGAGATCGCCGCCGAGCTCGGCCTCGAGCTGGAGCGGGTCCTCGACCTGATGGCCTGGGGCCGCGAGCACGTCAGCCTGGACACGCCGGTCGACGAGGACGGGGACACCTCCCTGGGCGACCTGATGGCCCAGGAGACCGCGCCCAGCCCCGACCTGACCGTGCTCGACGTGGAGTCCCGTGAACGGCTCAACTCGCTGGTCTCCCAGCTCGACGACCGGGTCGCGGACATCATCCGGTCCCGCTACGGCCTCGTGGACGGGCGCCAGCACAAGCTGGCCGACATCGGCGCCAAGCACGGCATCTCCGCCGAGCGGGTGCGCCAGCTCGAACGTGAGGCGCTGGCCGCGCTGCGCCGCTTCGCCGACCCCGACCTCGCTGCCTAGCCGATCGCGTATTCCCCAACTCCCGCGGGGTTACCGTCGCCGCGAGCCCCGAATTTGGGCCCGCGCGCGACGGTAGGGGCGCGGCAGACGGGTGTCGGTCAGGCTCCTGCACTGCTGTGGGTGAGCTCGCGGTAGACCTCCGTCACCGTCCGGCGGAGGTCCTCGAGCGTGCCGGTGTTGTCGATGAGGTACGTCGCCGCCGCGGCTCGCTCCGCGCGGGACGCCTGGGCGGCGACCCGGCGCCGCGCCTCCTCCTCCGACATGCCCCGCAGTTCGCGCATCCGCTGGACCTGGAGCTCCGGGGGGACATCGACGACCAGGACCGCGTCGAAGTGCGCGGCCTGACCGGTCTCGACCAGGAGCGGGATGTCGTGCACGACCACTGATCCCTCGGAAGCGGCGGCCTCGAGCTCGGCGGCCCGCGCCCGCACACGGGGATGGATGATCGCCTCCAGGCGGCGGCGCCGCTCCTCGTCCCCGAACACCAACGCGGCCATCGCCGGCCGGTCGAGCTCCCCGCCCTCGGTGAGGACTTCCGACCCGAACGCCTCGACAACCTCCGCCAGGCCCTCGGTCCCTCGTGCCACCACCTCCCGGGCGAGTACGTCGGCATCGATCACCACCGCACCCAACTCCGCCAGAACCGCCGACACCGTGCTCTTCCCCGACGCCACTCCCCCGGTCAGCCCCACCCGCATGACCGCAGCGTAGTGGGGTGCTGGTCTCGCGTTTCATTTCGCGTTTCACCAACCAGAAGTGCTGCCGATCGGGACGATCGGCAGCACTTCTGGTTGGTGCGTCGCGAACCGGAGGGGCAGCGGCGGCGCTCGTGACAGTCAGTCCTCGAGGAGCTGATGCAGGATCCGGTGGAGTTCCGAGCGGTCCTCGGCGACCAGTGGGCTCAGGTAGCGCTCGAACACCTGTCGCCGGATCGCCTCCAGCTCCACGACCTGCCTCCTGCCGGAATCCGTGAGCTCCAGCTGGACGGCGCGGCGGTCGTCCGGGTCCGGGCGGCGGGCGACGAGCCCAGCGCCGTTGAGCACGTCCACCACGTCCGTGACAGACCGCGGTGCGATCCGGAGCCGCTCGGACAGGACCGAGGGTCGGACCGGCTCCAGCTCCTCCACCAAGCGCAGTGCCCGCGCCTGGTGCGGCGTGATCCCCGTGGTCTCCATCGCCACCATCAGCCGGTGGCGGAGTCGTCGCGCCACGGACATCAGTAGATCGCCGGTGGTGTCGGCCATAGCAACAGCCTAGCCGATTTGTCCTTTTACCACATTATGAGGTAACCTCATCACATGATTCTGCCCTAACCAAGAATGAGAGGTGATCGGATGATCGACCTCGATCAATCCCGCCGAGAGGGCCGCGGCATGGCCCGCTCCGGGCGCACCGACCCCGCCGACCAGCGGCAGCTGGTCGACTCCCCCGTCTCCCTGACCAGGATCGCGCACCTGTTCGCGCCGTACCGTGGCCGACTCGTCGTCGTGGTCGCCCTGATCGTCGCCAGCTCCGTGATCGGGCTGGCCCAGCCGTTCCTCGTCAGACGTGTGATCGACGAGGCAATCCCCGAGCAGCACGTCGGGCTGCTAAGCACGCTAGTACTCGGCATGGTCGCGGTGGCGGCCGCCGGCGCCGCACTCGGCGTCCTCCAGACCTGGCTCTCGACCATGGTCGGGCAGCATGTGATGCACCGGCTCCGCTCCGACCTGTTCGCGCACCTGCAGCGCCAGTCGCCGGGCTTCTTCACCCGCACCCGCGGCGGGGAGATCCAGTCCCGGATCACCAACGACATCAACAGCATGCAGGGCGTCGTCACCTCGACAGCCACCTCGATCGCCGCCAACGTGACGGTCGTGGTCGGCACCGCGGTCGCGATGGCCGCCCTCTCGTGGCGGCTGTCGCTGATCTCGCTGGTCGTCGTACCTCCAGCAGTGCTGCTCACCCGTCAGGTTGCCCGGATGCGTCACCGGGTCACCGCTCGACGTCAAGCAGCGCTCGCCGACCTCCATGTCCAGGTCGAGGAGAGTCTCTCGGTCAGCGGCGCCCTACTCACCCGCACGCTGGGTGCGGGGCCGGCGATGAGCGACCGGTTCGAGCGCGCCAGCGCCGACCTGGTCGGGCTTGAGGTGGCCTCCCAGCTCGCGGGTCGTTGGCGGATGGCCACGATGAACATCCTTTTCGCGGCTATCCCCGCGACTATCTACCTGGCCGCAGGCCTGCCGGCGACCTCCGGAGGGATGACGATCGGCACCCTGGTCGCCTTCACCGGCCTTCAGGCCGGGCTCTTCCGCCCACTCATGGGGCTCCTGAACGTCGGCGTGTCCGTGACCGCATCGCTGGCCCTGTTCAGCCGGATCTTCGAGTACCTCGACCTGCCCGTGGAGCTGGTCGAGCCGACCGTCCCCGTGCCGCTCCCCCGTCCTCGTGGCGAGGTCCGGCTCGAGGCAGTGGGCTTCGCGTACGATCCCGGCGCACCTGTGTTGCAGGACATCGACCTGCACGTCCCCGCCGGCACCACACTGGCGCTCGTCGGGACCACCGGCAGCGGCAAGAGCACATTGGCCGGACTCGTCGCTCGGCTGCACGACCCCTCGACGGGCCGGGTCACGCTCGACGGAGTCGACCTGCGCGACCTGACCCTCGCCGACGTCGCCGCGGCGGTCGGAGTGGTGTCGCAGGAGACCTACCTCCTACATGGCACGGTCCGGGACAACCTGCGCCATGCCCGCCCCGACGCGACCGACGAGGAGATCGAGCGGGTGTGTCGCCTGGCCCGCGTCCACGACGTCGTGGCCGGACTCCCGGACGGCTACGACACCGTGGTCGGTGCCCGCGGCCACCGGTTCTCCGGCGGGGAGAAGCAGCGCCTGGCCATCGCCCGCACGCTGCTGCGTGATCCCGCCGTCTTGGTGCTCGACGAGGCCACCAGCGCCCTTGACAACGAGACCGAGCGAGCCGTCCAGGACGCGCTGGAGGTCGCCGCGCGGGGCCGCACCACGCTTGTCATCGCGCACCGGCTCTCTACGGTCCGAGACGCCGACCAGATCGCGGTCCTCGACGGCGGTCGGATCGTGGAGCTGGGCAGCCACGAGGAGCTGCTGCTGCGCCGCGGCGCCTACGCCGCCCTCGTTCGCGCGGGACAGGCGGACCTCGTCGCCGCCTGAGCCCGGATGACGCCCGCAGCCCCCGTCGCACCAACCAAAATGGCTGCCTGGCGGGGCCTGAGACAGCCATTCTGGTTGGTACGACGCTCAACCCGCGAAGGTGCGCCGATACTCCTTGGGACTCACCCCGCGGGTCCGGCTGAAGTGGTGGCGTAGGGCCGCGGCGTTGCCGAAGCCGACCTCGGTGGCGATCCGGTCGACGGAGTGGTCGGTGCCCTCCAGCAGCTCCTCGGCCGCGAGCACGCGCTGGTTCGTCACCCAGGCGTGCGGCGTGGCGCCGGTCTCGTCGCGGAACCGGCGGGCGAAGGTGCGTGGCGACATGAGGGAGCGTCGAGCCAGGGCCTCGACGGAGAGGTCGGCGTCGAGGTGCTCGAGGATCCAGGTCAGCAGCGGACCCAGCGTCTCCGCTGAGCAGTCGGTGACGGGCCGGGCAATGTACTGCGCCTGCCCTCCCGCCCGCTGGGGCGGCACTACCATCCTCCGGGCCACCCGGCTCGCGGCCTCCGCGCCGTACTCCTCGCGCCAGAGGTGCAAGGCGGCGTCGAGTCCGGCGGCAGAGCCGGCGCTGGTGATCACGGGGCCGGCGTCGACGTAGAGCACCTCGGGGATCACCCGGGCCAGCGGGAACCGGGCGGCGAGCTCGTCGGTGTACTTCCAGTGGGTCGTGCACTCGCGGCCGTCGAGCAGCCCGGCCTCACCGAGCGGGAAGGCGCCGTAGCACACGGACAGGACCCGGCCACCACGATCCACCGCGTCCTGAAGCGCCCGGACCGCCGCCGGAGGGGTGGGCTCACCGGTGTCCTTCATGGCGGGCACCGCGACCAGGTCCGCCTCTGCGACGCGATCCAGCCCGTGTCGGATGTCCAGACCGAAGCCCAAGGACGACGAGACCGGGCCGGGCTCGACGGCACAGACGGCGAAGTCGAGCACCGGAAGGCCTTCGTCGGAGCGGTCCACACCGAAGGCCTCGCAGAGCACTCCGAGCTCGAACGGGGCGACTCCGCCCCAGGTCAGTACGGCGACATTTGTGAGCACATCCTCCAGAGTGCCACATGACTGGCAGCAAATCGACTAACAATGACATTTCTGCCACTCGTGGCAGGATGTTTTCGCAGGTAGATTTTCTGCCATGACCGGAACCGACCTCCTCGCCCTCATCGTGCTGATCACCACCGCGATCGCCCTGGTGACCTTCGTCCGCCACGACCGGTTCACCTACGAGCCGGCCCTCCGAGACCTGATCCGCCGCCAGCCCAACTGGCCGATCGACGTCTGACAAAACCGCCCGAACACGCACGTCGGCCCGGCAGGAGGCTCTCCTGCCGGGCCGACGTGCGCGAACGCTCAATTACAGGTTCGCCCGGAGGCGGACGGGTTCCCGGCATCCACGTCCTGCTTCGTCTCTAGCACCGAGTTTCCCGACCGGCGCCAGCCATCCGTGGGACTCCCACGCGGGAACCAGACTCCCCAGAACCCCACGCACTCGAACAGACGGGTGCTGAATACGTTGTCGGAGAAGGTGATGTCGGTGACGCCGTAGCCACCCGCCGGGTTTGCCTCGGACGGGGAGTAGTCATGGGCGTAGACAGAGAACCCGCCGCCGGCGATGAGATTGTGGGAGACGGCAATGTCCGAACTGCTGCGTCGACTGTTCCAGATGGCCAACGCGCTGCTCGACTGGTTCCCGTCGTCGGAGGTCATCAGGAAGGTGTTGTGCCTGATCACTCCATGCCGGGCGCCCTCGGTCTGGTAGCCGTCTATGTGACCGTTGGCGGTCCGCTCCGTGAAGTCGTGGAGGTAGCTGTGCAGCAGTCGGAAGTGGTCACCGGTGGTGTTGGAGTAGCTGGTGTCGGCCCAGCTGAACACTCCGTCGTTGACCCCTCGGCAGTTCATCCGAGCCATAACCGCACGCGTGCCTTGGTGCCACACGCAGGCATGGACGCCACGCCGGCCGTTGAGCTTGACCCTCCGGATCACCGCGCTGGCGCCGTTCTCGATCTTGATGACTCCGGTGCCATTGGCCGCCTCCCCGGAGCGACCGCTGGTGCACGTGACGACTACATCCCGCACTACAACGCCAGGTGCGTCGATGTGTAGACAGCCCTTGACCGCCACGCACGTCACCCTCGCGCCGGCCTTGCGGATGACGATCGTTCCGCGGAGGTCCTGGCCACGCGTACCCAGCTGACCCCGCGGGCAATGGCTCTTCTCCGGCCCGGTGCTACGCGGTCCCGGCCATCCGCAGGCCGCCAGGTGGCTCCACACGAAGGCTCCATTGGAGGAGCACTTCTTGGGCCGGCTCTCTCGTGAGAGGTCCGTGGAGTCGGATGCCGCCTTCACGACGGCCGACCCCACTGGAACGACAGCGCCCGCATCCGGCGCGAACGGAAGGAGCAGGGCGAACACGGCGCCGACCGCCCAGCCGAGGCGACGAAGTTTCGGCCGAACGGTGGACGACTGCTCGTTCAGATCGATCAGTTGCCGCCGGTGAGCTTGTCCCGCAGCGCCTGCAGCGCCTCGTCTGAGGCCAGCGAACCGCTGGTGGTCGCCTCGGCCGCGGTGTCGTCCGTCGACGAGTACGACGTGGCCTCGCCGGCGTCCACCTCGGCCTGCTTGGCCTCGGCCTGCTGCTTGACGTGGGCCTCCCAGCGGGCGTGGGCCTGGGCGTACTGCTCCTCCCAGGTCGCGCGCTGCTCGTCGTACCCGTCGAGCCACTCGCCGGTCTCCGGGTCGAAGCCCTCCGGGTAGACGTAGTTGCCCTGGTCGTCGTACGTCGCGGCCATGCCGTACAGCGTCGGGTCGAACTCCTCGACGTCGGCGGCGGTGGCGGTCTCGTTGGCCTGCTTGAGCGACAGCGAGATCCGACGGCGCTCCAGGTCGATGTCGATGATCTTGACCATGACGTCGTCGTTGACCTGGACGACCTGCTCGGGGATCTCCACGTGACGCTCGGCCAGCTCGGAGATGTGCACCAGGCCCTCGATGCCCTCCTCGACCCGGACGAACGAGCCGAAGGGCACCAGCTTGGTGACCTTGCCGGGCACGATCTGACCGATCTGGTGGGTCCGGGCGAAGTGCTGCCAGGGGTCCTCCTGCGTCGCCTTGAGCGAGAGCGAGACCCGCTCGCGCTCCATGTCGACGTCCAGCACCTCGACGGTGACCTCGTC
>CAZKEZ010000035.1:8477-25058 GCA_964551905.1 uncultured Nocardioides sp. | reverse complement strand
CCAGCGTCTCCCGGTCCCACAGCATGACGGTCTCGCGCTGGTTGGTGATCCCGACCGCCCGGAGCTCGGCGGCGTCCACCCGCTCCAGGACCTGGCGGGTGGCCTCGAGCGTCGCCTGCCAGATCTCCTCAGGCGCGTGCTCCACCCAGCCCGGGCGCGGGAAGTGCTGGGGGAACTCCTGGTAGCCCTTGGTGACGATCTCACCCTGGTCGCTCACCACGACCACCGTCACGCCCGTCGTCCCGGCGTCCACCGCGAGCACACTCATCCTGTGGTCTCCTCACCGCGCAGCAGCGCCAGCACCCGCCGGTCCACCCAGGCCAGGTCCGGTGCCACCCGCATCTCGTAGTTCTCCGTGCCCACCCACGCCCTGAAGTCCCGGTGACCGAGGTCGCGCGCTCGTCGCTCGAGCTCCGCGGCCAACGCCGGGTCCACGGGGACCCGCTCCTCCTCGGTCGACGCCGTCAGGTAGAAGTCGTTGAGATCGAGCAGCCGGGCCAGCTCGGTCACCGGGTCGGGGTGGTCGTCCACCCGGAGGTCGACGGCCAGGTCGTCGAGGCCGGCGTAGCCCGCTCCCTCCCGAACCACGAGCAGGGCCGCGGACTGGCGCCCCCGCCGGTCACCACCGGCCCGGTCACCCGCGCGCAGCGCGTCGAGGAGGGCCTGGGCCAGCGGCCGGACGGGCTCGTCGTCCCGAGGCTGCGCGGCGAGCCACGCGGACTCCATCGCCAGCACCACCTCCTCGCCGGCCAGGACGTTGCCCTGGATCGCGTAGGCGCGACCGGTCCGGCCTCCCGCCCAGTCGAGGCAGGCGGACCCGGTATGGCTGGCGGCGCCCCCGTCGACGTCGACGATCCCCACCTGGCGGTGGTCGCGGCCGTCGTCCTCCTCCAGGAGGCGCTGCAGCGCCACCTCCGCGGTGGCTCCGTCGTCGAGGTGCGCGAGGCCGAGACCCTTGTAGGCCACGTTGGCGTCCGCCTGGGTCGCGATGACGCCGACACCGGCCACCGCCGCCGGCACCGCGGACCCGACGGCCAGGAACTTCGAGGCCACGGCGACACCCCAGGACTCGCCGTCCGCGGAGCGGGCCACGATGGAGAAGGTCATGGCCCGAGGCTAGTGCCCGGCGTGGGCGAGGAGTGGCCGGGCACGACACACCGGGCTAGGGTCGGAGCAGGCTTTGAACGATCCAAGGTCGGCTCACAGATCGGAGTTCGCTGATGCGCGTCGGACTGCTCACCGGAGGCGGGGACTGCCCAGGCCTGAACGCGGTGATCCGCGCGGTGGTCCGCAAGGGCGTCCAGGAGTACGGGTACGAGTTCCTCGGCTTCCGGGAGGGTTGGCGAGGACCCCTCGAGGGACTCACCATGCCGCTGGGCCGGGAGCAGGTGCGCGGCATCCAGCCGCTGGGCGGCACCATCTTGAAGTCGTCGCGGACCAACCCGTTCAAGATCGAGAACGGGGTCGAGCGGATCAAGGACAACCTGGCCGCCCACGGCGTCGACGCCCTGGTCGCCATCGGCGGCGAGGACACCCTCGGCGTCGCCACCAAGCTCGCCGACCTCGGCGTGAACGTGGTGGGTGTGCCGAAGACGATCGACAACGACCTGAGCGGCACCGACTTCACCTTCGGGTTCGACACCGCGGTGGGCATCGCGGTCGAGGCGATCGACCGGCTGCACACCACCGCGGAGTCGCACCAGCGGGTCGTGGTCGTCGAGGTGATGGGACGCCACGCGGGCTGGATCGCTCTGCACGCCGGGATGGCCGGCGGCGCGACCGTGGTGCTCATCCCCGAGATCCCCTTCGACATCGAGCAGGTCTGCCGCTGGGTGGAGTCGCGCTTCGCCGACGGGTTCGCGCCGATCGTCGTGGTCTCGGAGGGGGCGGTCCCCGCCGAGGGTGGCGACATGACCCTGCAGAGCGGCGAGGTCGACGCCTTCGGCCACGTCCGCCTGGGTGGGATCGGCCAGCGGCTCGCCAGCGAGATCGAGAACCGCACCGGCAAGGAGTCCCGCGAGGTCGTCCTGGGTCACGTGCAGCGGGGCGGCACCCCCACGGTCTATGACCGGTGGCTCGCGACCCGGTTCGGGCTGCACGCCATCGACGCCGTCGCCGAGGGCGACTTCGGGATCATGGTCGCTCTCGACGGCACCGATATCCGACGGGTCCCGCTCATCGAGGGCACGGGCCAGCTGAAGCTGGTGTCGGCGGAGGAGTACGCCGAAGCCGCGGTCTTCTTCGGCTGATCCGACGGACAACGGGGTGCGGCGCGTTTCGCCAGCCGCGAGGTGGGGTACGCCACTGGGGTGAGCGAAGCCACGTCGGCTGAGCAGTCTCGGGCCGAGGAACACGACACTCCGCTGGTGCGGGTGATGGGGCCGCGCCTGCTGCTGCTCTTCATCATCGGCGACATCCTCGGGGCCGGCGTCTATGCCGTCACCGGCCAGATGGCCGGGCTCGTGGGCGGGATCGTCTGGCTACCGTTCCTGCTGGCCTTCGTGGTGGCCACCCTGACCGCGCTGTCCTACCTGGAGCTGGTCACCAAGTTCCCCCAGGCGGCCGGCGCCGCCCTGTACACCCACCGCGCCTTCGGCATCCACTTCCTCACCTTCCTGGTCACCTTCGCGGTGGTCTGCTCGGGCATCACGAGCGCCTCCACCTCCTCCAACGTCCTGGCCCAGAACCTGGTCGCCGGCCTGGCCGGCATCGGTTGGGACACCGGCCTGGGCGTCACCGGAACCACCCTCATCGCCATGCTGTTCATGGTGCTGCTGGCGGTGATCAACCTGCGCGGCGTGGGTGAGAGCGTGAAGTTCAACGTCGTGCTGACGCTCGTGGAGATGGCGGCGCTGCTGATCGTGATCGGTGTCGGCTTCTGGGCGATGACCCAGGGTGACGGCGACGTCAGCCGGATCACCGCGTTCAACTCCGCCGAGGAGAAGGGCATGTTCCTGGCGGTCACCGCGGCGACCTCGGTGGCCTTCTTCGCCATGGTGGGCTTCGAGGACTCCGTCAACATGGTGGAGGAGACCAAGGACCCCGAGCGGATCTTCCCGCGTACCATGCTGACGGGCCTCGGCGTGGCCGTGCTGATCTACATGCTGGTCGCGGTGGCCGTGGTCTCGGTCCTCACCCCGAGCGAGCTGGAGACCATCAACGAGTCCGAGGGTAGGGCGCTGCTCGAGGTGGTCAGCAAGGGCGCACCCGACTTCCCCATCGACAAGGTCTTCCCGTTCCTGGCGGTGTTCGCCGTGGCCAACACCGCGCTGATCAACATGCTGATGGCCAGCCGCCTGCTCTACGGCATGGCCCGGCAGGACGTGCTGCCACGCAGCCTCGGCAAGGTGTCCGTCAAGCGTCGGTCCCCCTGGGTCGGCGTGACGTTCTCCACGCTGCTGGCGGTCGTGCTGATCTGGTACGTCGCCGTGGAGGCCGACAGCCCCGTGGTGCTCCAGCTGTCCGGCACCACGTCACTGCTTCTGCTGATGGTCTTCACCATCGTGAACGTGGCCTGTCTCGTGGTCCGCCGCCGCCGGCCGGAGCAGGGGTTCTTCCGATCGCCGGGACCGACCCCCGTGCTGGCGGCCGCCCTGTGCCTGTTCCTGATCGGGCCCTGGGTCGACCGGGATCCCCTCCAGTGGCAGATCGCCGGCGTCCTGGTCGGGATCGGCCTCGTGCTCTGGGTCTTCACGTGGCTGACCAACCGCGGCATCCGTGCGAAGCGGACCGGCTTCCGCGACATCGACCACCTCGGCGAGTAGGCAGTTGCCCACCGGGCCGTACCCTTGTCCGGTGACCATCCCCTCTCTGGAGACTCTGCACGCGCTCGGGCCGGCCCAACAGCCGGTCTACCCCGACCGCGCGGCCGTGGACGCGGCCGTGGCCCGGCTCCGGACCATGCCCCCGCTGGTGTTCGCGGGCGAGTGCGACGAGCTGCGGGACAAGATCGCGGCGGTCACCCGTGGCGAGGCGTTCCTGCTCCAGGGGGGTGACTGCGCGGAGACCTTCGCCGGGGTCACCGCGGACAACGTGCGCAACAAGCTGCGGGTGATCCTGCAGATGGCGGTGGTGCTGACCTACGCCGCCTCCGTGCCGGTGGTCAAGGTGGGTCGCCTGGCCGGCCAGTACGCCAAGCCGCGCAGCTCGGACTCCGAGACCCGCCAGGGGGTCACTCTGCCGGCGTACCGTGGCGACGCGGTCAACGGCTTCGACTTCACTGCGGCGGCCCGGGTGCCCGACCCGCAGCGGCTGGTGGACGTCTACAACTCCTCCGCGGCCACCCTGAACCTGGTCCGGGCCTTCGTCACCGGTGGCTACGCCGACCTGCGCCAGGTGCACACCTGGAACACCGACTTCGTGCGGGAGTCGCCGATCGGCCAGCGCTACGAGTCGCTGGCCAACGAGATCGAGCGGGCGCTGGTGTTCATGCGGGCGATCGGGGCCGACCCCGACGAGTTCCACCGCGTGGACTTCCACTCCTCGCATGAGGCGCTGGTGCTCGAGTACGAGCACTCGATGACCCGGATCGACTCGCGCACCGACCTCCCCTACGACGTCTCCGGACATTTCGTGTGGATCGGCGACCGCACCCGGCAGCTCGACAACGCCCACGTCGAGCTGCTCAGCCGGATCCGCAACCCGATCGGGGTGAAGCTCGGCCCGACCACCACCCCCGACGACGCGCTGGCCCTGGCCGCCCGGCTCAACCCGGACAACGAGCCGGGGCGACTGACGTTCATCACCCGGATGGGCGCGGGACGGATCCGCGACGTGCTGCCCGAGCTGGTCGAGAAGGTGACGGCCGCGGGCGTCCCGGTGGCGTGGGTGTGCGACCCGATGCACGGCAACACCTTCGAGACCGCATCGGGGTACAAGACGCGGGCGTTCGACGACGTGATCGATGAGGTGCAGGGGTTCTTCGACGTGCACCGCTCGCTGGGCACCTGGCCGGGCGGGATCCATGTCGAGCTGACTGGCGACGACGTCACCGAGTGCGTCGGCGGCGGCGAGGAGCTGGCCGAGATGGACCTGGGCAACCGCTACGAGTCGGTGTGCGACCCGCGGCTCAACCGGGTGCAGTCCCTGGAGCTGGCGTTCCTCGTAGCCGGGATGCTGCGCTCCGCCGACCGGTCCCGCTGACCTCGCCACCGATGACCGTCGACCTGCGCTCGGACACCCTGACCCGACCGACCGAGGCGATGCGGGCGGCCATGGCCGCCGCCGAGGTCGGCGACGACGTGTTCTCCGAGGACCCGACCGTGCTCACGCTTCAGGAGCGGGTCGCGGACCTCTTCGGGCACGAGGCCGCGCTGTTCACGCCCACCGGCTCGTTGGCGAACCTGCTGGCGGTGCGCTCCCTGGTGGGCGTCGGCCAGGAGGTGCTCTGCGAGTCCTCGGCGCACATCGCGCGGGCCGAGCTCGGCGCGCACGCGGCGTACACCGGGCTCACCATGCGCACCTGGACCCACCCGCGTGGCCAGGTGGCGCTGGCCGCGATCCGCGAGCTCTACGCCCCCGACCTGGGGCCGTTCTTCGTCGCCACCGCCGCAGTCTCGGTCGAGAACACGCACAACTTCGCCGGCGGGACCGTGCTGCCGCTGGAGGACCTGAAGGGGCTGCGAGCCTGGGCGGACGAGGTCGGCGTGTCGGTGCACATCGACGGGGCCCGGATCTGGAACGCCCACGTCGCGACCGGGGTGCCGCTGCGGGAGTACGGCGCGCAGGCCGACGTCCTCGCGGTCTGCCTGTCCAAGGGACTGGGCGCACCGATCGGCTCGCTGGTCGTCGGCACCGCGGAGGCGATGACCGAGGCCCGGGTCTGGCGCAAGCGGATGGGCGGCGGGATGCGGCAGGTCGGGGTGCTTGCCGCCGCGGGCCTGTACGCGCTGGACCACCACGTCGACCGGCTCGCCGAGGACCACGAGCACGCCCGGCTGCTCGCCGAGGCGTGCGGCGTCGACCCCGCCTCCGTGCAGTCGAACATGGTGGTGCTCGAGCGGCCCGATGCGCCCGCGTTCGTGGCCGCTGCCGCTGCCGAGGGGGTTCGCGTCTCCGCGCTCGGCCCGACCCGGGTGCGCCTGGTGACCCACCTGGACGTGTCCACCGCCGACGCCCGACGAGCTGCCGGGGTCCTGGCTCGTCTCACCGGCTGACCGGCGCATCGGGCTCAGCGGCCCCACACCCCGATCTCGGAGATCGCGGTGAAGTCGCGGCCCCCCGGGGCGGAGACCTTGAGCAGCCGGAGCCGGATCGTGCGGGTCCGCTCCGAGTCGACCGGGACCGTCTGCATCGTGGGCCTCTCACGCAGGCTCTGATCGACCACGCTCCCGTCGTCGAAGGACCAGCGGACCTCGAGGATCCGGCGGTTCCGCGGGTACCAGTCGATCCGACCGCCGTCGGCCACCTTCGCGTACCCGTTGATCAACCCGACCTCGGTGACCACCGAGCGCTTGCGGAGCCGGATCGTGATCAGCTCGCCGCGTCCGTTCCCGGGCATCCGCCAGGCCGTGCCGGGCCGGCCGTCCAGGAGGTGCTCCGGACCGTACGACGTCACTCGTCCAGCCAGGTCCTGGTTGGGGGCGGCCACCGCCGGCACCCGTGCGGTGGCCCCGCGCGTCAGGGAACGGGCCCGTCGGGCCGGCTGCTCGGTCGCGCTGCTGGTCGCGGTGGCCTCGGCGCTGGAGTCGGCGCCGCCCCCCGGTGACCCGTCGTCCCGCAGTGCGAACCAGGCACCGAGCCCGGCGGCCAGCAGCAGCGCGACCCCGACCAGCGCCCACCAGATCCACACGGTCGGCCCCGAGGGATCGGTCGTGGGGGTGGCCCGATCGGGCATCGGTGGCAACACCGGTGGTGCGCCCGAGGTGCCGGGTCCGGGCTGGTCGGCGTACAGCGGGAACCGCGCATGAGAGGCCGGCTCGAACGGCGGGGGTGGTGGTGGCGGGGTCCGGACGGCCGGGCGCTCCGCGGTATCGCTGCGCAGCATCCGCAGTCGTTCGGAGGTGTCGTCGGGCAGCTCGGGGCCGGGACGCTGCGGGTCCGTCCCGGACCTACGCGGAGCACCGCAGCGGACGCAGAAGGCACCGTCGCCGGGCGCCTCCCCGCAGCTGGCGCACGCCTCCATCGGCCCCACCTCCGCGACCTGACACAGAGCTCCCGCGGCATCTCTAGGGAGACCCTAACCGGCCAGATGGGTGACCTCACCCTCGATGCGGCGCCGCGGGAGCAGCTCGACGAGGAGCATCGCGCTCACGACAAGGAGTCCGCCCACGAGCATCCGCCCAGTGACGGACTCTCCCCCGAGCAGGACCGCGAAGAACGCGGCGAAGACCGGCTCCATCGTCATGATGATCGCGGTCCGAGTGGGGGACAGGTGCGCCTGGGCCCAGGTCTGCCCGATCATCGACAGCGCGCCGGCGATGGCGGCCATGTAGAGGATGGCCAGCCAGTCACCCCACCGGTCGGGCCACACGATCCCGTTCGGCGCGCTGCCCACGAAGCAGATCACGGCGATGACGATGATCTGGACGATCGACATCCCGAGCGCCTGGTCGGGTTTGGACCAGGCGCCCAGGCCGACGATGTGCAGCGCGTAGAGCAGTGCGGCCACGAGGGTGAGGAACTCGCCGTACCCCACCGAGAAGCCCTCGAGCGTGAGCACCCCGAGCCCGACCGCTGCCAGCAGCACGGCCACCCATGTCATCGGGGGGATCCGGGTGCGCAGGATCGGCGCCACCAGCAGTGGCGTGAAGATCACGTACATGCCGGTGATGAACCCCGAGACACTGGCCGGGGTGTGGGCCAGGCCGGCGGTCTGCAGGATCTGCCCCGAGCCGTAGACAGCGCCGAGGACGATGGCATGCCGACGGTGCACCGGGTTCAGCCGCACCAGGGCGCGCGGCAGGACCAGCACCATCAGCACGCTGGCAAGCCCGAACCGGATCGCCAGGAAGTCCAGCGTGGGGATCCGGTCCAGCAGGTCCTTGATCAGGAAGAACGTCGAGCCCCAGCTGGCGGTGACCCCCAGCAGAGCCAGCGTGGCGAGGAGCGCGTGACGGTTCGGGGGGGCGGCAGCTCCCGCCGCAGCTCCCGTCCCAACTCCGGGCCCGCTCACCGCGCCACCGCCGCAGCCTCGGCCCGCAGCTCGCGCAGCAGCGGCAGGTCGCGGTTGTCGGGGTCGCGCGACCCCGGGGTCTCGACGATGAACGGCACCCCGGCCGTGGCGGGATGGCGCAGCAGCTCGCGGAACGGGTCCAGTCCCAGGTGGCCTTCGCCGAGCCGTTGGTGTCGGTCCCGGCCGGAGCCCCGGGGGTCCATCGAGTCGTTGGCGTGCACCAGCCGCAGCCGACCCGGTCCCCCGATCGACTCCAGCCGGTCCATGACCTCGGTCGCCCCGCCCGGCTCGTCAAGCGGGGCACCGGCGGCAAAGACGTGGCAGGTGTCCAGGCACACGCCCGCCTTCGGGTGGTGGTCGAGGGCCTCGAGGTAGGCCGTCAGGTCGTCGACACCGGCACACAGCGAGCGCCCCTGGCCGGCCGTCGGCTCCAGCAGCACCCACGGTGCGGACTCGTCGGCGACGGCGTCCAGCACCGGAAGCAGCAGCTCCCGGACCTGCCGTAACGCCCGGCCGTGCGCGCCCGCACCGGCGTCCGTGGCGACGTACGAACCGGTGTGCACCACGACGCCCTCGGCGCCGAGCCGCGCCGCGCGTGAGAGGTTGTGCGCGACCAACGCGGCCGAGCGAGTGGCGGTCTCGGGGGTCGGGCTGCCCAGATTCACGAGGTACGGCGCGTGCACGAACACCCGGATGCCGGCCGCTTCGGCGCCCTCGCGGAATTGTCGGTCCTCGTCGGGGTCGCCGAGCGAGAGCGCCCAGCCCCGTGGGTTGCCGACGAAGATCTGCACCGCCTCGCAGCCCAGCGCCGCCGCCGAGGCGAGGGCGCCGGTCACGAGGCCGCTGCCGACCAGCACATGCGTGCCGATCGGGTTGCGCACCGCGGGATCGATGCCGGGCAGGAGGTCCGCGACGTGCACCTCAGATGATGTACAGCGTGACGACGCTGCCCTTCGGCACGCTCTCGCCCGGCTCGGGATCGGTCCGCAGGACGAAGCCGAGACCGATGTAGGTGTCGTCCTCGCGGACCCGGACCCGGAACCCGAGATCGCGCAGCGTGGCCCGAGCCGCCTCGACCCCGGCCGCGATCACGCCGTCGCGGGGGATCTCGACGAGCTCGGGGCCCAGCGAGACCACCAAGGTGACCGTGTCGCCCTTGTAGAGGGTCCCGGACGAGGGCGACTGGCTGATCACGTTCCCCGCCGGAACGGAGTCGGAGTAGGCCGTCTGGCCTGCGTCGACCTTCAAACCCTTGTCCCGCAGTGCCTCGATGGCGGCGTCGGCGTCCTTGCCGGTCCAGTCGGCGAACCGGATCGGCTTGCGTCCCTTGCTGATGACGAGGTCGACGACGGTCCCGGGCTTCACGCTGCGCCCCGCCTTGGGCGTGCTTGAGATGACCCGACCCTCCTTGACCGTCTCGCTCCACTTTCCGGTGCTCGTGCCGAAGGTGAGGTGGGCGCGTGAGATCTGGTCCTGGGCCCGGTCCTCGGTCTTCCCGACCACGTCAGGGACGTCGTAGCGTTCCTTGCCCAGGGAGATCACCAGGGCGACCGTGCCCCCGTCGAGGATCCGGGTCCCGCCGCCGGGGTCGGCGCTGATCACCCGACCCTCTGCCACGGTCTCGGAGTAGGCCTCCTCGGAGGTGTCCGCCTCGAGACCGGCGGCCTCGATCTCCTCGACCGCCTCAGCCGCGGTGAGCCCCACGACTCCCGGGGTCGTCGTGTACCGACCCCAGCCGAACCACCAGGCACCGACCCCGCCGAGGACGACGAGAAGCAGCGCCAGCGCCAGGATGATCGGCCCCCGGCGCGAGCGGGTGCGCCCGGGCGTGGCCTCGCCGGGCTCGACAGCTGTCGGGACCAGGACGCCGGCCGCAGCGCCGGAGGAGTGGTAGCTGTCCGCGTCGGTGTACGCCGGCCACGGGTCGTAGTGGGACACGGCGACCGGACGCTCCGCGGTGCTCTCCACCGCAGTGGTCGGCTCCACGTCGGGGTCCACGGCGGCGACGGCGGCGACGGCGGCGCCGGCGGCGATCGCAGCGCCGGTCTCGCCGGGCTCAGCGGGCTCGGAGTCATCGGTGATCAACCAGCGCTCGTCCCAGTCGGCGTCGTCGACGTCCGGGTCCGGGGTCGGTTCCGAAGTCGGCACCGGCGGCACCCGCTCGGTCAGGTCCGTGTCGTGGTCCGCCAGGTCCGGCTCTGCCTGATCCCCGTCCATCACCGGTGGCGGCGCCAGGTCGGCGGTGAGCTCGGGGTCGTCGACCACGCCGTCGGACAGGGCTTGCGCGACCCGGCGCAGCTGGTGGAGCAGCACCCCCGCGTCGGCAGGTCGCAGCGTCCGGTCGCGAGCCGTGGCCCGGGCGACCAGGGCGTCGACGTACGCCGGGAGCCCGGGCACCGCCTGCGAGGGCGGTGGGACATCGGCATGCACGTGCTTGTAGGCCACCTGGATGGGCGACTCGCCCTCGTGCGGCTTCCCGCCGGTGAGCAGCTCGTAGAGCACCACGCCCGCGGCGTACACGTCGGCCCGAGGGTCGGCCCGCCCCTCGACGACCAGCTCCGGCGCGAGGTAGGACACCGTCCCGATCAGCACGCCACCGGTGGCGGTGTGCTGGGTGTCGGCGCTCACGGCCTTGGCCAGCCCGAAGTCGGCCACCTTGATCCGGCCGTCGTCGGCGAGCAGCACGTTCTCCGGCTTGACGTCGCGATGGATCAACCCCTCGCGATGGGCGGCAGCCAGCGCCGCCACCATCGGCTCGAACAGCGCGAAGGCCCGGGCCGGGGAGACCGGGGCCTCGGCCCGGATCAGGTCGCGCAGGGTCCGGCCGCGGATGAACTCCATCGCCAGGAAGACCTCGGCGCCGTCGGTGCCCTGGTCGAAGACCGCGACCACGTTGGGGTGGGAGATCCGGGCGGCGGCACGAGCCTCCCGGACGAAGCGGGCCGCGAAGTCCGCGTCGTCGCCGAGTCCGGCGTGCATCACCTTCACCGCGACCATGCGGTCCAGGCGCACGTCGGTGGCCTCGTACACGCTGGCCATGCCGCCGCGCGCGATCCGGGTGCCGATGCGGTAGCGGCCGTCCAGCAGGCGGCCGATCAAGGGGTCGCCGGCATCCCCGCGGGCGGGGGCTGGGGCCCCGGCGCGCGGCGGGGCGCCCTCGACTGACTCCACTGCTCGACCTCCGACCATGACCGGACGGGGAAGGGCCCGGCGCCCTCATCGTACGGATTGCCCCGGTGAGCGTCCCATTCCCGGGAACCGGCGTGGCGCCATGGCTGCCGGGCGCCGTGTCCTCAGTGCCCGGATCGAGGCCTCTGGTGCGCTCTGTCAGAGTGGGGGAATGACCACCGATGCCGAGGTGCCCGACGCGCCCGATCTGACCGACCTGGTGACGTCCTGGCTCACCTGGGAGGAGGCCGCCGCCGAGCTCGGGCTGGCGCTCACCGCGGTGCGCACGATGGTTCGTCGGCATGAGCTGGCCGCCGCCGCGCCATCGCCCGGCCAGCCGGTCGCCATCCCCGCCGAGTTCCTGCAGGACGGTCAGGTGGTCAAGGGTCTGCCCGGGCTGCTGACCCTCCTGCACGACGGCGGGTACGACGACCGCGAGTGCATCGAGTGGATCTGTACCGACGCCGACCTGCCCGGCCGGCCGATCGACGCCCTGCGCGAGAACCGCGGCCGCGAGGTCAAGCGTCGGGCCCAGGCGATGGCCCACTGACGGGCGGTACTAGGGTCGCCAGCGTGAAGCCACGGGCCGCCCTGATCGCGGTGGGCGCGCTCGTCCTGGTGGCCCTGGTGTGGGGGGTCTGGCCGGGGGACGGGGGCGACTCGACGGCGCTCGAGCCCGGGACGACCGACCCGCTCTCCGGCCTGCCCGTCGTCGCCGTGGCCGACCTCCCACCCGAGGCCGAGACGACCCTGCGCCTCATCGACTCCGGCGGTCCTTTCCCGCATGAAGAGGATGGCGAGGTGTTCGGCAACCGCGAGGGGCTGCTCCCCGACCGAGAGCACGGCTACTACCGGGAGTACACCGTCGAGACCCCGGGAGCGCCGGATCGTGGAGCGCGACGCATCGTGACGGGCTCGACGGATGAGTACTACTGGACCGAGGATCACTATCAGTCTTTCGAAAGGATCTCCCGATGAGCGGATTGGCGGCGTTGCTGGCGGGCCGGAAGAAGCCCGGGATCTACACGTGGCACGGCGCCTTCGGCCCGACCGACGTACGCCACACCGTCGAGCACGCCGGCTGGCGATTCGCCCACGTGGACGGTTGGCACGGCGACACCAAGCGCGAGTTCATGGAGGACGTGGCGCAGGCGCTGGGCTTCCCCGACCACTTCGGCAAGAACTTCGATGCGCTCGCCGACTGTCTGCGTGACGTCAAGGCGGACCAGGGGCACGGCACCGTCTTGCTGTGGGACGGTTGGGGGCCCCTGGCGCGGCACGAGAAGCAGGCGTTCAAGCGGATCCTCGACGTGCTGGACGAGCGGGTCGGCGCCACGCGCGGCGGCCCGTTCGCCGTGCTGCTCCGTGGTGAAGGGCCCAAGGTCAAGGGCGTCGCCAGCCTCGACTAGCGTCGCGGCATGGATCTCGAGCTGGGGCTGGACACCTTCGGGGACGTCAGCACCGACGACCGGGGCCGCCCGGTCTCCCAGGCCCAGGTGTTGCGCGACGTCGTGGAGCAGGCGGTGCTGGCGGACCGGGTCGGTGTCGATGCGATCGGCCTCGGCGAGCACCATCGTGATGACTTCGCGATCAGTGCTCCTGACGTGGTGCTGGCGACCATCGCCGGGCGCACCGAACGCATCATGCTCGGCACCGCCGTCACCGTCCTGAGCTCCGACGACCCGGTGCGGGTCTTCGAGCGCTTCGCCACCCTCGACGCGCTCTCGAACGGACGCGCCGAGCTCACGCTGGGCCGCGGCTCGTTCACCGAGTCGTTCCCGCTCTTCGGCTACGACCTGGCCGACTACGGCCGGCTCTTCGAGGAGAAGCTCGACCTCTTCATCCGCCTGCTCGAGGAGGGGCCGGTCACCTGGCGCGGGACGGTGCGTCCACCGCTGGAAGGCCTGCATGCCTACCCCAAGACCGCGTCGGGCCGACTGCGCACCTGGGTGGGCGTCGGTGGGTCACCGGAGTCGGTCGTGCGCGCCGCCGGTCACGGGCTACCGCTGATGCTCGCGATCATCGGCGGGGAGCCGGCCCGGTTCGCGCCGTACGCCGACCTCTTCCGGCGCGCGCTCACCGAGCTCGGACGACCGGAGCTGCCGATCGGCGTGCATGCGCCGGGCTATGTCGCCGAGGACGACCGCACGGCGCGGGAGGAGCTGTTCCCGCACTTCAAGGCCAACCGTGACCGCATCGGCCGCGAGCGTGGCTGGGCACCGGCCTCGCGCGAGCAGTTCGAGGCCGAGGCCGAGCACGGCGCGGTCTTCGTCGGCTCCCCGGAGACCGTCGCGCAGCGCATCGCAGCGACGCTGCGCGTGCTGGGCGCCAGCCGTTTCGACCTGAAGTACGCCAACGGCCCGATGCCGCACCGGCACCTGATGCGCACCGTCGAGCTGTACGGCGAGGCGGTCGTCCCGCGCGTGCGCGAGCTGCTGGCCGAACCGCCCCGGGCGTGAGCCGGCCCGACCGACCCGGTCAGGAGTCAGCCGACGCGGTGGGTGGTGGCCGCCGCGAGCTCACGCAGCACCACCTTGACGCCATCGTCGATCCGGGCCCGGTCCAGTGCGGCGAGCGCGTGCTCGGAGAGATCGCCGATGACCTGCTCGACCTGGGCATGGGCCCCCGACTCGTCGATGATCTCGCGCAGGCGGATCACCCCCGCCGGGTCCAGCGCTGTGCCGAGGCCGGCCTCGAGCTCGGCCGCCCGCTCGGCGCCCGCGCCGTCCAGCGCCAGCGCGACCAGCACGGTGCGCTTGCCCTCCACGAGGTCGTCCCCGGCCGGCTTGCCGGTGGCCTCGGGGTCGCCGAACACGCCGAGCAGATCGTCGCGCAGCTGGAACGCCTCGCCCAGCGGCAGCCCGAACGCAGACAGGTCGGCGATCTGCTCCGGCGTGGCTCCGGCCAGCGCCGCGCCGAGGTGGAGCGGCCGCTCCACGGAGTACTTGGCGGACTTGTAACGCAGCACGGTCATCGCAGCGGTCACGTCGGCTGACCCTCGAGCCTGCGCCGAGACGTCGAGGAACTGGCCGGTGATCACCTCCGACCGGCACACATCGAAGACGTCGAGGGCGGCCAGCACCCGATCGGCGGGGAACCCGCACCTGCGCAGCAGCTCGTCGGCCCAGGACAGCAGCAGATCGCCGAGCAGGATCGCCGCCGCGGCGCCGTACTGCTCGGAACTGCTGGACCAGCCGGCGCGCCGGTGCTGCTCTGCGAAGCCGCGATGCGGCGTCGGGTGCCCACGTCGGGTGTCGCTGGCGTCCATCAGGTCGTCGTGCACCAGCGCGCTGGCGTGGAGGAGCTCCAGCGCCGCGCCGGCCCTGGCCAGGCTCCGGGTCGCCTCGTCGGCGAGGTCTCCGGGGCGGATCGCGCGGAAGCCCCAGTGGCAGAACGCCGCTCGCAGTCGCTTGCCCCCGGTGACGCACTGCCTGGCCTCGGCAAGGAGCCGGTTCGCGTCGGGGCCGAGCGGCTCGAGGCGGGTCTCCTGCTCGGCCAGGAACTCCTCGAGAGTCGTCTGGATGCGGGCACGGAAGGCCGCGACGTCCCAGGAAGCCGCCGGTGGGGTCACCGGTCGAGCCTAACCAGTGGAATCGGGCCACCGGGGAGGGGGACGTCGCCTAGGCTCCGTGCCATGGCGACGGGGGCGGACGGACGCATCGGCTCGATCGTGGCGCGTGGTGAGCGCTCGATCTCCTTCGAGTTCATGCCGCCGCGCGACGAGGCCGGGGCTACCCATCTGTGGCAGGCGATTCGCGACCTCGAGCCGTACCAGCCGACCTTCGTGTCGGTCACGTACGGCGCGGGCGGCAGCACCCGCGACACCACCGTGCAGATCACCGGCCGGATCGCGCGGGAGACCTCACTGCGCGCGCTGGGCCACCTCACGTGTGTCGGCCACACCCGGGCCGAGCTTGTCGACGTCATCGGGTCCTACCGGGAGGCCGGTGTCCAGAACATCCTCGCCCTGCGGGGCGACCCGAAGGAGGGTCCGGCGGCGCCGTGGACGCCGACGGAGCATGGCCTGACCTACGCCGACGAGCTGGTCAGGCTGGTCCACGAGGTGGGCGCCTTCAGTGTGGGGGTGGCCGCGTTCCCCGAGGGCCACCCCGCGGCCCCTTCGAAGGACCAGGACGCCCGGGTGCTCGCGGCCAAGGCAGCTGCGGGTGCGGAGTTCGCCGTGACCCAGCTGTTCTTCCGGCCAGCCGACTACTTCGACCTGGTCGCGAGGGTCCGCGCGCTGGGTGTCGACATCCCGATCCTTCCCGGCATCATGCCCATCACCAACCTGAACTCGATCCGGCGCATGGCCGAGCTCTCGGGGGCACGGCTGCCGGCTCCGCTGCTGGCCCGCTTCGACGGGCTCACCGAGCCGGCCGACGTCCGCCGCGTGGGCGTGGCCATCGCCACCGAGCTGTGCGAGGAGCTGCTCGCCGGCGGGGCACCGGGGCTGCACTTCTTCACGCTCAACCGGTCCCGGGCCACTCTGGAGATCTTCGAGGCCCTGCACATCACCGCCTGATCCGGGACGCCGCTGTTCGGTGCGGCGGGTAGGTTGGCGGGCGTGAAGCACACCGTGACCGTGACCGGCCAGGGCACCGTGACCGTGGTGCCCGACCACGCCGTGGTCCGCGTTGCCGCCCAGCACCGCGCCGACTCGGTGGAGGCGGCCTGTGCCGGCGTCGCGTCGGCGGTCGAGGCGGTGGGTGCCGTGGCCCGCAGGTTCACCGAGTCCGCCCGGATCGGCTCCTCGGACTTCGGGGTCTGGCCGGCCCTGGACCGGAGCGGAGAGCCGGCGGGGTTCGAGGCGCGGCATGGCCTCTCGGTCTCGTTGTCCGACCTGGCGGCCGCGGGCGGACTGATCTCGGCGCTGGCCGCCGAGGTCGGTGATCGGCTCCGGGTGGACTCGGTCTCCCTTGAGGTCGACGACCCCATCGAGGCCCGGGACCGGGCGCGCGCAGCGGCCTTCGAGGAGGCCCGGCGTCGCGCCGAACAGCTGGCGGCGCTCGGCGGCGCGAGCCTCGGCAAGGTGGTCGCGATCGTGGAGGGCGACGGTGCGGGGGCACCGCGGGAGGTGTTCGCCATGGCCAAGGCGGCGGCCGACACCTCCTTCGAGCCCGGTGAACGCTCCCTCGCCGCATCGGTGACGGTCACCTGGCGCCTCACCCGCTGACCCCCACCTCCAACTACCGCGGGGTTGCCGTCGCCTAAACCGGCGATTTGGCCTCGTGGAGCGACGGTAGCCCCGCGGGAGTTGGAGGGCGGGGGGTGGGAGTTGGAGGGCGGGAGTTGGGGGGTGG
>CAZKEZ010000035.1:0-8467 GCA_964551905.1 uncultured Nocardioides sp. | reverse complement strand
GCGAAGGCGGCGGCCGACACCTCCTTCGAGCCCGGCGAACGCTCCCTCGCCGCGTCCGTGACGGTCACCTGGCGCCTCACCCGCTGACCCGTTTCCCCCCAACTACCGCGCCTCTACCGTCGCCGGAACCGGCGATTTGGCCCCTCCGAGCGACGGTAGCCCCGCGGGAGTTGGGGTTGGGGTGGGTCAGGCCGGGCCGATCACCTGGGCGACCAGCGCGGCGGACAGGCCCACCGACGGGAGGCCGGGGCCGGGGGCCGCGTGGGCGCCGGCGGCGTACAGGCCAGGCACGGGGGTGCGCGGTCCCCAGGCACCCAGCTCGCGCCGCCGGCTGCGGCGGCCTGCCCCAACAGTCCTCCCTGAGCCGACGGGCTCCGTGGGGACGGGGTCGTGCCGGACCAGGACCCGGTCGCGTACGTCGACCACGGCCGCCGCCAGTCGGGTGAGCGGATCGCCGGGGCGGGTGCTGCGGACCGTCCAGGCCACCGACCCGGCGGGGGCGGCTCCGCTGGCGGGGCCCCCGACCTGGACCGTCAGGTCGTCGGCACCGTGGTGGACCCGCTCGGGCACGTCGTCCTCGTCGGCTGCGACCAGGCCCAGCCGCGTCGTCCAGCCCGGCCCCCGGCCGGCGCCGCCGTAGTCGTAGCCGGCCAGCGCCGGAATCCCGCACGGTTCGACCGCACAGACCACGACGTCCGCGTCCAGGTCACCGGCAGCCGTGCGGACTCCGACCGGCCGACCGCCCCTGAGGATGACGTCGAGCGCCGGCGTCGCGAGGTGCACCTCCACTCGCCGGACGGCGAGCCGGTCGGCCAGCGCCGTCGCCAGCGCCGGCATCCCACCCTCGGGGAGCCAGCCGCCGAAGCGCTGCTCGACGTAGGGCCAGACCGCCCACCAGCCCGGTGCCGAGCGAGGATCGCCGCCCAGGGCCCGCGCGGGCTGGGCGGCGAGCGCTCGCAGACGCGGGTCCGACAGGTCGCGCCGTAGCCGCGACTGCAGACTCCGACGGCTCTCGAGCAGCCGGACGGCCGCCGGGTCCGCGGTGGCCCGGTCCCAGGGGACCTCGAGGTAATGGCGCCGGGCCAGCTCCCAGTCGTCGGCCAGGGTGGCCACGAAGCGCACCCACTCCGCGCCGCTACCGGTGCCGAGCGAGTCCACCGCACGCAGCTGGGCAGCCCGCGAGCCACCGGGGAGCCGCACCGCCGACCCGTCGGGGAACCGGTGCTCCCGGATCACCGGGACGGGGTGCAGCGCCAGCTCGCGCTCCAGCGGCCGGCCACTCTTGCGGAACAGGTCGCGCAGCACTGCCGGAAGCAGGATCGTGGCCGGGCCGTCGTGCCAGGTGAACCCGGAGTCGGTGACCGCCTTGAGTGCGCCACCCAGGGTCGGGGACCGCTCGAGGAGCGTGACCTGGTGCCCGAGCTTGGCCAGTCGGGCGGCGGTCGCCATGCCGGCGACCCCGCCGCCGATCACGACCGCCCGGACCACCCGGGCACTCTATGCGCGGGTCACGGGTCCCGGTCGACGAGGGGGAGGCGCGTTCAGGTGGGGAGGGGGTCCTTCTTCTTCCACCGACGCCAGCCCCGCCGAATCAGTCGGCCGAGGAGGTAGAGCATCGTCAGCCCGGCGATCAGCAGGACTGCCGCGATCAGCGCCGCCGCTCGCGGGTGCTCGATCGCGAACCAGACGACGGCCAGCACTGCCACGTCCTCGGTGACGCTGGCCGCGACATTGCTGAGCGGTTCGGGGGAGGAGTTGATCGCCAGCCGGCTGCCGGCCTTGACCGAGTGGGAGAGCAGGGCGGTACCCCCGCCCACCACCCCGAGCACCGCCTGCTGGAGGCTGGTCGCCTCACCCGCCAGCAGGACCCCCACCACCGCCCCGACGGTGGGCCGGATCGCGGTGGAGATCGCGTCCCAGGTGGAGTCGATGTAGGGGATCTTGTCGGCCACGAACTCCATCGCGAACATGAACGCGGCCGCGGCCAGCACGTCCCAGCGGGCGAGCACGTCGGGAATCTCGGCGGTGTCGTGGACGCGATCGGCGAAGCCCAGGACCAGCACGACCAGGTAGGCGTTGATCCCGCTGGCCCAGCCGCTGGAGAACACCAAGGGCAACGCGTCCACGGCTCGATGATAGAGAGCGCCGGGTCAGCCGCCCGTCAATCCACGTCGATCTCGGTGGCACCCGTCAGCGCGACGAGCTCGTCGAAGCTGGTCGAGAACACCGCGGCCGGGTGACCGGCTGCGGCCCAGACGACGTCGTAGCGACGCAGCCAGGGGTCGATGTACGTCGCGACGGGGGCCGGGTGACCCACGGGAGAGACGCCGCCGATGACCTGGCCGGTGTGCTCGCGCACGAACTCGGGGGACGCGCGGCGCAGCCGATCCACCCCGATGGTGGCCGCCGCCTTGCCGGTGTCCACCCGGTGGCCGCCGGAGGTGAGGATGAGCACCGGAGCGCCATCGGCGTCGAACAGCAGGCTGTTCGCGATGGCCCCCACCTCGCAGCCGAGCGCCTCGGCGGCCAGTGCGGCGGTGTGGACGGAGTCTGGCAGGATCACGATGTCGCCGGCGCCACCCCGGCGGGCATGCTCGGCTCGGAACCGACCGATCGCCGGGTGCTCGCTGGTCATGGGGCGACCCTAGCCAGGAAGAGGGGCAGCATGGAGCGGGAGGTGCCCGACTCGGTCACCAGGTCCATCTGGCTGCTCTGGGCCGTCGTCGCCTGGAGTGGCCTGACCGCCCTGCTCACGTTCATCTTCGGCGACGACCTGATCCTCACCTGGGCGGAGGGGAACCAGGCCGCCCAGGCGATCCTCGACGAGGGTGGGCTGGAAGCGTTGAAGGCCAGCTCGATCAACATCCCGGGGTTCACCCAGCTGGCGGTGGTGCTCTTCGTGGTGTTCGCGGCGATGGCGTTCGTGCTGGTCGCGTTCCTGCGCGGCGGACACTCGTGGGCGCGCTGGGCGATCACCGCCAGCGTGGTCTTCGTGGCCTTCGCCACCGCCGTGGCGGTGAACCGCGAGGTGCCCGGGCTGTTCGTGGCGCTCTCCATCGGGGCGTTCGGCCTCAGTGTGGCGTTGCTGGTGTTCCTGTGGCACAAGGACACCACCGCCTACCTCAAGAGCTTCTGACCCGTCGGCGGCATTGACGCAGCGGCGGGGGAGCGGTGTAGCCTGGGGTTCGAACACATGTTCGATCGACGGGGGTGGGGCAGTGCGACGGTACGACGATCCGGTGGAGGTGCGCCAGGGGTGGATCGGGACCGCGGACTCCGGTGTGGAGGGTCCCGAGCAGTTCCTGTGGCGGGGCCGGCTGTGGCAGGTGCGGGCGGTGCTCGCGCACTGGGTGGAGACCGGCCCGTGGTGGCGGTCCCCGGGGGCCCGGGACGTGCTGGGGTCCGGGGGCGCGGAGCCGGAGACCGCCGTACCGGTCGCTCCGGACCTGCTCGGCGAACGCGAGCTGTGGCGGGTCGAGGCGGGACGCGGTCAGGAGACCGCCGGGGTCTTCGAGCTCTCCTTCGACTGGGGAGCCGGCCAGTGGCAGCTGGTCGGCTGCGCCGACTAGGCCGGATGGAGCGAGCGATGAGTCCCTTCGCCCTTCCGGCGACCACCCACTCCTACCTGGCCCGGGCCGCGGAGTCCCTCCAGGAGGCGATCCTCGCCCCCGACGTCCCGACCCGTTACGCCTGCGCCCACGTGGCCGCCCTGCGGGCCGCGGCCGCGCTGCTCGCCGCCCGGGCCCGCCCGACGCCGTCTCGTCGCCGGCCCCAGAAGAACGCCTGGGTCCTGCTGGCCGAGGTGGCCCCCGAGCTGGGGGAGTGGGCCGCCTTCTTCGCGGCCGGGGCCGGCAAGCGGGCGGCCGCCGAGGCCGGGTCCACCCGGGCGGTCACCGCCCGGGAGGCCGACGACCTGGTCCGCGACGCCGACCGGTTCCTTGCGGTGGTGGAGAGCACCCTCGGCCTGATGGCCCACCCACCGGTGGAGCACCTGGTGGGTGGGCCGCCGCACTCCGTCCCCCGGGTCTCCTAGCGGCGGGGAGCCATCGTGCGTGCCGACCCCTTCGTCCACCTCCACGTCGCCTCCGGGTACTCGCTGCAGTACGGCGCCTCCCACCCGCACACGCTGGTCGAGCGCGCTGCCGAGCAGGAGATGGACACCCTGGCCCTCACCGACCGGGACGGCACCTACGGCGCGGTGAAGTTCGCCAGGGCCTGCCTGCAGGCGGGGGTGCGGCCGGTGCTGGGAGTGGACCTGGCCTACCGCCATACCACCGGCGCACCGGCGCCGGCGCCGACGTCGACCCGGGCCAGCCCGGCCAGGGGCGGCGCCTTCCGCGACGACCGGCTGCCCCGGGTGACGCTGCTGGCACATGCCGGGGCGACCGGGGGCCGGGCCGGCTGGGCGGCGCTGTGCCGATTGGTCTCGACCACGCACCTGGCCGGGGAGCGCGGCCGCCCGGTCGCCGACCTGGACCGGCTCGCCCCCTGGCTCGAGAGCGGGGACGTGGTGGTGCTGCTGGGCCCGGACTCGGAGGTGGGCGCGGCGGTGGCCAGACGGCGCGACGACCTGGTCGAGCGCACCCTCGCCCCGTGGCGGGAGATCGTGCCGGCGGAGAACCTCTTGGTGGAGCTGGTCTCCCACCGGCTGCCCGGGAACGACGCCGGCGACTGGGGACCCGGCACCTCCGCGCACGCCGCCCGGATGCACCGGGTGGCCCGGCGGGCCGGGGTCGGCGTCGTCCTCACCAACGCGGTCCGGTACGCCGACCGTCTCGATGCCCCGACCGTGGACGTCCTGGACGCCGCCCGCCGGCTGGTGGCACTCGGCTCCGCCGACCTGCGCCGGGTGGGGCCGGGAGCCGCCCGGGGCAACGCCGAGGGGTTCTTGAAGTCCGGCAAGCAGATGCTCGAGATGGCCGAGGAGATCTGTCGGCTCTCCGGGCTCGGGGACAGCGAACGGGAGGCCCGTGGCCTGCTCGCGGCCACCCGGGCCGTGGCCGACCGGTGTGCTCTGGACCCGCGGACGGACCTGGGACTGGGTGAGGTCCACTTCCCCGAGTTCGAGGTGACCTCCGCTGCCACGGTCGCACCGGCCGTGGCGGGGGTGTCGCCGGCCGACGCCGCTCTCCGGGCCCGGTGCGAGGGGGCGATCGGGGGCCGCTACGGCTCGGCCCCCCGGCAGCTGATCTGGAAGCGGCTCGACGACGAGCTCCGGACCATCGAGCAGCTCGGCTACGCGTCGTACTTCCTGACCGTCGGCGACGTCACCGACCTGATCCGGCAGCGGGGCGTGCGGTGCGCGGCGCGTGGGTCGGGGGCGGGCAGCCTGGTCAACTACCTGCTCGGGATCTCGGGGGTGGACCCGGTCCGGTATGGCCTGCTGATGGAGCGCTTCCTCTCCCCACTACGAGGCGCGCTGCCCGACATCGACGTCGACGTGGAGTCGGCCCGCAGGACCGAGATCTACGAGGCGATCCTGGACCGGTACGGCGGGGAGCGCTGCGTGGCGGTCTCGATGATGGACACCTACCGGGTGCGGCACGCGGTCCGCGACGTGGGGGCCGCGCTCGGGATGCCGCCCGGAGAGATCGACGCGATCGCCAAGGCCTTCCCCCACATCCGCGCCCGTGACGCCCGGATGGCGCTGCGCGAGCTGCCCGAGCTGCGGGCCTCCGGCCTCGGCGCCCAGCGGCTCGACCTGCTGTTCCGGCTCGTGGAGCGTCTCGACGGGCTGCCCCGCCACATCGCCCTGCACCCGTGCGGGGTGCTGCTCTCCGACGCCACCCTGCTCGACCGGACGCCGGTGGAGGCCAGCTTCGCCGGGTTCCCGATGAGCCAGTTCGACAAGGACGACGTGGAGGACCTCGGGCTGCTCAAGCTCGACGTGCTCGGCATCCGGATGCAGTCGTCGATGGCCCACGCGCTGGCCGAGATCGAACGGGTGGACGGGCGGCGCATCGACCTCGAGGACGAGGCCCAGGTCCCTCTCGACGACCCCGCGACGTTCGCGATGATCAGCAGCTCCAAGACCCTCGGGGTCTTCCAGATCGAGTCTCCCGGACAGCGCGAGCTGGTCGGCAAGTCCGGCATCGAGAGCTTCGAGGACATCGTCACCGACATCTCGCTGTTCCGGCCGGGGCCGGTCAAGAGCGACATGGTCACGCCGTACCTCGACGCCAAGCAGGGCTGGAAGCCGCCGGCCTACCTCCATGCCGACCTGCGCCCGATCCTGGAGCAGACCCACGGCGTGGTGGTCTTCCACGAACAGGTCATCGAGATGATCGCGGTGTTCGCCGGGGTCTCCAACGCCGAGGCCGACGAGAAGCGGCGGGCGCTGGGCGACCAGGAGGGGATGGCCGAGACCGAGCTCTGGTTCTTCCCGCGCGCCCTGGGTCGGGGCTATTCACTCGAGGTGGTCGAGCGGGTGTGGAAGGTGCTGAAGGCGTTCGCGTCGTTCGGCTTCTGCAAGGCCCACGCCGCGGCGTTCGCGCTGCCGACCTACCAGTCCGCGTGGCTCAAGGCGCACTGGCCCGCGCACTTCCTGGCCGGAGTGCTCACCCACGACCCGGGCATGTACCCCAAGCGGCTGATCCTCGACGACGCCCGGCAGTGCGGCATCGCGATCCTCGGCCTGGACGTCAACGCCTCGACGAAGGAGTACGTCGTGGAGTTGATGACCTCCGGCCAGTCCTCCCGGGTCCCCGGCGACGGGTGGCCGGACGGTCGGGCCTACGGCATCCGGCTGGCGCTGGCGGAGGTGAAGGGCATCAACGAGGGCGAGGTGGAGCGGATCGTCGCCGGTCGGCCCTACCACTCACTGACCGACTTCTGGCACCGGGCACTGGTCTCCCGGCCGATCGTGGAGCGGCTGGTGCTGGCCGGGGGGTTCGACAGCCTCTACCGGATCGGGCCGGGCGATCCCGACCTGCGGCGCCGCGGCCGGGTCACCCGGCGGGACCTACTGCTGCAGGTGGCCGAGCTGGACCGGTACGCCCGCGCCGTGGAGTCCGGCTCCGGCCGGCACCGGGCCGCCCGCGGCCGGGGACTGGCCGGACTGCAGCGGGCCGCCCACCTCACACCGGCCGCCCGCCGGGCCGAGGAGTCCGCCGCCCGCAACAGCACCGATCCCCAGACCCGCGCGGGCGCTGCCGCGTTGGAGCGGCACCCGCTGGCCGATGGCGGGGTGTGGGCCCGCGCCGCCGCCCAGTCCCGGGCCACCCCCGCCCCCCGCCCGGTCACCTCGGTCCAGCTCACCTTGGACCTCGGCGACGCCCCGACCGAGGGGGAGGTCAGTGGGCTGCCCGAGCTCGACGCCGTCGAGAAGATGAAGGCCGAGCTGGAGATCCTCGGCCTGGACGCCAGCCGGCACGTCGTCGACTCCTACGCCGAGTTCCTCGACGCCCTCGGCGTGGTCCGCAGCCGCGACCTGCTCCGCCAGCGCAGCCGGGCCGAGCTGCTGGTCGCCGGGGTCAAGGTGGCCACCCAGACCCCGCCGGTCCGCTCCGGGCGGCGGGTGGTGTTCTTGACGCTGGACGACGCCACCGGCCCGGTGGACGCCACCTTCTTCGAGGACGCCCAGGGCCCCTACGCGGCGACGGTCTTCCACTCCTGGCTGCTGGTGGTGCGTGGGGAGCTGCGGCGGACCGGTCGGCGCGGCATCTCGCTGCGGGCCACCGGCTGCTGGGAGCTGCCGCGGTTGGCCGCGTTGTGGGAGAGCTCCGGCCTGGGCGCGGTGCACCAGCGGATGGCTGAGGTGCCCGAGGGGTTCGGCGCGGATGCGGGCGAGGGTCGCCGTCGGGTCCTGGTCCACTCCAGCGGCTTCACGCTCTCGCCGTACGCCGACGTCAGGCCGCCCGGCGACTCGGCCAAGGAGGTCGGCCGCAAGCTCTGGCACCGCTCCCCGGGGAGCCCCGGATGAGGCCCGGAACATGAGGCCCGGAATAGGGTGGAGGACATGTCAGCCGGAGAGCGTCGCAGCGCCGTCCGCACCGGCGTGGTCTGGGCGGCCCTGCGACAGGTCCTGGCCGACCCGGGCGCCTTCTATGAGGACCGGGCCCGGATCGTCGACATCGGCGGTGGCACCGGCGGGTTCGCGGTCCCGCTGGCCGAGCTGGGCCATCGGGTGCTGGTGGTCGACCCCAGCCCGGATGCTCTGGCCGCCCTCGGCCGGCGGGCGGCCGAGCAGGCCGTCACCGACCTGGTCACCGGCGTCCAGGGGGACCTCGCCGACCTTCCCGACCTGGCCGACCGACTCTCCTGGGGGGACGCCGACCTGGTGCTCTGCCACCGGGTGCTCGAGGTGGTGCCCGACCCGGGGCCGGCACTCGACACCCTCTCCGGCGTGCTCCGGTCCGGTGGCACCCTCTCCCTGCTGGTGGCCCAGCGGCACGCGGCGGTCATCGCTCGGGCCATGGCCGGGCACTTCCAGCAGGCCCGCGCCCTGCTCGACGACGGTGAGCACGGG
>CAZKEZ010000034.1:8880-25603 GCA_964551905.1 uncultured Nocardioides sp. | reverse complement strand
CGGCCCACCTTCCTACTCGTGTGAGAGGTAGGTGCGTTTACAGAACCTCGGCTACCCCGCCTGGACCTCCGACCACCGGGCGGTGTTCTCGGAGCTCACGGTGACACCTCAGCCGCTGCCGACCACGGTCGCGCTGTCGAGCCGGATGCTCACCGTCGGCGACACCGTCACGGTCACCTACCGGATGCCCGTGGGTGCGGAGGACGGGACCGTGTCGATCACCGGCCCGTCGTCGGCGTCCTACGACGCACCGGGACGCGACGGCACCATCGAGGTCGGGACCAGCTCGTTCACCCCGGGCGGGTACCGGGTCGAGCTCGTCGACGCCGACGGCGGCCTCATCGCCGAGAACGAGTTCTACCTGCGCCCACAGGACGCCCAGGTCACCCTCAGCACCGACGCGGCCAGCTATGCCAGCGGCGACCCCATCACGGTCCGCTGGTCCGACGGTCCGGCCAACCGGTGGGACTGGATCGGGGTCTACCGGGCCGACGCTGCCGACCCCGAGAAGGACAACTACCTGGTCTGGGGCTACACCGGTGGCCACGACGCCGGCGCACTCCCACCCAGCACCGACGGCGAGCTGGCGCTCGGCCAGGACCACCAGGGCCGGCCCTGGCCGCTGCCTCCTGGGGAGTACGTCGTGCACTACCTGCTGACCGACGAGTACACGAGTGCCGGGTCCGCGCCGTTCACGGTCACCGGCTCCTGACGTCGCCGCGCCTGCCGGCACTGGGCGACGGCGTTGCATGATGAAGCCATGAGTGACCTCGACCCCGACGTACAGGAGCTGATGGAGCGGCTGCGCGAGGCGCCGGCCGAGGAGCTGCTGGCGGACCACTTCTCGACGCTGCTCAGCACCGCCCAGGTCAAGCTCGGCCGACCGGACGCCCGGCTGTTCATCGACCTCTGCGCGCAGACCCTGGACCACGCCCGCTCCCACCTCCCCGACGAGCTGGTCACCCAGGTCGAGGCGGCGCTCGGTCAGCTGCGCCTCGCCCAGGTCGGCGCGGAGAACCAGGCGGCCCAGCCTGCCCCGCCGGAGGCGGGTGCCGACGCCACGGTGGATGAATGACGACGTGGGCCGACGTCGAGGCCGCCGTACCCGACCTGGCCGGCCGGGTCCGTGAGCTCTTCGACGCCCACCGGCACAAGACGATCGCAACGCTGCGCGCCGACGGTTCCCCACGGATCTCGGGCATCGAGGTGACCTTCGACGACGGCCGGCTGACCTTCGGGTCGATGGCTCATGCCCGGAAGGGCGCGGACCTGCGACGCGACCCCCGGTTCGCCCTGCACAGCGCCACCGTCGACCCGGTGGAGGGGAGGGAGGGCGACTGGCCGGGCGAGGCCAAGGTCGCCGGCCGTGCGGTGCCGGTCCGGCCGCTGCCCGAGGGGTTCGACGGCGACCTCTTCCACGCCGATCTCACCGAGGTGGTGTTCACCCACCTCAACGACGCCGCCACCCTGCTCGTCGTCGAGTGGTGGACACCCGAGCGGGGCCTGCGCCGGGTCGAGCGCGGGTAGCCGCCCGGAGCGGGGGCGGGCTGTCGGTGGGCGGGTCTAGCGTGAGAAGCCACACCGGCGAAGGGAGCACCATGACCAACGAGCGCGCCGACCTTCTCGACCTCCTGACCAAGCACCGCGGGCTGTTCCTGATGACGGTCCAGGGGCTCAGCGACGAGCAGGCCCGGGAGCGGCCCACGGTGAGTGAGCTGACGCTGGGCGGCCTGGTCAAGCACGTGTCCCTGACCGAGAAGCACTGGGCCGACTTCGTCGTCTCCGGCCCGGCCACCGGGCCCGACATCGACTGGGCGAACGTCGACTGGAGCAACCCGCCGCCCGAGGTGCTCGCCCACGCCGACGGGTTCCGGATGCGGGAGGACGAGACCCTGGCCGGACTGCTCGAGAAGTACCGGGCCGTGGCCGCGGCCACCGATGCCCTGGTCGCCGAGACGGACCTCGACTCCTCCCACCCGCTGCCGAAGGCGCCCTGGTTCGAGCCCGGGGCACGGTGGACGGCGCGCCGGGTCTTCACGCACATCGCCGTCGAGACCGCCCAGCACGCCGGACATGCCGACATCATCCGGGAGTCGATCGACGGCCAGAAGAGCATGGGCTGACCCAGCCGGTCGCCCCGGGTTGAAAAGCGAGGGTTGACAGTTGCTGTAGAGTAACCGTTACCCATGAGCAACCATTCCGAACCGCACCACGCACTCGACGCACTCGGCGATCCGACCCGGCGCCGGATCGTCGAGGTGCTCAGCGCCGGACCGACGCCGGTGGGTGAGCTCGCCGAGCAGCTCCCGGTCCGGCGACCCGCGGTGAGCAAGCACCTCAAGGTGCTCGAGGGCGCCGGCCTGGTGACCCATCGATCGGTCGGCACCCGCAACCTCTACGCCCTGGCGCCCGACGGGCTGCACGTCGTGCAGCAGTGGCTCGTCGAGCAGTGGGATGGAGTCCTCGGCGTTTTTGCCGAACACGTGGAAAAGGACCAGCCATGACCCTGCCACCGCTGCGCCGCCAGGTACTCGTCTCCTGCGACCCCGACACCGCCTACCGCCGCTGGGTCGAGGAGATCGGCGCCTGGTGGCCGATCGCCTCGCACAGCGTCTTCGGCGCAGGCGCCAGCGTCGCCTTCGCGGCCGACACCATCGTCGAGACCGCACCCACCGGCGAGACCGCGGTCTGGGGCACGGTCACCGAGGCCGCCCCACCCGAGCGGCTCTCGTTCACCTGGCACCCGGGCCAGACCGCGGCCGACGCCACCCACGTCAGCGTGTCGTTCACCGCCACCGAGGACGCGCAGCAGACCCTCGTCACCCTCGTCCACACCGGCTGGGAGGCGTACGCCGATCCGACCAGCGCCCGCGACAGCTACGCGAGCGGGTGGGTCGGCGTACTCGACGACTTCGCGGGCAGCGTGGCCTGACGTCAACCACGACGAGCGGAGCCCGCGGCTACCCTTCCTCCCATGACGAGGTCGGCGCCCCGGGGTGATCCGCAGTAGTGCTCCGGACGGGGGGAGCTCGGCTACGCGTCACGGCTGCTGTGCTGGTGGCGCTGGTGGCGCTGGTGGCGAGCGGTTGCACGACCGCAGCGATCCCGCCGTCCGCGACCCCGTCGCCCACCACCACGTCACCCGAGCCGGAGGCCAGCCCGCAGGCCCAGGCCGACTCGTCGAAGGTGACGCTCGCCTTCGCCGGTGACGTCCACTTCGAGGGGCAGCTGTCCGGCCTGCCGCGCACCCCCGGCGCGAGCCTCGGTCCGATCGACGCCGCCCTCGCCGACGCGGACCTGACCATGGTGAACCTGGAGAGCGCGATCGCCGACCCCGGCCGTCGCGACCCGAAGGAGCTGGAGGTCCCGTGGCGCCGGTACTGGTTCCGCACCACGCCGGGCGCGCTGGACGTGCTCGACCGGGCCGGGGTGGACGTGGTGACGATGGCCAACAACCACGGCGCGGACTACGGAGCCGCCGGGGTGCGGGACTCGCTCGAGGCGGCGCAGAACGGCTCCATCGCCGTCGTCGGGATCGGGGAGGACCGGCGCGCGGCCTTCACCCCGCACCTAGCCAGCGTCAACGGCACCGAGATCGCGATCCTCGGCGCCGACGCCTCACGCCGGGAGGGTGCGAGCAGCGCCTGGGCGGCGGGACCGACCAACCCCGGCGTCGCGGCGGCCCGGTCGAGCAGACCCGCCGCGCTCCTGGCCGCCGTTCGCGCCGCCAACAAGACCGCGGACGTCGTCGTGGTCTACCTGCACTGGGGCCGCGAGTACGACGCCTGCCCGACCGCGCGGCAGCGCGACATCGCCACCGCGCTCGCGGAGGCCGGTGCCGATGCCGTCGTCGGGAGCCACACGCACGTGCTCCAGGGCGCCGGCTGGATCGACGACACCTACGTCGCCTACGGCCTTGGAAACTTCGTCTGGTACCACAACAGCCGGCCGGTCACCGGTCTCCTGCGGCTCGCCTTCGAGAACGGCCGGGTGGTGTCGGATCGCTGGGTCCCCGCCCGGATCACCCGGCACGGCCTGCCGGAGCTCCGCGGGGAGCGCGGCAGCCGAGCCGCCGTGGCCGACTGGCAGCGCCTGCGCGGGTGCACGGGGCTCGCTGCCGAACCGAGGCCCGCCGAGGAGCCCGCCCAGGAGCCCGCCGAGCCGGGCTTCACCGCGACCGTCAGTGAGATCGGCCCGGCCCTCGCCCGGCGAATGACCACCAGCCACCGACCCGGCTGCCCGCTCGCGCTGCGGGACCTGCGCCACCTCCGGCTCACCTACGTCGGCTTCGACGGTCGGGACCACGTCGGCGAGCTGGTGGTCGCGGCCCGGTACGCCAACGACGTGGTCGGGGTGTTCGAGCAGCTGTACGACGCTCGCTGGCCGATCCGCCGGATGCGTCTCGTGGACGCCTACGGAGGGTCCGATGCCCGGTCGATGGCGGCCGACAACACCTCGGCGTACAACTGTCGCCGGGTGGCGGACGTGGGCAGCTGGTCGATGCACGCCCTCGGGGCCGCGGTCGACCTCAACCCGGTCGAGAACCCGTATCTGACGCCCGGCGGCGTGGAACCCCCCGCCGGCCGCCGCTACGCGGACATCGACCGGTCACCGCTGGCCGTGGTCGCGCCCGGGGTGATCCGCGAGGACGACCTGGTGGTGCGGGCCTTCGCCGCCATCGGCTGGGAGTGGGGCGGGAACTACTCCAGCCCCGACTACCAGCACTTCGCAGCCCCCCGCCCCTGACCCACCGACTACCGCGCGCCTACCGTCGCCGCGAACCCCGATTTCCGGTGGTTTGGCGACGGTAGGCGCGCGGCAGTTGGGCCAGGCCGCTCAGTGGAGCGGGACCCGGAGGACCTCCCCCGCACCCGGAGCGACCGAGCCGGTCGTCACGTAGGCGGAGTGTCCACGGATCGCGATGCCGTACGGCGCGAACAGGTCACCGATCACCGTCTCGTGGGACTTGCCCGACCAGTCGGGAGCGACCCGGACCACCGAGCCGAACGGGCCGGCGAGCAGGCCGCCGTCGGCGATCTGTACGGCGTAGAGCGTGCCGCGCTTGTCGAACGCGAGGCTGGTCACGTTCGTGAGCCCACTGGCGTAGACCGTCGGTGCGTGCCCCGGCTTGACCCGGTAGATGTTCGCCAATCCGGGCTGGAACGGGAAGCCCGTGAGCTGGCTGACGTAGAGCGCACCGTCCGGCCCGCGCACGACGTCGGTCGGCACGGCCTGTGACGGGATCGGGTCGGGCCCGCCGAACGGGTCGTCGGCCAGCTGGTCCTCGAACACCGCGAGCGCCTTCACCTTCCCGCGCCAGCTCACACCCACCAGGGTGTTGCCGCCGGCGTCGGTCGCGACCAGTCCGTGCCGGGTGCGGGCCACGCCGGTCGGGTTGCTGTCCGGGTCGTGGATCGGGTTGGCCTTGAGCTCGAACTTGGCCAGGTCGGCCACGGTGTGGCCCCAGCCCTTGGGCAGCCAGATCGCCCGGAGCGTGCCCATACTCCTGCCCTGGCGACCGAGGCTGGCCCGCGCCTCCGGGTTCGCCCCGAGCCCGATGGCGACGACGACCTTCCGCTTCCCGGTGAACACCAGGTCGGAGGGTCCGGACGCGGATCCGTCCTCGCCGGCGAGCGATGGCAGCCCGGTCACGACGCGAGCCTGACCGCCCTTCCAGACCTTCGTGATGGACCCCGACTTCCCGAAGCACGCCTCGCCGCCCTCTGGGCCGGCGATGCACGGCCCGGAGCCGCCGGCGCCGGCCTCGGCGACGTACAACGCTCCCTTGGGAGAGAACGCGAGCTGTCGTGGGTTGTTCAGTCCCGAGGCGACCACCGTCGGCTCGCCACTCGAGCCCTTGGGTGCCGTCTTCTCCGCTGCCGCGTTCGGAGCGGCCGCCAGCGCGACGGCCACCATGGCCAGGCTGGCCGTTGTTGCCAGGAGTCTGTTCATGCGTTTCCCCTTCCCCATGCCCCCTGCTGGCGAGTCTGGACCCATTCGGGACCCGACCACAATGGGAAAACCTTCCCGCCCCCCACCGACTACCGCGCGCCTACCGTCGCCGCGAACCCCGATTACCGGTGGTTTGGCGACGGTAGGCGCGCGGCAGTTGGGCTTGAGGTCAGCCGCGGATGCGCGTCCGGTCGGGGTCGTAGAAGGGCCGCAGCGACAGGGTGGCCGGGTAGCGGGTGCCGGCCACGTCGACCTCGAAGCCGCCCGCGCGCAGCCAGTCACCGGTGACGCCGTCGGCGTGCTCGACCACGGCCAGGCCGACGCACGTCCCTAGGGTGTGCCCGAAGTCGCCGGCGCGGAGGTATCCGACCCACTCGCCGTGGTGCAGGAGCGGCTCGCCACCGTGCAGCAATGGCTCCGGGTCGTCGACCCGGACCTGGACCATGCGGGCGGAGCGGTCGCCGCGGCGGGCCTGCAGGGCGTCGCGGCCGACGAAGCCGCCCGGCTTGTCCCAGGCGATCGTGAACGCGAGCCCGGCGACCAGCGGGTCGTCGGTGTTCTCGATGTCGACGCCGTAGTCGCGGTAGCCCTTCTCCAGGCGGAGCGAGGACATCGCCAGCAGCCCCACCTGACGCAACCCGAACCGCTTCCCCGCCTCGACCAGCGCCTCCCACACCGCCACGCCCTGGTCGGCGGGGACGTGCAGCTCGTAGCCGAGCTCGCCGACGTAGGTCACCCGGAGCGCGAGGAACCGGGACGACGCCACCTCGACCTCGCGTGCGGACAGGTACGGGAACGCCGCGTCGGACCAGTCGTCTGGCGACAGGGACTGCAGCAGGTCGCGCGCGGCCGGGCCCTGCACCGACAGCAGGGTCGTGCCGGGCGTGACGTCGGTGGTGATCGCCACCTCTCCGGTCTGCGGGGTACGACGCAGCATGGTCTCGACCCGACGGTGGATGACGTCGCTGGACACCACCAGGAACCGGTCGTCGGCGAGCTTGGTGACCGTCAGGTCGGCCAGCAGCCCGCCGTCGACGTCGCACCACTGGGTGTAGACGACCCGGCCGATATCGCCGGCGACCTCGCTCACCGACAGCCGGTTGAGGACCGTGCCCGCGTCCGGACCCTGGACCAGGAACTTCGACATCAGCGACATGTCCATCACGCCGACCGCCTCGCGCACCGCGCGGTGCTCCTCCGCGACATGCGGGAACGCGCGGGTGCGCCGCCAGGTCGGCTCGGCGGGCTGGGCCGGGGTCGAGGGGTCGAAGTAGAGGGGGTACTCCCACCCGGCGGACTGGCCGAACCTGGCCCCGGCCCCGGCCAGCCGGTCATGCAGCACCGACCGCCGTACTCCCCTGCCGCTGCGCCACTGGAAGGTCGGCCACACCCCGTCGCCGAACAGCACACCCAGGGAGTCGACGACCCGCTCGCCGCGGAACCGCCGGGTGGTCTCGTAGGGCAGCGCTCGCTCAACGGAGTAGTGGGTGACGTCCACCGGCGCCCGGCCGTCCACGATCCACTGGGCCACGACGCTGCCGGCGCCGCCTCCGGTCAGGATGCCGAGGCTGTTCATGCCGGCCGCCACGTGGACTCCCGCCACCTCGGGCGCGGGCCCGAGCAGCGGGTGCACGTCCGGGGTGAATGACTCGGGTCCGCAGAAGAAGGTCCGCAGCCCGACCCCCTCCAGACCGGGGTAGCGCCACATGGCGCGCTCCAGGTACGGCGTCATCCGCTCCCAGTCGGCGGGGATGGTCCCGAACGCGAAGTCCGCGGGCGGGCCGTCCAGGTGCCAGGCTGCCCCGACCGGCTCGAACAGCCCCACCAGGAGCCCGTCGGCCTCCTCGCGGTAGTAGCCGTAGCGGTCCGGGTCCTCGACGACCGGCAGGTCCCGGTGCACCCCGGCCATCGGCTCGGTGAGCAGGTAGTAGTGCTCGGCGGCCTGCAGCGGTACGTCGACACCGCAGCGCCGGCCGAGCTCCCGGGTCCACAGCCCGGCGGCCAGGACGACGGTCTCGCACTCCACCTCGCCGCGGTCGGTGAGTACGGCGGTCACCCGGCCGCGATCAGTGCGGATCCCGGTCACCGAGGTCCCGGTGACGATCCTCGCGCCCAGCTGGCGGGCGCCCTTCGCGAGGGCGGTCGCCACACCCACCGGGTCCGCCCGGCCCTCGTCGGCGACGTACGACGCAGCCAGCACGTCGTTGACCCTCGTGATCGGGGTGAGCTCGGCGACCTCGGCCGCGGACAGCTCGACGTTGTCGATGCCGAACCCGCGCTGGAAGGCCCGCTCGCGGCGCAGCGTCTCCAGCCGCTCGGGGGTACAGGCCAGGTGCAGGTGCCCGATCTCGCGGAACCCGGTGGAGTGCCCGGTCTCGGCCTCGAGGCGGGTGTAGAGGTCACGGGAGTAGCGGGCCATCCACACGGCCGTCTCGTCGGTCATCCCGGCGCTGGTGATCAGGCCGGCGGCGTGCCAGGTCGTGCCGGCGGTCAGCTGGTGCCGCTCGAGGAGCAGCACGTCGGTGACGCCGAGGTGGGCCAGGTGATAGGCGACGCTGGTCCCCATCACCCCGCCTCCCACGACCACGACCCGGGCCCGGGCCGGGAGGTCGCTGGTGCTCGAGACTTCGGTGGCAGAGGCGGTGGCAGAGGCGGTCGCGGAGGCGCTCGCGGGGTCGGTCACGGCGCAAGTATGGACCACGCCGTCCGGGCGTCGTCCCGGCCGACCCGTGGGGGTTCAGGAGCCGTGCTGGGAGGAGACGAGCACCGCGCCCAGGCCGATCATCATCACGCCACCGGTGGCGCCCAGGGCGTCCAGCCGCTCGGGCTTCCGCCCGAACCAGTCGCGCGCCTTCCCGGCCAGCAGCGCCCAGCCGCCGTCGGACAACGTCGCCATCACGGCGAACAGCAGGCCGAGCAGCAGCAGCTGTGGCGCCGCCGGTGCGCCGGGGTCGACGAACTGGGGCAGGAACGCCGCGAAGAAGACCAGGCCCTTCGGGTTGGTGGCGCCGACGACGAAGCCGGTGCGCACCGATGCCCACGCCGAGGTCGGACGCGAGCTCCGGTCCGGGATCGCCTGGAGCGCGAGCCGGGCCTCGGCGCGATGGCGGATCGCCTGCACGCCCAGGTAGACGACGTACAGGGCGCCGACCAGCTTCAACGCCGTGAACGCCACGCTGGACGCGGCGATCAGGGCTCCGAGGCCGAGTGCGACCAGCACCACCGCGAACATCAGGCCGAGCGCGTTGCCGACCACCGACATGATCGCCACCCGAGGACCGGCAGTCAGCGCCCGGCCGATCGCGAACAGCAGGCTCGGACCGGGCAGCTCGATCAGCAGGAACGACGCGACCAGGAACGCGACGAGCTGGCTGTGCGAGGGCATGCCCGAGATTGTGCCGGTCCACCGGGTCTCGCACCTAACCCATTTGCGCGCCACCCGGGACCGGCACGCGGAACCCGACCGGGCGGCACGGTGTAGACAGACCACGGAAGGGAGGACCTCGACCCTGGACACCGGACCCGAGGACACCGAGATCCTGGCCCGCGTGCGCGGTGGAGACCGTGAGGCGTACGCCGAGCTGGTGGCCCGGCACGCGCCGGTGGCGATCAGGACTGCCGCTCTGCTGGGAGCCGGCGCAGACACCGAGGACGTCGTGCAAGAGGCCTTCGTCAAGGCCTACGCTGCGCTCGACCGGTTCCGCCCGGGGGCGCCGTTCAGGCCGTGGCTGCTGCGGATCGTGGCCAACGAAGCGCGCAATGCCCACCGCACGGCCGGTCGGCGGTCTGTCCGCGAACGCCGGGCCTGGGAGCAGACCCGGCCGCTGCTCTTGGCCCGACCGGACAGCCCCGCCGACGCCGCGCTCTCCGCGGAGCGCCGTGCGGCGCTGGTGAACGGACTGGGCACGCTGTCGGCCGCACACCGGCAGGTGGTGACTTGCCGCTATCTACTGGACTTGGACGAGGCGGAGACCGTCGCCGTCCTCGGCTGGCCGCGGGGCACGGTGAAGTCCCGTTTGAACCGGGCGCTCGCCCGGCTCCGGGAGGCTCTGGAGGACGAGCTCCGGATGACGGAGAAGGGGGTAGCGCAAGGTGACTGACGACGCGTACGACGCACAGATCCGCGACCTGGTCGTGTTGGGCCGCTCGATCGACCCATCCCCCTCCGCTGTGCTCGTCACCGAGAGCGTGATGGCGCGCGTGGCAGCTCTGCCGGCACCCACGCGCGCGAGCCGGTTCCGTCGGCTGCTCGGGACCACGGCCCGCTGGCTGGAGCCCCGGGGACGCCGGGCCGCAGTCACCGCCGTTGCCGTCGTGATGGCGCTGCTCGCAACTCCGCCGGTGCGCGCTGCCGTGGCCGACTGGCTCGGCTTCGGCGGGGTGATCGTCGAGCCGGGGTCGCCCGCGCCTGGCCCGGCGCCACCACCGCCGGAGGTGCCGGGCGGGCCCTCGGTCGCCCAGGCCGCGAGCACGGTCGGCTTCACTCTCTGGGTGCCGTCGGAGCTCGGGACTCCCCACGGGGTCGAGGTCTCGTCCGATCGGCGGATCGTGTCCATGACCTGGTCCGACACCGGCGACGGGGTGATCCGCCTCGACCAGTTCGACGGTCGGCTGGACTACACGATCGCCAAGCGCTCACCCGGGGTCCGGTTCGTCCCGGTCGCCGGGAACGACGCGCTGTGGTTCGAGGAGCCGCACGAGGTCGCTCTGCTCGAGCCGGATGGCAGCCGGCGTACCGAGACCGCCCGCCTCGCCGGGCACACCCTCATCTGGCAGGCCGACCACACGACCCTCCGGATCGAGGGCGATGTCACCCTCCAGCGTGCGACCGACATCGCCGAGTCCGCCGTACCTATGCGTTGACCGCTGATCGCCGGTCGGCTGGGAACCTCCGGCTCAGTCGCGGTGTACCCCCAACGACTCCGATCTCCAGAGGAGGCCGTCATGCATCGGCTCTGCGTCCGGTTCGCCACCATCCTCGTCCTCCTGCTTCCGATCGCTTGGCTGAGCCCCGCCACGGCCGGCGGCCCGACCAGTGTGCTGCTGTCGGTGCCCGGCGAACGCGCCACCGCGTCGCTCTACTACACCGATCCGGAGTACGACGCCCTCGCCGAGCTGGTCGGGATCACCGGTGCCACCGGGACGGGGACTCCCGACCCCTCGGGAAGAAGCCATGAGCGCGGGCCCGGAGTGACCGTGACCTGGCTGATCCACGACGTCATGCCCTGGCGCGTCGACCGCGTCTACCCGTCGGCGAAGGGAGAGGTATGGATCGCCACCCAGGTCGCAGCGGGGTCTGGGTCGATCTGGGACAGCTCGGTGGTGTGGCACCGACCGGAGTCCGGCACCGAACTCATGGTGCTCCTCGACCGGCTCGGCGTCGGCGAAGCAGCCCGTGCGGCCGGCGACTTCAACGGGGTAGCCGGTGCCACTCCGCCCGAGCCGCCCCAGCCGGCCGGGTCCGATGGCATCGGGACGGGATCCGGGGAGGTCGCCGACGGACCCGCGGCCATGCCGAAAGACTCGACAGCGAGTGCCGACGCGGGCGTCTGGTGGGGTGTGGCCGGGCTGGTGGCCGGACTCGTGGTCGGGGTCCTCGCGATGCTGGTGGTCCGTCGAGTCCCGGAGCTGTCCTGGTCGGCCTCTCGGTCATGAGCGGAGAACCCACCATGAGGCTCCCCGAGCAGGAGCGGCGAGGGCCGTATTAGCGGCTGTTCAGAACATCATGAGTTGAGAATCATGGTCTAACATCCCCTATATGCCGCATATGCGTATCCGCGAGGCTGCTTCCTATCTAGGGGTGAGCGACGACACGGTCCGCCGGTGGGTCGACCGCGGGCTCCTCAACGGGTCGACCGACGCGTCGGGGCGGATGGTCGTGGACGGCTACGAGGTCGCCCAGGCGGCGCGGGAGCACTTCGCGGCACCCAAGGTGCCGGGTGGGGTCACCAGCTCGGCGCGGAACCGGTTCGTCGGGATCGTGACCGACATCCGGGTGGACCACGTGATGGCGCAGGTGGAGCTCCAGTGCGGGCCGTTCCGGGTCGTGTCGCTGATGAGCAGCGAGGCGGTCCGCGACCTGGGCATCGAGCTCGGGTCGGTGGCCGTGGCAGTCATCAAGTCCACGACGGTGATCGTCGAGACCACCGAGGGAGCGCCATGAGGCGCTGGTTCGGCGTCGCGAGTGCGGTCGTGCTGATGACCGCCCTCAGTGCGTGCGGGGGTGACGCCTCCGGGTCTTCCGCGGAGGACACCACCCTGACCGTGTACGCCGCCGCCTCGCTCACCGATGCGTTCGAGGAGCTCGGGGAGGACTTCGAGGAGGCCCACAAGGGCGTCGAGGTGGAGTTCAGCTTCGCCGGCTCCTCCGACCTGGTCGCCCAGATCCAGAGCGGCGCTCCCGCGGACGTGTTCGCGTCCGCCGACGAGGCGAACATGGAGAGGGCCACCGCCGATGACCTTGTCGGAAACCCGGAGATCTTCGCGACCAACGTGCTCGAGATCGCCGTCCCCCCGGGCAACCCGGCCGGGATCGCCTCGTTCCCGGACCTGGCCAAACCGGGTCTCAACCTGGTCATCTGCGCTCCGGAGGTCCCCTGCGGCGCCGCGACGCAGCAGGTGGCCGACAACGCCGGCGTCACGCTGCAGCCGGTCAGCGAGGAGCAGTCGGTCACCGACGTACTCAACAAGGTGGCCAGCGGAGAGGCAGACGCCGGACTGGTGTATGTCACCGACGTGACAGCCGCGGGCGACGACGTCGAGGGCATCACGTTCCCCGAGTCCGCCGACGTGGTGAACCGCTACCCGATCGCGACTGTCAACGACAGCGAGAACCCGGACCTCGCCCAGGAGTTCTTGCACCTCGTCACCGGTGCGGATGGCCGGGCGGTCCTGACGGAGCTCGGCTTTGGCCAGCCGTGACGTGACGGCTACCCGTGCGGTAGGCCTCCCCGGCTGGATGTTCGTGCCGGCCGCCACGGGAGCGGCGTTCGTGCTGCTCCCGCTGGTGGCCATCATCCTCCGGGTCAGCTGGGGGGACTTCCTCGAGCTGATCACCTCGGAGTCGTCGCTGGACGCGCTGTGGCTCAGCCTGCGGACCTCGACCGCGAGCACCATCGTCTGCCTGCTGATCGGGGTGCCGATGGCACTGGTGCTCGCCCGGACCTCGTTCCGCGGCCAGGACCTGCTCCGCTCGCTCGTCCTGCTGCCGCTGGTGCTGCCCCCGGTGGTGGGCGGCATCGCACTGCTGTACACCTTCGGTCGGCGCGGGCTGCTCGGCCAGACCTTCGAGGTGCTGGGGCTGCAGATCGCCTTCTCCACGACCGCCGTGGTGCTGGCGCAGACCTTCGTCGCGCTGCCGTTCCTCGTCGTGAGCCTGGAGGGTGCGCTTCGCACGGCGGGCCAGCAGTACGACGTGATCGCCGCCTCCCTCGGGGCCAGCCCCACGACGGTGTTCCGACGGGTGACCCTGCCGCTGGTGATGCCGGGCCTGGTGTCCGGCGCGGTCCTCTCGTTCGCCCGGGCCCTCGGTGAGTTCGGGGCCACTATCACCTTCGCGGGCAGCCTCCAGGGAGTCACCCGGACCCTCCCGCTGGAGATCTACCTGCAGCGCGAGACCGACGCCGACGCGGCCGTCGCCCTCTCCCTGCTGCTGGTGATCGTGGCGATGGGCGTCATCGGGTTCGCTCGGCGCGGGCGGGGTGTCCTGTGACGCTGACCTTCTCCGCCGTCGTGGCCGAGCGCGGCCTCGATGTCTCCCTCGACGTCACCTCGGGGGAGACGGTGGCCCTCGTCGGTCCCAACGGAGCAGGCAAGTCGACCGTGCTCGCGGTGACCGCGGGCCTGCTGCGACCCGACCGTGCCGAGGTGCTGCTCGAGGGTCGGCCACTCACCGTCGTGGGTCCGGACGTCGCTCGCGAGACCAACGTCGCGCCGCACGACCGGCACATCGCGATGCTCTCCCAGGACGCGCTGCTCTTCCCGCACCTCAACGCCCTGGACAACGTCGCCTTCGGCCCCCGGAGCCGGGGCGTCGGCAAGCGGGAGTCCCGAGACCTGGCGCGCCGGTGGCTGGCCGAGGTCGACGTCGAGGGGTACGCCGACCGGCGGCCGGCGCAGCTCTCCGGCGGGCAGGCGCAGCGGGTGGCCATCGCCAGAGCCCTGGCCGGCGACCCGAGGCTGTTGCTGCTCGACGAGCCGATGGCAGCGCTGGACGTGGCCGTCGCGCCCGCCGTCCGGCAGACGCTGCGCGGCGTACTCCGCGAGCGCACCGCCGTGATCGTCACGCACGACGTGCTCGATGCACTGCTGCTGGCCGACCGGGTGGTGGTGCTCGAGGGCGGCAGGGTCGTCGAGGACGGGCCCAGTGCCCGGGTGATCGGCCAGCCCAGCAGCGCCTTCGCGGCTCGGCTGGCGGGCTTCAACCTAGTCGCCGGCACCTGGCGGCAGGACCGGGTCGTCGCGGCCGACGGTCGGGCCGTGCACGGTCATGCCAAAGAGCCGCTCCCCGCGGATGGGGACTCGGCGGTGGCGGTGTTCCGACCACCTGCGGTCGGCGTCTTCACCGTGCCGCCCGTGGGCAGCCCCCGCAACTGCCTCGAGGTGACCGTCGACGACCTGGAGCCCCGCGGAGACCAGATCCGGGTCCATGCCGGAGCGCTGAGTGCCGACATCACGCCGCAGGCGGTCGCGGAGCTGGATCTGAGCTCCGGTGCTCGGGTCTACTTCGTCGTCAAGGCCGCCGAGGTCGACGTCTACAAGACGTGATCGGCTGGGGCTCGGACTCAGCTCTCGATTCCGGTCGGCGGTCCCAACGGGTCGAGCTCGGCCTCGAGTCGGGCCGCCACCGCGAGCAGCTCCAGGTCCTTCTGTGGCGCCGCCAGCAGCTGCACGGCCAGCGGCAGGCCCGCCGTGCTCAGTCCGCAGGGAAGGGACACGGCGGGGAAGCCGGTGAGGTTCCCGGGCAGGCACAGTCGCAGGTGGGCGGCGTTCACCGACTCCGAGCGGCCGCTGGGCCACTCGACGAAGCGCAGGGACGCCGGGGGCGCCGGCATCGCGACGGTCGGAGTGGCGAGGACGTCGATGCCCTCGAACATCGCGAGCCACTCGTCCTGGATCAGCCCGCGCAGTCGGTGGGCCTGGACGTAGTCGACGGCGGAGATGGTGCTCCCGATGGTCAGTCCCTTGCGCAGCTGCGTCGCGTACTGGTCCGCGCGCGCCGGGAAGTCATCGGCGTGGTACGCCGCGGCCTCGGGCAGCAGGATCGCGTTGAGGACCGCCTCGTAGAGCTCACTGCGCGGGATCGTCACCGGAACGAGCTCGGCTCCCCCAGCCTCCAGTCGAGCTATCGCCGCCCGAACGGCGGTGTCCACCTCCGGGTCGATGTCGTCGAAGAAGAAGTTGGAGGGTACGCCGACGCGCAGGCCGGCGAAGCCTTCGTCAGAGCCGGGGAACCGCTCGGCTTCGCCTGCCTGCCCCGACATCGTCCGTCCCGACATCGCCTGGAACATGGCTGCCACGTCGGCGACGGACCGCCCGATCGGACCGACGTTATCGAGGGACCAGGCCAGGGAGACGACTCCGCGACGAGGCACGCTGCCCAGCGTCGGCTTGAGGCCGACCACCCCGCACAGGGCGGACGGGATGCGGACCGAGCCGGCCGTGTCGGTGCCGACCGCGAGGGGGCACTGGCGCGCCGACACGGCCGCGGCGGAGCCGCCGCTCGAGCCGCCGGCGACGTTCTCCGGCTCCCACGGGTTCGCGGTGCCGGGCGTCGAGGCGCCGTACGCGAACTGGTCGAGCCGGGTCTTGCCGAGGAACACCGCACCGGCATCGCGAAGGCGTCGGGTGACCTCGGCGTCGGTGTCTGCGACGCGGTCCTCGCGCAGCGGGGACCCGGCCCGGGTGGGTACGCCGGTCACGTCGACGAGGTCCTTGATTCCTACCGGGATCCCCTGGAGGGGCCCGAGGTCGCGCCCCGCGACGAAGGCCTGCTCGGCCTCCCGGGCCTGCTCGCGAGCGGCGTCGGCCGTCACCTCGACGAAGGCGCCGACCACGCCGTCGGTGGCCTCGATCCGATCGAGGCAGGCGCTCACGAGCTCGACCGGAGAGAGCGTGCGGTCCCGGAAGGCCGCGCCGAGCTCCGCGGTCGACATCGACAGCAGGTCAGTGCTCACGGGGCCACCTCCCCTCGGAGTCGAGGGTCAATGGCGCATCGCCCAAGGGGATCCCGCGGATGGTGTTCAGGAACTGGTCGAAGCCCGCCACCTGTCGGGCGTAGGTCTCGACCAGCTCACTCAACTCGGTGGCTCCATGCTCGTCCATGCCGACCTCACGCTCTCAGCCAAACCTCGCTCACATTCTCGCCGATCTCCCGATCACCCGGCCACAGCGAACGAGGTGACATCCCTTACGGCGTCGCGGGGTACCAGCACCCATGACCACCAACCCCGAGGACCCCACCGCCCCTACCCGGGAGCCGGACCCAGTCCCCGACGAGCCCGGCGAGTCGCGGCCCGACGGGGGCGATCCACCCGACGAGCAGGGCATTCCCCTCTACCCGCCACCCCTACCGAGGTCGTGAGCCAGATGAACACACGTACCATCGCCATCCTCGCCCTAATCCTCGTCGTCGTCGTGATCCTGTTCTTCGTCCTGTAGTCCGGCCGGCGCAAACGACAGCCGGGTCGCCCGCCATTTCAGCCGGGTCGCCCGCCGTTTGCGCCGGGTCGGCACAGCTCGCCGAAAACTCGGCCGAGTCACGACCGGTTGG
>CAZKEZ010000034.1:0-8780 GCA_964551905.1 uncultured Nocardioides sp. | reverse complement strand
TTTGCGCCGGGTCGGCACAGCTCGCCGAAAACTCGGCCGAGTCACGACCGGTTGGCGGGTAGCGTCTGGCCGGTGCCGGCCGCCCCCTTCTCCCCCGTGACATTGGTCCTGATCGGGATCATGTCCGTGCAGTTCGGGGCCGCCGTCTCGAAGGGGCTGTTCGACGAGATCCCACCCGTCGGGATGGTGTTCCTGCGACTGGCGACCAGCTCCCTCATCCTGCTCGCGCTCGCCCGTCCGCGGATGGGTGGCCACCCGGCGAGCGCCTGGCGACCGGTGCTCGCCCTGGGGCTGGCCCTGGGCGCGATGAACTGGGCGTTCTACGAGTCCTTCGCCCGGATCCCGCTCGGCGTGGCGGTCACGATCGAGTTCGTCGGTCCGCTCGCGGTCGCGGCCGTGGGCAGTCGCCGGCCGCGCGACCTCGTGTGGGTGGCTCTCGCCGCCCTGGGGATCGTCCTGTTCGGCGCCGGCCCGACGAAGATCGACGCGCTCGGCTTCGCCCTGGCGCTGCTCGCGGGCGGGTGCTGGGCGCTGTACATCCTCGCGACGGCGTCGACCGGGCGACGCTGGCCCGGGGTGGACGGGCTGGCGGTCGCGAGCACGATCGCGACCGTCGTCATCGCCCCGTTCGCCGTGGCGCAGGCCGGGTCGAGCCTGCTCGACCCACGGCTGCTGGCGCTGGGCGCCCTGGTCGGACTGCTCAGCTCGGTCGTGCCCTACAGCCTCGAGATGATCGCGCTGCGCTCCCTGCCGCCGCGGGTGTTCGGCATCCTGATGAGCCTCGAGCCGGCCGTCGCCGGGCTGGTCGCCGCGCTGCTGCTCCAGGAGTGGCTCTCGCCGGTGCAGCTGGTCGCGATGGCGTGCGTGATCGCGGCCAGTGTGGGGGCGGCCCGCACGTCACCGCCCGCGGAAGGGGCCGGCTGAGGGACGCCCTACTCCTCGGCCTCGTCCTCCAGCGTGCTCTTCAGCTCGGTCTTGGACATCGACGAGGCACCCGAGACGCCGGCGTTGGCAGCCTGCTGCTCCAATTCGCCCTTGGTGATGTCGCCCGGCATGTCGCCGAGGTGCTCGCTGCGACTGGCGAGGAACGCCTGGCCCAGCTCGTCGAGCCGCTGGGCGGAGAGGTTCTTGCGCATCCCCGGGAGCACGGTGGACTCCTCCTCCTCGACGTGGTGGGTCACGGCCTCGACCAGCTTCGAGAGCAGTTCGTCGAAGTCCGGCGACTGCGGATCCGCGGCGGCCACGTCGGCGGCGAGCTGATCGGCCTCCAGGTGCTCCTTCTGGCTGTGCTCCACGTCGTCGGCGAGGTCCGCCTCGGCCGCAGCCGGATAGACGTCGGACTCCTCGGCCCGGCTGTGGGCCGTCAGGAGGGTGATCATGACGGGGACCAGCGTCGGCCGCTTGTCCGGCTGGCTCTGGAGGGTCTCGAAGAGCTTCTCGAGCTCTCGGTGGTCGCTCTCGATCAGGTCGACGACGTTGACGGTCATGGCAGGCACCTTTCCCAGACGAAGTGTTCGAGCCGGCCCAACGGAACGCAGTCCGGGGCTGGCGTGTCGGGTTGGTACCCGCCGGTCAGGCACTCACTCCTCGACGACGGCCACTCAACGATGGCCACTCAACGATGGCAACTAGACGACGGCCACCGCACACTCGGCGCCGTGCACGACCGCGTGACCGACCGAGCCGAGGAGCATGCCCTCGAACGCCCCCCGACCACGCGTGCCGACCACGACCAGACCGGCGTCGCTCGACAGGCCCACCAGGGTGTCCTCGGCCGGGCAGTCCTCGACCCGGATCGTCACCGCCAGCCCGGGATGGCTGGTGCGAGTCTCGTCAGCCGCGGCGGCGGCGATCCGCTCCGCGTAGCCGCGCAGCTCGACCTCGTCCACGTCCTTGACCTGGTGCCCGCCGGTGCAGGTCACGATCTCCAAGGGCGCCGACGCGACGGCGGCACGGGCGGCGGCGAACGCGACCGCGGCCCGGGCCTGCTCCGAGCCGTCGGTGCCGACCACCACCCGGTGGTCCGACCCCAGCTGCCGATCGGCGGTCTCGTCCTTCACGACGATGACCGGGCAGACGGCGCGCGCGGCGACGTTGAAGGCGACCGAGCCGAGGAGTCCACCCAGCACCCGGCCGAGGCCCCGGTTCCCCAGCACCACGACCGCCGCCGACTCGCCCGCCTGGGTGAGGGCCTGGACGGGGCTCAGCACTTCGGTGGCCCCGACCACGGCGATCGACGGACACAGGTCCAGCGCCTCGTCCACGCCCTCCGCCGTGACCTCCTCGGCGGCCTCGAGCGCGCCGGGCTCACGGTGGTGCAGGCCGGGGCCAGGCTCGATGGTCATGCCGGAGTAGTTGGCGGCGTACAGCACCAGCAGCGGATTCCCGCTGGCGAACGCCTCACGGACGGCCCAGGCCAGCGCGTGCCGGCTGTGGTCCTTGCCGTTGTAGCCGACGACCACGGAGCCGGGCGGGTAGTTCTTCCCGGACCAGGCGCCGACTTCCTCGTACCTCACGTTGTCTCCTCCTGGGTCGGACGTTCGATGAGTTCGGTCAGCTCGTCGACGACCAGAAGGTCCGTACGAACCTGGCCGGCGCGGAACGAGGCCCGCCCGACCATGTGGCTCGCGATCGGCGAGGTGACCAGCTGGAACAGCGCCACCAGAGCCAGCATCCCCACCGCCTCGGTGTCGCGCAGCCGAAGCGCCAGCCCGAGAAGGATGAGCAGCAGGCCCAGCACCTGCGGCTTGGTGGCCGAGTGCATCCGGGTCAGTACGTCGGGGAAGCGCAGGATGCCGATGGCCGCGATCAGCGTCAGCAACGCCCCGATGACCAGACAGGCGGCGGCGATCGCGTCGGCGAGGTCGGTCCAGCTCATTGTTCCGCCTCGATGTCGTCACTGCCCCTGGTGAAGCGGGCGATGGTCACCGAGCTCACGAAGCCGACCAGGGAGACCACCACCAAGATCGGCAGCGTGGTGGTGTGCCGGCGTACCGCGGCTTCCACGGCGAGGCCGCAGATCACGACAGCAAGGAGTACGTCGAGTGCCACGGCTCGGTCCAACATGGTGGGACCGCGGGTGATCCGGATCAGCAGCATGAGGGCCGCGACCCCGAGCACGCAGACGCAGAAGGCCAGCAGGACGTTCATGACGGGTCCTCCTTGCCCACCGGCTCGGTGTCGGCACCCAGGGCGAGCACCACCCGCCGCTCGAGGGCGTACACCTGGCGGCGCATCCGGTCGACCCCCGCCTGGTCCCCGGCGTCGAGGACGTGCAGGAAGAGCGTCGCGGTGGACCGCCGCGCTTCGACGACGAGGCTGCCGGGGACCAGCGAGACCATCTCGGCCACGATCGTGAGCACCAGGTCCGACGGTGTGCGCAGGTCCACCTTGATCACCGCGTTGCGCGGTTGGCGGTGCAGCTGAAGGGTCAGCCAGGCGACCTGGACGCTGGCGACGACGACGTCGCCGAGGAAATGCAGCACCAGCCAGGCGAGCCGCAGCGGGCGGACCCGGACGTGCATCCGCAGCGGCGGCAGCGGGAACGCGACGCAGACGATGATGGCGGCAAGGAGGCCGCCGAGGACGGTCGCCGGCGAGAGGGTTCCCATCAGCCCCACCCACACCACGGTGAGCCAGACCAGGGCCGAGGGCTGGAGGCTGCGGAGGCGAAGGGCGAGGCCGCGCTGCGACGAGGGTGCCGGCGTCATGGCGCACCGTCCGGAAGGACCGAGGTGATGTAGAGGTCGCGGTCCACGACGTCCTCCGCGGCGCGTCCGGTGTAGTCGAACAGCGGCCCGGCGACGACGGTGAGAGCGAGGCTGAGCACCACCAGCGCACCGGTGGCGGCGATCATCGTGCGCGGCGGTCGGGTGTCCAGGTCGCCCTGCTGGGTGAGCTGGTGGAGGTCCTGATGGTCGTCGTCGCTCTCGTCGAGGATGCCGCGGGCCTCCTCCCGGTCGCGCAAGGGGAAGGTGGACGGCGGCACGGTGCCCTGGGCACGGTCCCCGACCACGACCGCGGCACCGGTGCGTCGGCCCAGGTCCGACAGCGCCCGGGCCATCTCGTGGGCCTCCTGGGGAGTGCGCCAGAACGCCAGGTTCCAGCCCTTCGCCACGGCGTACAGCGTGAGCAGGCTGGTCACCATGCCGGCAGCCACGACGGCGTACGCCAGCGGCGAGCCCACCTGGAGCCCAGCCTCGGTCAGCGCGACCTTGCCGAGGAACCCCGACATCGGCGGGATCCCGGCCAGGTTCATCGCGGGCACGAAGTAGAGCACCCCGAGCAGCGGCGCGAGCCGGGCCAGTCCGCCCAGCTTGATCAGGCTGGTGCTGCCCCCGCGGCGCTCGACGAGCCCCAGCACGAGGAAGAGGGTGGTCTGGATGGTGATGTGGTGGGCGACGTAGAAGATCGCGCCGGAGTAGCCGATGGTCGTGCCGAGGCTGATGCCGAACAGCATGTAGCCGATGTGGCTGACCAGGGTGAACGACAGCATCCGCTTCAGGTCGCTCTGGGCCACGGCGCCGAGGATGCCGACCAGGAGGGTGAGCAGCGACGCGACCAGCAGCAGGTCGGTCAGCGGGCTCTCGGGGAACAGCAGCGTCTGCGTCCGGATGATCGCGTACACACCGACCTTCGTCAGCAGGCCCGCGAACACGGCGGTGACCGGTGCCGGGGCGGTGGGATAGCTGTCGGGCAGCCAGAACGACAGGGGGAAGACCGCCGCCTTGATGGAGAACGTCGTGAGCAGCAGCAGCTGCAGCAGGAGGCTGACCGAGTCGGGGAGGTCGTCGAGCCGGCCGGCCAGCTGCGCGAGGTTGAGGCTGCCGGTGGCGGCGTACACCGCGGCGATGGAGATCAGGAACAGCGCGGAGGAGACCACGTTCACGACCACATAGATCGTGCCGGCCCGGATCCGGGCGCTGGTCCCGCCCAGGGTGAGCAGCACGTAGCTGGCGAACAGCAGCATCTCGAAGCTGACGAACAGGTTGAACAGATCCCCGGCGAGGAAGGCGTTGGAGACACCGGCCGCCAGCACCAGGAACGTCGGGTGGTAAATGCTCAGCGGGGTGTCCTCGACGTCGCCGGTCATGCCCTGGCCGATCGAGTAGACCAGCACCGCGAGGGTCACCAGAGTCGAGACCAGGAGCATCAGCGAGGACAACCGGTCCGCGACCAGGGAGATGCCCAGCGGCTCCTCCCAGCCGCCGATCCACAGCACCTGCGGCCCGTGCTGGTCGCTCTGGTAGAGCAGGGTGGCGGCCACCACCACCACCGTCCCCAGGACCGACAGGCTCACCACCCGCTGCAGCCCGGGCCGGTGGCTCGCCATCAGGGTGAGACCGGCGCCGAGCAACGGCAGGATCACGGGGAGCGGCACCAGCCAGGTCATGTCCGGCCCCCTTCCTCGGCCGGCATCTCCAGGCCCGCCTCGGCGTCGCCGCTGGCCAGGTCGTAGCTGTCGGAGGGTTGGTCGACGGCGGCCAGCCGCTGGATCGCGCGGTCCTCCACGTCGTCCTGGACGTCGTCGTGACCGTTGAGCTGCCAGCTGCGGTAGGCCATCGCCAGCAGGAACGCGGAGGTCCCGAGGCTGATCACGATGGCGGTCAGGACCAGCGCCTGCGGCAGCGCGTCGCTCATCCGCTCGCCGTTGCCGTCCTCCACGATCGGCGCCCGGCCGGCGCGACCGCTGGAGATCAGGAACAGCACGTTCACGCCGTTGCTGAGCATCACCAGCCCGACCAGGACCCTGGTGAGGCTGCGCTCGAGCACCAGGTAGACGCCGCAGCCGATCATCGCGGCGGCGGCCAGGATCAGGGCCAGGTTCGCGGTCACGGGCGGGCCTCCGGCTCACCGACGGTGCGCTGCGCGGGGGCGAGTACGGCGCCGCTCTCACGCTCCTCACGGAGGATCTGCCGGTCGATCTCGGACCCGAGGCTGCGAAGCAGGTCGAGGATCAGGCCGACGACGAGCACGTAGACGCCGATGTCGAAGAACAGCGACGTGACCAGGTGCAGCTCTCCGACGACCGGGATCGGGATGTCGATGATCGCGCTCTGCAGGACCGCTCCGCCGAACGCCAGCGGCGCCAGCCCCGAGGCCGCGGCGATGAACAGGCCGGCCCCCATCAGCACGCCGGCGTCCACGGGGGCCGCCTCATCCAGCTCGTACCGGCCGCCGGCGAGGTAGCGCACGACGAGGGCCAGCCCGGTGACCAGGCCCGCGGAGAAGCCGCCGCCGGGCATGTTGTGCCCGACCCAGAGCAGGTAGATCGAGAACACGACGATGGTGTGGAAGATCAGCCGGGTGACGACCTCGAAGACCACCGAGCGCCGCTCCGGGGCCAGCGTCCGCCCTCCGGGCAACCACACGGGGCGACGGGCGGCCGGCTCCGGTTGACCCCCGGCCGCCTCGGCGCGGAACTCGCGGACCAGCTTGATGGTGGCGCTGCGGGTGCGGAGGAACACCAGGCTGGCCACGCCCGTCGCGGCCGCGACCAGGACCGCGATCTCGCCCATGGTGTCCCAGGCACGGATGTCGACGAGCGTGACGTTCACGATGTTGCGGCCGCCGCCGTAGTCCACGGCCTCTTCCGGGTAGTCCGACGAAACCGGGAGCGCCGTCCGGGCACCGGTGGAGACCAGCATGACGCCGGTGACCACCGACGCGACGAGGCCGCCCAGCGCCATCCGCCAGTAGCGGCGTCGGGTGAGCGGCCGGTCGGTGAAGTACACCGGCAGCCGGCGGAGTACGAGCACGAACACCACGAGCGTGACGGTCTCCACGAGCACCTGGGTCAGCGCCAGGTCGGGGGCGCCGTGGAGCAGGAACAGCATCGCGGTCCCGTACCCGGTGACCCCCACGAGCACGACCGCCTTCAGCCGCCGACGGGAGCGGGTCGCCAACACGGCGGCCACCGCGATGATCGCTGCCACCACGAGCTGCCCGCCGGTGTCGGCGCCGATCACCTCGGTGGGGCCGTCGACCGCGGTGAGGAGCGCGCCACCCGCGAGCACCACGACGAGCACCAGGATCACGCTCAGGTACGTCGCCACCGACCCGCGCTGGGTGACCGCGGTGACCTCGACCGCCGTCCGGTCGAGTCCTCGCATGAAGCCGAAGTAGCCGCGCTCGGCGCTCCACCCGGGGCTGAGCACCCGTTGCCCGGCGGCGACCGCCTCCCGCCGGGCGAACAGCAGCAGGCCCACACCAAGCGCGACCGCCGACAACGCCAGGGGCAGCCCGAGCCCGTGCCACAGGGCCAGCGTGGTGTGGGCGGCCTCGTCGCTGGCGTCGTCGGGGAGGAGGCCGGCGGCGTACGGCGCGAGCACGCGGGTCGCCGGCCCGCCGGCGAAGCCGGCCACGACCGAGAGGGTGGCGAGCACGAGGGGAGACGCGAGGAACCCGGCCGGGATGGCGGGTGCCTCGGAGCGCTCCACCCCGTCCTTGGTGGCCAGCGCCCCCCACAGGAACCGAGCGGTGTAGGCGACGGTGAGGGCCGAGCCGAGCACTACGCCGATGACGACCAGCCAGCCGCCGAGGCCTTCAAGGCCGGTGTCCGCACCGTGTCGCGCGGTCTCGACCAGGGCGTCGTACACGCTCTCCTTGGCGACGAATCCCGCCAAGGGGGGCACGCCCGCCATGGACGCCCCAGCGACCAGTGCCACTCCGGCGAGGACGGGCGCCGACCGGCCGAGTCCGGAGAGCTGGCGGAGGTCGCGGGTCCCGGTCTCGTGGTCGATGATGCCCACGACCATGAACAGCGTGGCCTTGAAGAGCGCGTGGGCCGCGAGCATGGCCAGCCCGGCCAGGGCCGCGGCGGCGGTGCCGACGCTGAGGACCACCATCAGGAAGCCCAGCTGGCTGACGGTGCCGTAGGCCAGCAGGAGCTTGAGGTCGTACTGCCGCAGCGCCCGCGTGGCACCGAGCAGCATCGTCACCAGCCCCAGGGAGAGGAGCACCGCGTGCCAGCCCGGCACGTCGGCGAAGGCGGGGGCGAGCAGCGCGACGAGGTAGACCCCGGCCTTGACCATTGCGGCGGCGTGGAGGTAGGCGCTCACCGGGGTCGGTGCTGCCATCGCGGCGGGCAGCCAGAAGTGGAAGGGGAACAGCGCCGACTTGCTGATCGCGCCGAGGATGAGGAGTACGACGGCAACCGTGATCGTCTGTCCCGTCGGTGGGTCGGCGATGATCGCGCTGATCCGGAACGTGTCCGCCTGCACCCCGATCAGCAGGATCCCGACCAGCATCGCCAGGCCGCCCATCGTGGTCACGATCAGTGCTTGCAGCCCTGCCGAGCGGGCCGCGCGACGGGTCGGGTCGTGGCCGATCAGCAGGTAGGAGAAGACGGTGGTCAGCTCCCAGAACACGTAGAGCAGCAGCAAGTCATCGGCGAGGACCAGACCGAGCATCGCCCCGGCGAAGGCGAGGAACTTCCCCGAGAACCCCGGCAGGCCGGCCTCGTCACCGGGGAAGTACCAGGCGCAGTAGACCAGGACGAGGGCGCCGATCCCGGCCACCACGAGGACCATCACCCACTGCAGCGACGCCATCGCGAAGGCGAGGTCGAGGCCCAGCGCAGGGACCCACTCGATCACCTCGCTGCGCACACCCGCATCGGCCATCGAACCGGTGCCGGCCAGTGCCCAAGCGACGGCCGCAGCCGGGACCAGGCTCAGCGCCAGGAACGCACGCGGCCCCCACCGGCCGACCAGGACCGGTGCGACGACCGCAGCCGCGAAGTGCGCGAGCACGAGCAGGAACACGCAGACATCCTCCCA
>CAZKEZ010000033.1:0-25671 GCA_964551905.1 uncultured Nocardioides sp. | reverse complement strand
CGGTGTCGGTGGAGAAGAACGGCATCCCCATGCCGGCGCCGAAGATGACGACGCGACCCTTCTCCATGTGTCGGATGGCCCGCCGCGGAACGTAGGGCTCGGCCACCTGCCCCATCGTGATCGCGGTCTGCACCCGGGTCTCGACGCCGAGCTTCTCCAGGAAGTCCTGCAGCGCCAGGCAGTTCATGACGATCCCGAGCATGCCCATGTAGTCCGCACGGGCTCGGTCCATGCCGCGCTGCTGGAGCTCCGCGCCGCGGAAGAAGTTGCCGCCGCCGGTGACGACGGCGATCTGAACGCCCGCCTTGGCGACCGCCGCGATCTCTCGGGCGATCGTGGACACCACGTCCGGGTCCACCCCGACCTTCCCGCCGCCGAACACCTCCCCGGAGAGCTTGAGCAGAACGCGGTGGTATCCGGTCACGAGGGTCCCTTCGTACGACGCGTGCGGGCTTGCGGTCCGATCCGAACCCTACTCAGGTCAGGCGCCGACCTCGAACCGGGCGAACCGCTTCACGGTGGTGCCGGCCTCGTCGAGCACCGCGCTCACCGACCTCTTCGGCTCGGTGACCGACGGCTGGTCCAGCAGGGTCACGTCCTTGAAGAAGCCGTTGAGGCGACCCTCGGTGATCTTGGCGATCGCCTGCTCGGGCTTGCCCTCCTCACGCGAGGTGGCCTCGGCGATCTCCCGCTCCTTGGCGACCAGGTCCTCGGGGACCTCGTCGCGCGAGAGGTACTGCGGGCGCATGGCCGCGATCTGCTTCGCGGCACCGTCCGCGCCGGCCTGGTTCCCGTCGTACTCCACCAGCACGCCGATGGCCGGCGGCAGGTCCGCCGCCCGCTTGTGCAGGTACGAGACGACCGGGCCGTCGAAGTAGGCCACCCGCCCGAGGGCGATCTTCTCGCCGATGGTGATGGCCAGGTTCTCGACCAGCTCGGCCACGGTCGTGTCGCCGACCTGGACGCCCGCCAGGGCCTCGGGGTCGGCAGCGTGGGCGTCGTTGGCCGCGTCCGCGATCCGCTGGGCCGCGCTCACGAACTCCTCGCCCTTGGCGACGAAGTCGGTCTCGCAGTTCAGCTCGACCAGGGCGCCGCCGGAGACCGCGACCAGTCCAGCGGTCGCCTCCCGCTCCGCGCCGCGCTCGGCCATCTTCTTGCCGAGCTTGATACGGATCAGCTCGGCGGCCTTCTCGAAGTCGCCGTCGGCCTCGGTGAGGGCCTTCTTGCAGTCCATCATGCCGGCGCCGGTGAGCTCCCGGAGCTTCTTGACGTCGGCGGCGGTGATGTTCGCCATCTGGAGCATTCCTCCGTGCTGGTGGGTGAGAAGTGTGGTTCGGGTGCTCAGGCCTGCGGCTCGGTGGGCTCGGCTGTGGCCGGCTCCTCCGCTGCCGGGGCTGGCTCCTCGGCAACTGCCTCGGACGCGGGCGCCTCCTCAGCAGCGGGGGCAGGCGCCTCCTCGGCGGCGGTAGCGGGGGCCTCCTCAGCGGCGGGGGCTGGCTCCTCGGCAACTGCCTCGGTCGCGGGGGCCTCCTCGGTCGCGGCGGGGGCGGGGGCGTCCTCGGCGCTGGCACCGGACTGCTCGAGCAGCTCGCGCTCCCACTCGGCCAGCGGCTCCTCGGCGCTCTCGGCACCGTCCGTGCGCCCGCCGGAGCGGGCGATCAGGCCCTCGGCGACCGCGTCGGCGACCACCCGGGTCAGCAGGCCGACGGCACGGATCGCGTCGTCGTTGCCCGGGATCGGGAAGTCGACCTCGTCGGGGTCGCAGTTGGTGTCGAGGATGCCGATGATCGGGATCTTCAGCTTCCGCGCCTCCTCGATCGCGAGGTGCTCCTTCTTGGTGTCGACCACCCACACCGCGGCCGGCGTACGGGTCATCTCCCGGATCCCGCCCAGGGTCTTGTCGAGCTTGTCCCGCTCGCGCTTGAGCTGGAGGAGCTCCTTCTTGGTGCGACCCGAGCCGGCCACATTCTCGAAGTCGAGCTCGTCGAGCTCCTTGAGCCGGTTGATCCGCTGGTGCACGGTCGAGAAGTTGGTGAGCATCCCGCCAAGCCAGCGCTGGTTGACGAAGGGCATCCCGACCCGCGTGGCCTGCTCGGCAATGGCCTCCTGGGCCTGCTTCTTGGTGCCCACGAACATGACGGTGCCGCCCTTGGCGACCGTTTCCTTGATGAATGCGTACGAGCGGTCGATGTAGGCCAGGGACTGCTGCAGGTCGATGATGTAGATGCCGTTGCGCTCGGTCATGATGAATCGCTTCATCTTCGGGTTCCACCGACGGGTCTGGTGCCCGAAGTGAACGCCGCTCTCGAGCAGCTGGCGCATGGTGACGACGGCCATGGGTGATGTTCTCCTGTGTGGTGGAGCCGCACGCGAGCCACCGGCCGCTCGCAGCGGACGGGCCCGGAGCACCGGCTCCTCGGGTTTTCAGTTGCCGCAGCCGGGGGGCCGGCTGCCCTGACGCTCACGCGCGATCCCACCCGGCCGGAGCCGGGACCGAGGATCGTCGCCCACGGGCGGTCGAGTCCGACAGGAGTCGGCGCTCGTCGCGGTCTGTGTGCGTGCGAAGTCGGCTCCCCAGTGCTGCGAGAGCCGCTGTGGGCATGGTAGTCGACCCTCCCGGGCCGCCGCCAATCCGCTCCACTGGCGCCGGCTCGGCCCGGCAGCCGTCCACAGGGCACGGCGCGCTGGCCGCATCCCCAAGGTGAGCGCCCGCCGGTACGCGACGGCCGCTCGGTGGCCGACCCTGGCCCGATGAACGGCCACCGGTCAACCCCACGGCTCATCCTCCTCCTCGCAGCAATGCTGGTCGCGCTGCTGTCGCAGGCCGCACCCTCGGCCGCTGTCGACCCGGCTCCCGACCCGGTCGGGGTGTGGCCCCTGCTGCCGCGGCCGGAGGTGGTGACCGGGTTCGATCCGCCGGATGTCCGGTGGAGCCCAGGACACCGTGGTGTCGACCTGTCCGGCCAGGTCGGCCAGCGGGTGCGGGTCGCCCTGCCGGGCGTGGTCACGTACGCCGGGCCGATCGCCGGTCGGGGGGTCGTGGTCGTGAGCCATGGCGAGACGCGCACCACGTACGAGCCGGTGCACCCCTCAGTGCGGGTCGGCGAGCCGGTCGGTGCGGGTGACGGGATCGGGGTCCTGGAGCTGTTCGGGTCGCACTGCTTCCCGGCCGGGTGCCTGCACTGGGGCTGGCGGCGCGGGGAGCGCTACCTCGACCCACTGCGACTCGTCGGGGCGGTGCCGGTGCGGCTCCTGCCGCTATGGCCCGCGGGCTCGTGGACGCCGCCCGGGTCTCAGGCCCGGGGATGCGCCTGCTGGTAGGCCCGCCGGAGTCGGTCGGTGGTCACGTGCGTGTAGAGCTGCGTGGTGGCGAGGGAGGCGTGGCCGAGCAGCTCCTGGACACTGCGCAGGTCCGCCCCGCCCTCGAGAAGATGGGTGGCCGCGGTGTGGCGCAGGCCGTGCGGCCCGATGTCGGGTGCCCCGGGGACGTCGGCCACCCGTCGGTGCACCAGGGCCCGCACCGCGCGCTGGTCGAGTCGGCCGCCGCGGGCACCGAGGAAGAGCGCCGACCCGGACCGTTCGGAGACCAGCCCGGGACGGCCACCGCCGACCCAGTCGCGCAGCGCGCGGGCGGCGGGCTGCCCGAACGGCACGCTGCGCTCCTTGCGGCCCTTGCCGAGCACCCGGACCACGCGGCGCTCCTCGTCCACGTCAGCGAGGTCCAGGCCGACCAGCTCGCCCACCCGGATACCGGTGGCGTAGAGCAGTTCGAGCACCGCCACGTCGCGCAACCCGGTCGCGCTGCCGTCGCCGGCCAGCTCGGTGGCGGCTGCGATCAGGTCGCGCGCCTCGTCGGTGCGCAGCACCGGCGGCAGCGTCCGGTGTGCCTTGGGTGAGCCCAGCCCGGCGCCGGCGTCTTGGCTGGCCCGCCCGGTCCGGTGCAGCCACGCGGTGAACACCCGCGCGGCGGTGGCCCGGCGCGCCAGCGTGGTGCGGGACCGACCCAGTGTCTGCTGCTTGGCCAGCCAGCTGCGCAGCGCGCGGAGGTCGATCTCGGCAGCGTCGGCGAAGCCCAGCCGATGCACGTGCTCGAGGAGGTTACCGATGTCCGAGCCATAGGCCCGCACGGAGTGCGCGGACAGATCCCGCTCCACCCTCAGATGACGCTCGTAGTCGGCCAGCGGGCCGGCAAGGCCCGGCGGCAGCGCCGTGGCCGGTTCGCGCGGTGAAGCCTGGCCCATGGGGGAAGTCTAGGAACCGTCAGCGTTGGCAGCGAGGCGCCACTCGGTGCCGACGTGAATCACCAATCGACGCGTGAGCAGGCTCCGCAGGGCGCGCTCGACGTCCGCGACCCCCACGCCCGCGGTGCGGGAGATGGAGTCCACCGGAGCGGGGTGCAGCACGGGAACCGCGTCGAGGACCTGACGCTCCAGGGATGGCAGCCCATCGCGCGGAGCGCTGGGCGCCCGGCGCTCCGCGGTGAGCCCCTCGCCGGACCTGCCGAGCTGCTCCAAGACGTCGTCGGCGCAGGTCACCAGCGTCGCCCCGTTGCGGATCAGCTGGTGCACCCCCTGCGAAGTGGCGCTCGTGACCGCCCCCGGCACACCCATCACCTCCCGGCTCAGACGGTCGGCCCAGTTCGCCGTGTTGAGCGCCCCGCTGCGCACCGCCGCCTCCACCACCACGGTCCCACGGGTCAGCGCCGCGATCAGCCGGTTGCGGGCGAGGAAGCGGACCCGGGTGGGAGCGAAGCCCGGCGGACTCTCGGAGACGACCGCCCCCACCTCCGCCATGTGGTCGATCAACGCCCGGTGCGCGCCGGGGTAGGCGCGGTCGATCCCGCACGCGAGGACCGCGATGGTGTCCCCGTCCATGGCCAGGGCACCACGGTGCGCAGCCTGGTCGATGCCGAACGCCGCTCCTGAGACCACGCAGTAGCCCTGCCGGGCCACCTGGGCGGCGAGGCTGCCGGCCACCTCACCGCCGTACGACGTGGCCGATCGCGACCCCACTATGGAGACCGACCGCTCGGCCAGGGACGCCGGCAGCCGCCCCCGGACCCACAGCCCCAGCGGCGCGCCGCCGCGCTCGTGCAGCGGCGCCACGTGGGACAGGTCGTCCAGCCCGACCGGCCACTCGGCGTCTCCGGGGACGAGGAAGCGAAAGCCCCGCCGATCGCTCTGCGTCAGGTCCCGGGCGCCGGCGAGGTCGCCGAGCCGCTCGGCCAGGTCGTCGCGGAGCCCGTCGCCGGAGTCGCCGGCCAGCAGCCGATCCCGCACCTCGACGGCGCCCCAGCGGGCCACGGCGTCGGCCATCCGCAGCGAGCCCGGCTCCGCGATCCGACTCAGTGCCGCCCGGGCCACCCGCTCGGCCTCGGTCGCACCGCCCGCTCCCTCACTCATGATGCCTGTCCGCGCAGCGCGGCCAGCCCCAACGGGACTCCGAGCCGCAGGCTGAGGGCCACCTGCGCCTCCTCGCGGTCGGGCCGGTCGACGCCGCGCAGGTCCGCCACCGTCCAGGCCAGCCGGTGCACGCGGGTGGCACCGCGCCGACTGAGCCTGCCGTCGTACGTCGCGTCATCGACGAGGCGTTGGGCCGCGGGGGTGAGCGGCCAGGACTTCAGCAGCTCGGGTCCGGGGATGTGGCCGTTGAGCCGCCACGAGCGGCCCTCGAAGCGAGCCGCCTGCCGGGCCCGGGCCCCTTCGACCCGGTCCCGGACCACCGCGGTCGTCTCCGGCACGGCGAACCGGTCGCGCGCCTCGTGCGGTTGGGCCGGGGTCACGTGTCGGGTGATGTCGACGCGGTCGATGATGGGAGCCGACAGCTTGCGCCGGTAGTCGCGGCGGGTGGTCTCCTTGCAGGAGCACCTGTTCTTCGCCGACTCGACCGCGTAGTCCCCGCAGGGGCAGGGGTTGCAGGCGAGCACCACCAGGCTGCGGGCCGGGAACGTCGCCGACTCCTGCCCGCGCGCGATCGTGATCTCACCACTCTCCAACGGCTCGCGCAAGGCATCGATGACGTCGGCGGTGAACAGCGGGAACTCGTCGAGCAGCAGCACCCCGTGGTGGGCCCGGCTGATCTCACCGGGCCACACCCGGCCGCTGCCGCCGCCCAGCAGGCTGGTCTTGCTGGCGCTGTGGTGTGGCGCGGAGTACGGCGGGCGCACCAGCGGCTCGCCACCGGGATCGAGCACCCCGGCCAAGGACTGGACGACGGTCAGCTCGAGCGCCTCCTCCGCGCTCAGGTCGGGCAGGATCCCGGGGATCCGTTCGGCCAAGGTGGTCTTGCCGGCGCCCTTCGGTCCGGACAGCAGCAGGTGATGGCCGCCGGCACCGGCGACCTCGACGGCGTACCTGGCGTCGGCGAGGCCGTGCACGTCGGCCAGGTCCAGATCTTCCAGCCGGTCCTCGCCGCGCCAGCTGAGCAGCCGGCGACCCGACATCGGCGCCACCTGCTCGGCCGCGGGCACCTCCTCGCCGCGCAGCTCGGCGAGGACCTGGGCCAGTGATCTCATTCCCAGCACGGACATCCCCGGGACCAGGGCGGCCTCCCGGGCCTGCGGTTCGGGAACCACGACCCGACGGATGCCGCGAGCGGAGGCGGCCAGCGTCATCGGCAGCACGCCCGGCACCGCACGAAGTCCGCCCGAGAGGGTGAGCTCACCGATGAACGCGGTCCCCGCGAGAGCCTCGTGCGGCAGCTTGCCGTTGGCCCCCAGGACTGCCAGCGCAATGGCCAGGTCGAAGTGGGTGCCGCGCTTGAGCAGGTCGGCCGGGGACAGCAGCACCGTGATCCGGCGCCCGCTGGGCCACTCCTCGCCCGAGTTGGTGATCGCCATCCGGCACCGGTCGCGCCCTTCGTTCAGGGCCACGTCGGGACGGCCGACAAGCGTGGTGCCCACCATGCCCGACGAGACGTCGGCCTGGACGTCGATGAGATGTCCGACCGGGCCGTGGAGGGTCACCGTGTGAGCTGTCGCGAAGGGCATCCGGTCACCCCAACCCCTTCACGTGCTCGAGCGTCGAGCGTCCGCGGCGCGGGCGCATGACGGCCACCAGGTCGATCCGCACCTCTCGCGGATGCAGGTCGTGGAGGGTCAGCCATTCGGCCGCCAACCGGCGCAGTCGATGCAGCTTCGGCCAGGTGACCGCCTCGTGCGGCGTTCCGCAGGCGGTGCTGGTCCGGGTCTTGACCTCGCAGACGACGAGAACGTCACCGTCGCGCAGCACCAGGTCGAGCTCGCCGCCCCGGCCCCGCCAGTTGCGGTCCAGGAGCACCAGTCCCTGCTGCACGAGGTACTGCGCGGCCAGCGTCTCGCCGTACCGTCCCAGCGCCTGGCGACGCAGGTCGCGGGCTGTGCGTGTCATTGCCCTCACCTCCTGGCGGAAGCCTCCCGGTGATCGCCCCCGTCTAGACCGGAGAACCGAGAAGCCTGTGGATTCGCGCGTGGCGACGGGGCCTGTGGAGGCGTTCTGGCGCGGATTCCGCATTCGTCGGCGGGCGGGACTCCCCCGCGGTTACCGTCCGCTCTGGAGACATGTACGGGAAAGGACCCTCCATGTTCAGGTGGCACAGCCTCCGGCGACGCAGCCGAGGCGAGCGGGGTGCGGTGGCCGTCGAGGCTGCCCTGATCACCCCGATCCTGTTCCTGTTCGTGCTCGGCATCATCGAGATGTCGCTGCTCATGCGCGACACGGTGGCCACCACCAGCGCAGTGCGCGTCGGTGGCCGCGTCGCCTCCGTCTCCGCCGGCGCCGGTCCCGGCCTCTGCCAGGCCAGCGCCGACCCGCCCCCGTGCGTGCCGGCCAGCACTCCGGCTCTCGCGCAGGCGGCCGCCGACGCGATCCAGAAGGCCGGCAGCGCGATGCCCAAGGACCAGATCCAGCACATCCTCGTCTACAAGGCGAACGCCGAGGGATATCCCATGCCCACGGGCAACACCTCCCTGACCTGCAGCACCCAGTGCGTGAAGTTCGTGTGGGACGCGGGCCTGAACAAGTTCCGCTACTCCAGCGGGACCTGGGTGTCCACCACCATCAACGCCTGCGTCAACCACGCATCGCGCGACACCGTCGGCGTCGCCATGGTCGCCGAGCACCCGTGGATCACCGGGCTGTTCGGGGACGGTGTGGAGCTGACGGAGCGCAGCGTCATGAACTTCGAGCCGCTGCCCAGTGAGCAGTGCATGCCCGGGACCCACCTGTGATGACCGTGGGGAGAGAACGAGTGCGGACCTGGCGACGCCGCCGTGACGAGGCGGGGTACGCCGCACTGCTGGTCGCCATGCTCAGCGCCTCCATCCTGCTGCCGCTCTCGGCACTGTCGGTGGACGTCGGCCGCTGGTACGTCGAGGTGGAACGCGTCCAGAACGCCGCCGACGCCGCGGCGATGGCCGGCGTGACCTTCCTGCCCATCGACATCAGCAACGCGACATCGACGGCGAAGGAGGTGGCGGATCGCAACGGCTACACCGACGGAGGAAACGCCACGGTCACCGTGGCCGTCGGGGACCGCCCGACCCAGCTGGTGGTGACGATCTCCACCACCGTCGACAACGCCTTCTCCGGGTCGTTCACGGACTCCTTCACCGTCATCACCCGCTCCGCGACCGCCGACTACAACGGCCCCGCCCCGATGGGCAGCCCCTGCAACACCTTCGGCAACGAGCCGACGGGCACCACCAACGCGGGCCCGATCCCCAGCCAGCTCACGATCCCGCCGGGCGGCGCCGCCTGCTCGACCAACCCGATGTTCTGGGGCAGCGTCGACGGTCCCAGCGTCTACAAGGTCGACGGCGACCAGATCATGACCCGGGCCTGCTCCGGCAGCGAGGACGGCTGCAGCGGCGGGACGAACCAGGAGTTCCGGCCGCAGGGCTACTTCTACATCGTCCGGGTCGGCGAGGCCGCGGTCGGCACCCCGGTCACGGTCCAGGTCTACGACCCCGCCTACGTCTTCACCGGGCAGCAGTGTGAGACCAAGCCCGGCACGGCGCCCACCAACAACATGAACACCTATGCGAACACCGACGCCATCGCCCGATACCGCACGGGCGGCAGCGTCAACCAGTTCTGCAACGGCGACACCCGGCTGAACTCGGTGTCCGGCGGCGACACCCCGACAATCACGTCGTTCGGCATGCGCTCTCCCGTCGACACCTTCATCCCCATGCAGGCCCCGCCGATGCCCGGGTGCGTCAAGCAGTACCCCGGTTACGCCACCGACTCGGTCACCCTGAACGCGCTGCGCTCCTCGCACGGCAGCTACAACGCCCGGCTGGCGGCGGTCTTCCACCAGTGGGTTCCGCTGTGCACCTTCACCCCGACCGCCTCGGGTGACTACTACCTGCAGATCCGCACCAACGTGGCCCTCAACACCGCCAACTACGACGGCCGGGGCGGTTACAGCGGCAACATGAACGTGTTCACCCAGACCGGCGACAACACCTCCGTCAAGGGCAGCGGAGCCAACACCTTCGCCATCCGGGCGATCTCCAGCGCCGCCGGGGCGGTCTCCGTAGCGGGCTGGGACCGGATGGGGATGTGGATGAACTCCGACTCGGTGACGTCGACGTTCAACCTGGTCCGCGTGGTGCCGGCTGCGGCGTCCAAGACCCTCGACTTCGAGTTCTTCGACGCCGGTGACGCCGCCTCCGGCGGCACGATCCGGGTGCTGCCGCCGACCGAGACCCCGATCACGCTCACCGGGTGCCGCGGCGTCGGCAAGGTGAACGGTGCCCTCAGCAACTGCCAGGTCACGGGTGTGTCGAGCTCCGGCGGCTGGAACGGCAAGTCCCAGCACATCAAGGTGCCGATCCCGCCGACCTACACGTGCAACGCCACGAGTGCAGGCGGCTGCTGGTTCCGACTGCAGGTGTCGTTCGGCGCAGCCGAGGTGCACGACACCACCACCTGGGGAGCCCGGATCGAGGGCGACCCGGTCCGACTCATCAAGTAGCCGGACCGCTCCGGAAGCGGGCGCTCAGGACTTGGGCGGGTCGATGTCGGCCGGGCTGAGCTCCTCCACGTTGACATCCTTGAACGTGAGCACCTTGACGTTCTTGGCGAACCGCGCCGGGCGGTACATGTCCCACACCCACGCATCACTCATCGACACCTCGAAGAACACCTCGCCGGCCTCGGTGCGGGCCTTCACGTCGACCTGGTTGCACAGGTAGAAGCGACGGTCGGTCTCCACGACGTACTTGAAGATCGAGACCACGTCGCGGTACTCGCGATAGAGCGTGAGCTCCATCTCGGTCTCGTACTTCTCGAGGTCCTCCGCACTCATCGGACCTCCTGGGCCAGCAACGTCATGGCGTCCCCCTCCTCTCCGGCCTCATCCTGCCCGGAAGCGGCCGGCTCCAGGCCGGCGGCCCGCCGGACGTTCACGAAACGACGTCGATGTTGGGGGCAGGGCCCGTACGCGTCGAGCGCCGCGCTGTGCCCGTCGGTGATGTAGCCCTTGTGCGTCGCGAAGTCGTACGCCGGGTAGCGCGCGTGCAGACCGTTCATGATCCGGTCCCTGGTGACCTTGGCGAGCACCGACGCGGCCGCGATGCAGGCAGCCACTCGGTCGCCCTTCCACATGGCCAGCCCCGGCACGTCGAACCCGTCGACCGGGAAGCCGTCGGTGAGCACATACGCCGGCCGCCGGTCGAGCAGGGCGACCGCACGCCGCAGCGCCTCGACGTTCGCTACATGCATGCCCAACCGGTCGCACTCGGACGAGTCGATCACGACCACGGACCAGGCCAGCGCACGCCGGACCACCTGGTCGTAGCACCGCTCCCGCGCCTTCTCGGTCAGCAGCTTGGAGTCGGCCAGCCCGGGGATGATCCCGGCCTTGCCAGGGGGCAGGATCGCCGCCCCGGCCACCAGCGGACCGGCGCACGCGCCGCGGCCCGCCTCGTCGACGCCGGCGATCGGCTCGATGCCGACCCGCCGCAGCGCCCGCTCGTAGCCGTAGAGCCCGGCGTCGCGACGTACCGTCAGGCCCCGGGGCAGCTCGCTCACGACCCGCTCACCACCTCAGGACGCGTCGGGGACGTCCGCGAACGTGTCGGGCCGGCTGATCCAGCGGAAGTGGTCCCGTGGCCAGAGCAGCACGAACACCTTGCCGACGACGAGATCCTCGGGGACGAACTCGTCCCCCGGCACGCAGTCGGTCTCATTCTTCCGACACAGGTGGACCGTGGAGTCCGCAGAATTGGCGCGGTTGTCCCCCATCACGAAGATGTGACCCTCGGGGACGGGCCCGGCGGTCCAGTCGCAGTCGCCGGTCATCGGCCCGTTGCACGGGGCCTCCGGGTCGTCCTTGACGTAGTCGTCCTCGTTCAACGCCTTGCCGTTGACAGAGATCCGACCGGCGTCGTCACAGCAGGTGACGGTGTCGCCAGCCACTCCGATCACTCGCTTCACGAGGTGGCCGCCTTGGGGATAGAGCCCGATCTTGGCCATCACGCTGGTCAGCAGGTTCGCCGGCCCGGCGGACTCATCGGTGCCCAGCCAGCCGCCGGGGTCCTTGAACACCACCACGTCGCCACGCTGCGGCTCCCCGCCGCCCCAGTAGGAGACCTTCTGCACCAGGATCCGGTCGTTCTGGACCAGCCCGGGCTCCATCGACTCCGAGGGGATGTAAAAGGCCTGGACGAAGAACGCCTTGATGAGCACCGCCAGCACCAGGGCGATGCCGAGGAGCAGAATCGTCTCCTGCCACAGCGGAAGCTGCTTCTTCGCGGTCTCCCCCGCGGGCTTCCGCTCCTCGTCACTCACGCGGTGAGCCTAGACGACCTGAGGCAACGGAACGGTCGGCGGCGCGGCTCAGGCCTCGCGGCGTTCCTTGATCTTGGCGGCCTTCCCGCGCAGGTTGCGCAGGTAGTAGAGCTTGGCGCGGCGCACGTCGCCGCGGGTGACGACCTCGATCGTCTCGAAGATCGGCGAGTGCAGGGGGAAGGTCCGCTCCACGCCGACGCCGAAGGACACCTTGCGGACGGTGAACGTCCGGCCCACTCCGCTGCCCTGCAGACGGATCACGACGCCCTGGAAGATCTGCACCCGGGAGCGGCTGCCCTCGACGACCTTCACGTGCACCTTCACGGTGTCACCGGCACGGAAGGCCGGGAGGTCGTCGCGCTTGATGGCGTCGCCGATGTCAGAGATGACGTTGCTCATGGTTGGCTCCTCACGGATGCCACAGGTCAGCCGCGGATTCGGTTCCTCACGGGTGGCTCAGCGCGTGGGCCGGCGGCGTCCGTCCCCCCTGTGGCAGGGACTGGTCGCGGATCCCCGTACGACGTGGTGCGGGCGGTCCTTTCGGCCGGCTGGGCCGACGAGCAAGTCTGCCACAGCCCGCCGGAGTGGACTAATCGCGGCCGACTAATCGCGGCCGGCACCGGGGCCGTCGCGGCGGGGTCCCCGTCGGGTGAGGAGTACGGCGCCCGCGGGGGCCGGGAGATCGGGTCTCAGGGAGTAGCCGGCGCGTCGGTACAGCCGCTGGTTGCGGACGCTCCTGGCGCCGGTGAACAGCTCGTAGCTCGTCACGTCCGGAGGTGCCGCAGCCTCGATCGCGGCCAGGAGCCGCCGACCGATGCCCTGCCCCTGCAGATCGGGTGCCACCATGAGCCGCCCGATGTCCCACACCCCGGGCCGGGCCAGGTGCGCCCGGGCGGCCCCCACCAGCCGGCCGGACCGGCGCAGCACCAGCACCGTCCAGTCGGTGAGCCAGCCCTCCACGTCGGGGAGTGACTCCTGGAGGGCCGGGATCTGCACGCCGGGGTTGTCCTGCTGCTCCTGGACCCAGCAGGCGAGCTGGAGCGTCAACAGCTCCCCCGCGTCGGCCGGCACGGCCGCGCGCAGCTCCTCGTCGTCGGCCAGTCGGCTGGGGGACGCGAGGTCGGGCCGCCGGGCGACGGTACGCCGCAGCGCCTGGTCGTGGCGCCAGGCGGCGATCTGCTCGTGGTCGCCGCTGAGCAGCACCGCGGGCACCTCCAACCCGCGCCACACCGGGGGCTTGGTGTAGGCCGGGTGCTCCAGGAGCCCGGCGCTGTGCGACTCCTCGATCAGAGAGTCGGGGTTGCCGACCACCCCCGGCAGGAGGCGGACCACGGCCTCGAGGATTACCAGGGCCGCGGCCTCCCCGCCGTTCAGCACGTAGTCGCCCAGGGACAGCTCGAGCACCTCCGTGCGGGTGCGAGCGTGGTCGATCACCCGCTGGTCGATGCCCTCGTAGCGGCCGCACGCGACCAGGACTCGGGGTCGGCCGGCCAGCTCGGCGGCGACGCGCTGGGTGAGCGGTTCACCCGACGGCGTCGGGACGACCAGCGTCGCGTCCTCGAGGTCCAGCGCGTCGAAGGCCTCCCCCCAGGGCTCGGGTCGCATCACCATGCCCGGCCCACCACCGTAGGGGGTGTCGTCCACGGTCCGGTGCGGGTCGTGCGTCCACTCCCTCAGGTCGTGGACGCGCAGGTCGAGCAGTCCCCGCTCGGCCGCCTTCCCCGGCAGGCTGAGGGTCAGCGGGTCCAGGTAGGCGGGGAAGATGGTGACGACGTCGACTCGCATCAGGAGTCCTCCGGGAGCGGCGTGAGCAGCCCGGGGCGGTCGGCCACCACCAGCCGTCCGGCGTCAAGGTCGACCTCGGGAACCAGCGCCTTCACGAAGGGCACCAGCGCATCCCGGCCGTCGCTGGTGCGGATGGTCAGGAGATCCTGCCCGCCACCATGGTTCACACCGGTCACCGCGCCGCGGGGCGCACCGGTGTCGTCGTACACGGCTAGCCCGACCAGCTGGTGGTCGTAGTACTCGTCGGGGTCCTCGGGCCGCTCCTCCGCGTCCACGGTGGCCATGAGGATGATCCCGCGGGCCGCCTCGGCGGCCGTGCGGTCGGGGAGCTCGGCGAACGAGACCAAGAGGGTCCCCGAATGCGGGCGCGCCCCGGTCACGGTCAGGCTGGTGAGCCCGCTGCGGCTGCCGGCCGGAGGGCGTGCGGTGAGCACCGCGCCGGCGACGAAGCGGCGCTGCGGCTCGTCGGTGCGCACGTCGACGGTGACCTCGCCGCGGACGCCGTGCGGACGGCCGATCCGGCCGACCGTGACCTCCACGCTGGGCACGGCGAAACCGGCCGGGTCAGCGGCGACGGTCCACGTCGACGAAGTCGATCCGGGCACCGCCCCGACCGGCCAGCGCCGAGATGACCGTGCGGAACGCGGTCGCTGTGCGTCCGCCGCGGCCGATCACCTTGCCCAGGTCATCGGGGTGGACCCGGACCTCGAGCAACGAGCCGCGTCGCAGCTGCTTGTCCCGGACCGTCACGTCGTCGGGATGGTCGACGACACCCCGGACCAGGTGCTCGAGGGCGTCCGCGAGCATCAGTCGCTCTCGGCCGGGGTGCCGTCGGCGGCGTCAGCGGCCGCCTCGGCGGTCTCCGCGGCCACCTCGGGAGTCTCGTCCGCCGGCACCGGCGCGGCCTCCTCGGCGGGGGCCTCCGCTGCGGGGGTCTCCTCTGCTGCCGGGGTTTCTGCTGCCGGGGCCTCTGCCGGGGTCTCCTCGGCTGCCGGGGTCTCCTCGGCTGCCGGAGTCTCCTCGGCGGGGGCCTCGGGGGCCGGCTTGGCCGCCTTCTTCGCCGCCTTGCGGGTCACCGCCTCCGCGGTGGGCTCGTTGGCGGCGTCCTTGAGGGCCTCGTTGAAGATGTCCAGCTTGGAGCGGCGCGGCTCGGCGACCTTCAGGGTGCCCTCCTCGCCCGGCAGCCCCTTGAACTTCTGCCAGTCGCCGGTGAGCTTGAGGATCTTCTCGACGGCCTCGGTGGGCTGCGCGCCGACGCCGAGCCAGTACTGAGCCCGCTCGGAGGTCACGACGACCCGCGAGGGGTCCTCCTTCGGGTGGTACAGCCCGATCTCCTCGATGACCTTGCCGTCGCGCTTCTTGCGGGAGTCGACGACGACGATGCGGTACTGCGGCACCCGGACCTTGCCCAGGCGCTTCAAGCGGATCTTGACGGCCACGTCTGTGGTGTCTCCTCGAAAGTTGTGGTGGTGAGGCGGCGGGCCCAGGTGGGGACGGGGCCATTCTCCTCGGAGGGGTCCGCCCGCCCGGATGAGAGGGTCCGGAGGCGCGGACTCAGCGCGTCATTCTGCCAGATCGGTCGAGCCGTCCCGAAATCCGGAGGGGGGCAGGCCGATGGCGGCGCGGAACGCGTCCACCCCCGCCACCTCCAGCACCACGTCACCTCGGTCGAAGTCCTCAGGCGCGAGCGCGAGCTCCACGGAGTGCGCCAGCTCGCCGGGGCGGCGCTGCAGCCGGCGTACGCCGTTCTCGCGGTAGCCGACCTTCCGGCTCACGGCGAGTGAGCCGGGGTTGTCCAGGAACGCTGCGGAAGTGACTTCCGCGGCGTCGAGGTGGTCGAAGGCGAACGCACAGATCATCCGGCGCATGCGGGTGCCCAGCCCGCGCCCCTGGTGCTCGGCACCGAGCCACGACCCGGTCTCTCCGGTGCGGGTCACCAGGTAGTGCTCGGTCTCGAAGCCCTGGGAGCCGATCAGCACCCCGGCCTGCCACACGCCCAGATGCAAGGCCCATCGCTCCGGGGTGAAGTCGGCGCGGGCCCGCCAGTGGTACTGCGCGGCGTTGCGCCGCAGCTCGGCGGGTGGGGCGTCGGTCCACGGAACGCGGAACGGCATCCGCTCCGGCGGGTGGATCCCCTGCGCGGCCAGGTCGCAGAGGACGACCAGGTCGGCGTCGGTGAGGCCGCGCAACTCGAGGTCCTCCGAGCGCAGGCGCAGCCCGAGCACAGGAAGCAGCTCCGCGACGCCGGTCATGTGCCGAGTCTGCGGCGTCACGGGGGCCAGCGTCCACGGGGTATCTGCCACGCCGGTGCGCCACTCCTCCTCTGAAAGCCGTGCACCCACCGCGTCGGCGCCCAGGAGTTCGCATGTCCCTACTGGCCCCCACCCCGCCCGACACCGCACGTTCGTCGACCCCGAGCGGGCCCGCCGATGGTGGGGGGCTCACGACGCCGTACCTCGAGTTGGATCTGGACCTGGCGAGCCGGCGCCTCAGCGAGCTCGGCCGGGTGCTGCCTGGGACCCGCGTGCATTACGCCGTCAAGGCGAACCCCGATCCGCGCCTCCTGGCCACCTTGGCGTCGGCTGGCGGCCGGTTCGACGTGGCCAGCCCCGAGGAGGTGCGGCGTTGTCTGACGGCGGGAGCCGGGTCCGGGGACCTGCTCTACTCGAACCCGGTCAAGAGCCGCCGCGACATCGCCGAGGCGGTGGCGCTGGGCGTGCGGCTCTTCGTGGCGGACTCGCCCGCGGAGGTGGACAAGCTCGCGCAGACCGCGCCCGGTACGGCGGTTCTGTGCCGGCTGCTCACCTCGGGAGCGGGCTCGGACTGGCCGTTGTCGCGGAAGTACGGCTGCCCGGAGCCGGAGGTGGCCGAGCTGTTGACGCTCGCCCACGACCGCGGCCTACGCCCCGCCGGTGTCTCCTTCCACGTGGGTTCGCAGCAGCGGGACCCCGATGCCTGGCGCCCACCGATCGCGGCCGCCGCCCGCGTGTTCGCCCGGCTGGAGGCGCGCGGGATCCGACCGTGGCTGCTCGACCTCGGGGGCGGGTTCCCCGCCGACCACGAGGGCAACGTCCCCGGGCTCGATGCCTACGGACGGGCCATCCGCACCCAGGTCAACCGCTGCTTCGGCGAGTCCCCGCTGACCCTGATCGAGCCCGGCCGGGGCCTGGTCGGCGACGCCGGGACCCTTCATGCCAGCGTGATCTCGGTCGTCTCCAGGGGCGGGACCCGGTGGGTGTATCTCGACGCCGGGGTGTTCACCGGCCTGGTCGAGACCCTGGACGAGGCGGTGCGCTACCGCCTCGCGACCGACCATGACGGCGGTCCCACCGGCCCGTGCGTCCTGGCCGGCCCGACCTGCGACAGCGCCGACGTGCTCTACGAGCGCACCCCGGTGTGGTTGCCGCTGGCGCTGACCGAGGGCGATCGGGTCCGGTTCCGCTCGGCCGGGGCCTACACGTCCTGCTACACGACGGTCGGCTTCAACGGTTTCGCCCCCTTGCGCACCCTGGTCCGCGAGCCCGGGGCAGGATGATGGACGCCACCACCCGCCGCGTGCTCGCCAGTCACGCTTTCGCCGCCACCGCGGTGTCCCTCCCGTGGCCGTTGCTGCTGGTCATGGTCTGGCAGCAGACCCAGAGCGAGTCGCTGCTGGGTGCGGCGGCGGCCGCCCGAATGGCGCCGTACGTCCTGCTGTCCTGGTGGGTGCCTCGGCTGGCCGACCGACACCGGCGAGACCTGGTGGTGCGGGCCACCCTGGTCGCGCGGCTGGTGGGCCTGGTCGGCGTGACGATGGCCGTGGCGGCGGACCGGGCGGTGACCGGCGTTGTGATCGCCGCCCTCGTCGTGGCGGTCTCGACCCCCGCCTACCCCACCCTCGCCGCGGGGATGCCCCGGCTGGCGGGGTCGGCGACGACGCGGCGGGCGACGGAGCTCCTGGTGACGATCGAGGTCGCCTCGTTCGTGGTGGGACCCGCGATCGGCGGGCTCCTGCTGGGGCTGCCGTGGTTGGTCACTCCGGCGGCGGTAGCGCTCGCGGGACTGGGCTGGCTCTGCTACGCGGGGGTCAGCCAGCCGCGCCCGGTCGCCACGGGCTCGACCGGACACCCGTCCGGCTGGGACCTGCGGCCGCTACGGACCGCCCTCACCGCGCTGGTGGTGGTCAACCTGGTGCTGGCGGCGGCCGGCGTCGCGCTGCTGCCCCTGGCCGAGTCGCAGTGGCCGGACGGTCCCGGTGCGACGGCGTACGGCGTCGCCACCGGTGCCCTGGGCTTCGGCGCGCTCGCCGCGCCGCTGCTGCGCTGGGCAGGCGTCACCGCCCGGGCCGCGATGGGCTGGGGGCTGGTGCTCCTCGCCGGCGCTCTGGCGGTCACCGCCGGCGCCCCGAGCGTGGTGCTCGCCGTACTCCCGCTGCTGCTGGCCGGAGCGGCCGCGGTCCGGATCGAGGCGGCCGCCACGACCCTGCTTCAGGAAGCGGTCCCCGATGATCATCGGGCCGGCGTCCTGGGGCTGGGCGACACCGCGATGGTCAGCGCCGCGATGGTGGGCGCCCTGGTCGCACCCTTGGTCGCGGCCGGACTGGGGCCGGAGGCGACGCTGGTCGTGCTGGCGGTCGGCTGTCTGACGCTGATGGCGCACCTGGTCTCCGGGCCCGGACGGTCAGCGTGGCGGCGGGCTCAGGCCACCACCTGGCCACGCAGGATCACGCGGACCGGGCGACGCAGCACCGACAGATCGACGAGCGGGTCGCTGCTGTAGACGACGAGATCGGCCGGCGCCCCCTCCTCGAGAGTGGCGTTCCAGCCGAGCCACTCCCGGGCCCGCCAGGAGGCGGCACCCAAGGCGTACTCCGCCGGAACCCCCAGGTCGGCAAGGGCCTGGACCTCACCGGCGATGTTGCCGTGCCGGCTCACGCCGCCGCCGTCGGAGCCGGCGTACAGCGAGACGCCGGCTTCGTATGCCGCCATCAACGTCTCCCGGCGCCGGCGGTGGAGGTCGGTCATGCGGGCGGCGTAGGCGGGGAAGCGTGCGGCCCCGGCTGCGGCGTACTCAGGGAACTTGTCGGTCTGCATGACCGTGGGCACCAGCGCGACGCCCTTCACGACCATCTCGTCGATCAGGTCCTGGGAGAGGCCGGTGCCGTGCTCAATGCAATCGATCCCCGCCGCGATGAGTCCGGGCAGCACTGCCTCCCCGAAGCAGTGCGCGGTCACCTTGGCGCCGTGCTCGTGGGCGGCATCGATCGCCGCAGCGAACGCCTCCGGCGGGAACGACGGGGCCAGGTCGGCTTCCTCCCGGGAGATCCAGTCGCCGACCAGCTTGACCCACCCGTCCCCCGCTCGTGCCTCCCGCGCCACGTAGGTGGGGAGCTCCTCGGGCTCCACCTCGTGGGCGTAGTTGCGGATGTAGCGCTTCGTGCGACCGATGTGCCGACCGGCCCGGATCAGCCGCGGCAGGTCGTCCCGGTCGTGGATCCAGGAGGTGTCGGCCGCCGAGCCGGCGTCGCGGATCAGCAAGGCCCCGGCGTCGCGATCCTCCACCGCCTGCGCCTCGGCCTCCTCCTCAGAGGTGGGTCCGTCGTCGTCGAGCCCGATGTGGCAATGCGCGTCCACCAGCCCCGGCACGACCCACCCTTCGGCCACCGTCTCCGCCCCACCCTGCCGCTCGTAGGTGATCCGCCCCTCGACCACGAACAGCTCGCCCACCTCCCCGGTGGGCAGCACCGGCCCGGTCACCCTGAGTACGTGGCTCATCCCCCGAACCTAGCGGGGTGGGGCGGCGGGGGTTCTCGACGTACCAACCAAAAGGGTCGTAGAACGGGCCGGACGAGAGCCATTTCGGTTGGTGCGTCGGGACTACTTGAGGTACTTGGAGAAGTCCTTGGGGAGGTCGAGGGCGGCGGCCGCCTGCTCGTAGTCGAGCTCCTCCCCGGCGGGGGTGCCGAAGGGGTTCGCGGCGGCGGGGGTGGCGGCGCTCTTCTCGGCCCGGGCCTTGGCGTCTGCGGCCGCCTTGGCGGGATTGCCCGACACGCGGCGGCCCTTGGCGGGCTTGGCCTTCGCCTTGTTGCGGCGGCCTCCGGCAGCGGCCACTCCGGGCATCCCGGGCAGTCCCGGTACGCCACCGCGCGCGAACGATCGCATCATCTTGCGGGCCTCGAAGAACCGGTCGACGAGCTGGTTGACGTCGGAGACCTGGCGTCCCGAGCCCCGCGCAATCCGGGCTCGCCGGGAGCCGTCGATCAGCTTGGGGTTGGCCCGCTCGGCCGGCGTCATGGACCGGATGATCGCCTGGATCCGGTCGATCTCGCGCTCGTCGAAGTTCTCCAGTTGGTCCCGGAACTGCCCCATCCCGGGCAGCATCCCCATGATCTTCGACATCGAGCCGAGCTTGCGTACCTGCTGCATCTGCTCCAGGAAGTCGTCGAGGGTGAAGTCACCCTCACCGCGTCCGGTGAGCTTCTCGGCCGCCTTGAGCGCCTGCTCCTGGTCGAACGTCTTCTCGGCCTGCTCGATCAGGGTGAGCATGTCGCCCATCCCGAGAATGCGCGAGGCCATCCGGTCGGGGTGGAACAGGTCGAAGTCGGTCATCTGCTCGCCGGCGGAGGCGAACATGACCGGCCGACCGGTGACGGAGGCGATCGAGAGCGCGGCACCGCCGCGCGCGTCACCGTCGAGCTTCGTGAGCACCACCCCGTCGAAGCCCACGCCCTCCAGGAAGGCCGTGGCGGTGGTCACCGCGTCCTGGCCGATCATCGCGTCGACGACGAACAGCACCTCGTCGGGCTGGACGGCGTCGCGGATGTCCGCCGCCTGCTGCATCATCTCCGCGTCCACACCGAGGCGGCCCGCGGTGTCGACGATCACGACGTCGTGCAGCTTCTGCTTCGCGTGCTCGACAGACTGCCGGGCGACGGCGACCGGATCCCCCACCCCGTTGCCGGGCTCGGGGGCGAACACCGGCACCCCGGCCCGCTCGCCGACGATCTGCAGCTGGTTCACGGCGTTGGGGCGCTGCAGGTCGGCGGCCACCAGCAGCGGTGTGCGCTGCTGCTCCTTCAGCCACAGAGCGAGCTTGGCGGCCAGGGTGGTCTTGCCGGCGCCCTGGAGGCCGGCCAGCATGACCACCGTCGGCCCGGACTTGGCGAAGCGCAGCCGCCGCGTCTCACCGCCGAGGATGGCGATGAGCTCCTCGTTGACGATCTTGACGACCTGCTGCGCGGGGTTCAGCGCTTGGCTGACCTCCTCGCCGCGGGCACGCTCCTTCACAGCGGCCACGAACTGCTTCACCACCGGCAGCGCGACGTCGGCCTCCAGCAGCGCGATCCGGATCTCCCGGGCGGTGGCGTCGATGTCGGCGTCGGAGAGTCGGCCCTTGCCGCGCAGGTTCTTGAACGTGTCGGCGAGCCGGTCGGAGAGGGTGGCGAACAAGCGGGTTCCTCGCTGGTCGGTACGGCGGTGGCGGCCGGGCAGGCCGAGGATCAAGGGTAACCGGGCCCGGACGGCCCCACGAACCGGTCGCATCATCGCGGGCCCACCGTGTGGGCCAGCGGCGTACCGTGACATCTGTGGAGATGGTCATCCAGCTCGGGGTCGGGATCGTCATGGTTCTCGGCACCGTGGTCGGGCTGGTGCTCTTCCAGCGTTCGCTCGACAGCCCGGGCGGACGCGACGGACTGGGCGCGATCGGCGACGCGTTCGGCAACCTGATCGACGTCTACGACCCCGGCCAGGCTCGGGCGGCACGCGAGATCAAGCGCGAGCTCGACGCTGGGCCGGTGACCCGGGCGCCCGACGACGATGATGACCCGCTGTGGTCCGTCATCGGTCCTGACGGACGCCCGAGGACGGTGCGGCTCCCTCCCCCGCAGCGGTGAGCCGACTGAGCGTGGCGCGGACTGCGTGGGCCGCGTCGGCCGCGCGCCGCTCGGAGAGGACGCCGGCGCCCGCCTCCTGGAGGTAGAACACGTCCACGGCCTGCGGACCGAGGGTGTCGACGTGGGCCGAGCGCACGGTGATCCCGAGCCGGGCCACGGCGTCCAGCACGAGGTACAGCACCCCGGGCCGGTCGGCGGCCCGCACTTCGAGCACCGTCGCGCTCCGGGACGCCTCCGCGCGCACCGCAACGCTGGGTGCGAGCTGGTCCGCGCCGTGCGGTCGCAACCGGGACCGCGGGTCGACCCGCCCGGCAGCCACCGCCTCGAGCCGCTGCCGGAGCACCGCCGCGTCGAGGTGCTCCTCCGCCACGTCCCACGCGCTGAAGGCCACGTCGTCCTGGCTCCACGCCCGGGCCCCCAGGACCGCGATCCGCTGGAGCGCGAACGCCGCAGCGACGTCGGCGAGCAGCCCGACCCGGTCGCCGGAGACGACCAGTACGCGGCTTCCGTCCACGCCAGCCTCCACCACGATGTCGACTGCGCACGGATCCCGACGTACAAGAGCGGGGACCGGCAGCTCCACCTCCGGCCGGGCCGGCCGGGAGCCGGCGGGAGCCTGCAGGGCGTCGAGCGCCCGATCCGCCAGTGTCCGGACCAGCCCAGCCCGCCACGACGACCAGGCTGGCGGTGCGGTGGCCCGGGCGTCAGCCTCCGTGAGCGCGAGGAGCAGCCCCAGCGCCTCGGGGCTGGTGACCCGAGACGTGACCTCAGCGACCGTGGCAGGGTCGTCGGGGTCGCGGGTCGTGGCGAGCTGGGCCAGCAACAGATGTCGGCGTACCAGCGTCCCGATCAGGTCGACGGCGTCCGGGTCGAAGCCCATCCGGGCGGCGATGCCCCTGGCGACGGGCTCGCCAGCGATGCTGTGCTCGGCGAGGCCCCCCTTGCCGATGTCGTGGAGCAGGGCCGCCACCAGCAGTACGTCGGGTCGGGCGACCTGGCGGATCAGTGCCGAGGCCTCGATGCAGGTCTCCACCACATGCCGGTCCACGGTGAACCGGTGGATCGCGGAGGCATGCGGCAGGAGCCTGATCCGCTCCCACTCCGGCAGGATCCGGGCCAGCGCGCCGGTCTCCTCCAACGTCTCCCAGACCGCGAGCAGCCCCGGGCCGGACGCCAGCAGTCGCACCATCAGCTGCCGCGACTCTCGCGCCCAGGGTTCCGGCAGGGCGGCTCCTTCGGCCGCCAGCCGGGCGGCCGTGGCCGGCGCCAGGACCAGCTGCCGCTCCGCCGCCTCGGCGGCGGCCCGCAACAGCAGCCCCGGGTCCCGGTCCGGCCGTGCCCCGGACTCGAGCACCACCTCGCCCCCGACCTGCGCCACCCCCGCAGCCAGCCTGGTCAGCACAGGCCGTCGGGCGCCAGTGACCGACCCGGGCGGCTCCAACACCGCGTCGACCCGGCGCCAGGTCAGCCGCGAGAGGTGGCTGACCCGGCGGCCGAGCTCGCGGATGTGCCGTTGGACGGCGAGTGCGTCCGGGAGTCCACAAGGGGCCGCCAGGTCCCACCAGAGCTCCGGTGCAATCCGGTCGGTGGGACGTCCCGCGACCCGGTGCAGCTCGTCGCGGACATCGAGCAGCGCCTGGCGGCTGCGTTCCAGCGGCACATGCGGCACGTCGACCAGCCAGCTGGCCACGAGGGCCTTCAACACGGTGGCGTCGCGGAGGCCCCCGTCGGCCTCCTTCAGGTCGGGCACTGACGCGTGCGCGAGCTCGCCGACCACGCCATGCCGGGTGCGGACCAGGTCGTGCAGCTGAGGCAGCCGCTGCCTGGCACCGCGACGCCACTGTGCCAGCACGGTGGTCCGCAGCCGCAGCGTCAGGTGGGCGTCCCCGGCGATGTGGCGGACATCGAGCAGACCCAGCGCCACCCGGAGATCATCGGAGGCGGCGACGACCATCTCGTCGAACGAGCGGACCGCGTGGTCCAGTCTGGCGCCGGAGTCCCACAGGGGATACCAGAGGCGCTCCGCCCAGTCGCCGCCGGTGCCATTCTCGGCCGTCACCAGGACCAGGTCGAGATCGGAGTACGGCGCCAGCTCACGACGCCCGTAGCCGCCCACCGCGACGAGCGAGGCACCGGAGTTCGGTGCCCCGCTCGCGGCGTACGCCGTGGCGCAGAGCGCGTCGGCCTCTGCAGTGCGCCCGGCCCGCCCGGTCGCGCTCACCCGACGTGTCCTTCAACGACGACCAGCGGACCGGGTCCTCAGATGGCCGCCTCGTCGGTCTCGCCGGTGCGCACCCGCACGACCGACTCCACCGGGCTGACCCAGACCTTGCCGTCCCCGATCCGGCCGGTCTGCGCGGTCTTCGCGACGATGGCCACGATGTCCTCGACGTCGCCGTCGTCGACCACGATCTCGATCCGGATCTTCGGCACCAGGGCGATGTCGTACTCAGCGCCCCGGTAGACCTCGGTGTGTCCCTTCTGGCGCCCGTAGCCCGAGACCTCCGAGACCGTCATCCCGGTGACCCCGAAGGTCTCCAGCGCCTCGCGGACGTCCTCCCACTTGTGCGGCTTGATGACCGCGGTGATCAGCTTCATGCCTTCGCTCCTTCGGTGGCCGCGGGGTTGGCAGGGGTCGGGACGGAGCCCTGGCTGGCACGACTCGTGGCGATCAGGCCCGAGCCCGCCGCGCCGAACCCGGACAGGTCCCGGCCGAGGTCGTAGGCCGCTTCGCCGTGCTGGCCGAAGTCGATGCCCTCGACCTCCTCCTCGGCGGAGATCCGCCAGCCGATGGTCGCCCGGATCGCCAGGGCGATGACGAGGGTCGCAGCCCCGGCCCACAGCATGGCGAAGCCGGCGCTCAGAGTCTGTACGACGAGCGGTGCCAGACCCCCTCCGTAGAACAGGCCGTCCACGGCGCCGGGTGCCGCCGCCGACGAGACCAGCCCGATCATGACCGTGCCGACCAGGCCGCCGACCAGGTGGACGCCGACGACGTCGAGCGAGTCGTCGTACCCGAACCGGTACTTCAGGCCCACCGCGTAGGCACATGCGGCCCCGGCGACGGCGCCGATGGCCAGGGCGCCGTACACGTCCACGGCGCCGCAGGACGGGGTGATCGCGACCAGGCCGGCCACGATGCCGGACGCTGCGCCGAGCGAGGTGGCCTTGCCGTGCATGATGCGCTCCGTTGCGAGCCAGGCCAGCATCGCGGCGCAGGTGGCGAGCGTGGTGTTGATCCAGGTCACGCCGGTCTCGCTCATGAACTGCGCGATGTCCTGCTCGCCGCCGTCACCGGCCACGAACACGATCGAGCCCACGTTGAAGCCGAACCACCCCAGCCACAGCAGGCCTGCGCCGAGCATGGTGAGGGTCAGGTTGTGCGGCTTGACCGGCTCCTTGCCGAAGCCGATCCGCCGGCCGATGACGAGCACCAGGACGAGACCGGCGATACCGGCGTTGATGTGCACCACGGTTCCGCCGGCGTAGTCCTGAGGGATCACCTTGGCGGCGCCGTCGACGAAGCCGAACAGCAGGGCCGACAGCCCGTTCTCGTTGGCTCCGGAGAGGAAGCCGCCCCCCCACACCATGTGGGCGAGCGGGAAGTAGGACAGGGTGACCCAGAGCGGCACGAAGACCAGCCAGGCCGAGAACTTGACCCGGTCCGCGATCGCGCCGCTGATCAGGGCCGCGGTGATGACGGCGAACGTCATCTGGAACGCCACGAAGACATATTCGCTGTAGTCCACGCCCTCCAGACCGAACGCCGTGAACGGGTTGGCGAAGAGCCCGGCGACGTCGCCGCCGGCGTACGACATCGACCAGCCCCACAGTACGTAGACGATGCCCACCACCGCCAGCGCCGAGAAGGACATCATCAGCATGTTGAGCACGGACTTCGAGCGGCTCATCCCGCCGTAGAACAGCGCCAGTGCTGGGACCGTCATCATCAGGACGAGCGAGGATGAGATCAACATCCAGGTGTAGTAGCCGTCCACGGAACCTCCAGGAATCGGTGTCCGGACGGTCCCTCTGTCGACGCCGGTGTCGGCAGTGGTCCGCCCTCGTTGCCGAGAACTGTCGGCGGGCCAGGTTTCACGGCCCGACGCGGAGTGTTTCGGTCAGGCAACGTCTTCGGCTCCGTTGTTACGACCGTGTTACCGCCATTTGCGGCTCATGTGACGGATCCGTGGGTCCGCGGAGTCTGGCGCTGGGTGGCTGGGTGGGTCGCCGGGTAGC
>CAZKEZ010000032.1:3204-25978 GCA_964551905.1 uncultured Nocardioides sp. | reverse complement strand
CCGCACCGGGTGGTGACACGGGCGTCGTCGGCGCAGCATCGGAGTGTGAATCCCGAGCTCGACCGGCTGCTCCGGCTGCAGGCAGGCGTGGTGTCCCGCCGCCAGGCGCTGGAGTACGGGCTGGAGCCGCATGACCTCCGGCGGTTGGTACGTCGACGGGAGTGGGCCCCGGTCCACGCCGGGGTGTACGTCGACCACACCGGTGCGCTCAGCTGGCTGCAGCGCGCCTGGGCGGCCGTGCTGTTCGCCTGGCCGGCGGCGCTGAGCCACGACTCGGCGATCCGGGCGGCCGATGGGCCGGGGCGTCGCGACCGCAACGATCACGGGCCGATCCACGTCGCGGTGGCCGTCACGCGGGATCTGGTGGCGCCGAAGGGGGTGGTCCTGCACCGGATGGCGCACCTGGAGGACCGCACGCTGTGGAACACCTCGCCGCCTCGGCTCCGGGTCGAGGAGGCGGTGCTGGACTGTGCCGCCGGCGAAGCATCGGAAATGCGCACCATCGCCCTGCTCGCCGACGCGGTGCAGTCGCGGCGGACCACCGCTCCCCGCCTGCTCGGGGCGCTGGACCGTCGCGAGCGGGTGACGGGCCGTGACTTCATGCGCGGGATCCTCCAGGACATCGCGGAGGGGGCCTGCTCGGTGCTGGAGCATGGGTACCTCGATCGCGTCGAACGCCCGCACGGCCTGCCCCGGCCGCGACGTCAGAATCGTGGCGGCGTCCACCTGGCTTCCGACGTACATCTCTCAGCCGCCGATCGACCCGTGGTGTATCGCGACATCGACTACGAGGACTTCGGGCTCGTCGTCGAGCTGGACGGCCGGCTCTTCCACGACTCCGCGGCCGCCAGGGACCTCGACCTCGAACGGGACCTCGAGGCACGCGTGTCCGACGGGCGCGACACCGTGCGCTTGGGGTGGGGTCAGGTGTTCGAGCGAGCCTGCTCCACCGCCCGGGCCATCGGGGCGCTGCTCCAGCAGCGCGGCTGGGCGGGCAGTCCCGTCCGATGCCCACGGTGTCCACCCTTGTCCGACGGGGACGGGTGGCCAGGTTGGGCGGGAGGACCAGTGGATGGACAGGTGGTCGATACGTCTTGTCAGGTCGACGCATGGGGTTGCTAGGCTTGGGCACTGCATCAGGAGCAAGTTCCAGCTGGTCTGACGCCTGCGGAGTTTGTGATCCAACGGCGTTTCTTCTCGGTCGCCCCTCGGGGCGTTCAAGTCGGAGCGACGTTTCACCGCACCTGGTGTTGGGTCGCCGAAGTGGCGACTCTCGCCCCGATGAAGGAGTAACGAGCACAATGGCTCAGGGCACCGTGAAGTGGTTCAACGCCGAGAAGGGTTTCGGCTTCATTGCGCAGGAGGACGGCGGCGACGACGTCTTCGTGCACTACTCGGCGATCCAGACCCAGGGCTACAAGTCCCTGGATGAGAACCAGAAGGTCGAGTTCGACGTGACGCAGGGCCCCAAGGGGCCGCAGGCGGAGAACGTCCGTCCCCTGTGATCTGACCTGCCGGCGTCCCGAGCACGGGCTGCCGGCACCGGACCACCAGAACCCCACCCGTCCCCCGGGTGGGGTTCTGTTCATTTCGGGGCCATTCCGGGCGTCCCGGGCGCCGTTCCGGGCCGCGTTCCGGGCGTCCCGGGGCCCCGAGATTTGACCGATCTGAGCGCGGGCGGGAGTGACCTGCGGGACGCTTGGGACACCGCGTCATGCTTGTGGTGGCCGGTGGTACAGACAGGTTGACTAGTCCACGAATAGCCCAGATGGACCAGATCGCTCGGACCATGTTTGATGGACAATCGGTGGGGGAACGATCTTGCTCGGAGGAGTGTGTCCCGACGATGACAGATGAGGGGGACAACGTGTACGACCAGTTCGATGTGACGCTCGAAGATGGCGATCTTCTGGGCGAGGTCGAGCTCACGACCAACCTCATCATCGCCGCGAGCGAGGCTGAGGAGCCGCTCAGCCTGGAGGAGATCGACCGGATCCTGGGGGTCGTGCCCCATCCTCGTCGCGGCGACTGAGGCCCGTACGCGGCGCGGCCCCGCCGTCGCAGCCGAGTGATTCCTTCCCCCCGTCGTGAGACAGCCGCGCGCGCCCTCCGCTACGACCACCCAACTCCCGCGGGGCTACCGTCGCTTCCGGGCCCGATTTCGGCCCCGGAAGCGACGGCAGCCGCGCGGTAGTCGGTGGGCAACCGGGGGCGGCGTGGCCGCCTGGCGCCGTACGCTGAAAGCACCATGGGCATCGACGTGAGTGGTGTGAGTCGGCGTGAGTGACCGGGCGAAGGCGGCGTACTACGTGGCGGCGCTGGTGGCGGTCTTCGTGCTCGCCTGGTTCGTCGGCGGGCTCGCCGCGCCCTGGCACGACCGGGACGACGGCCCGGCTCCCGTCCGCCACGACCCGCCCTCCGACGTACCGACCGAGCACCCGAGCCACTCCGCCTGATCCCACCCCCAACCACCCCAACTCCCGCGGGGCTACCGTCGCTTCCGACCCCGAAATCGGGCCCGGAAGCGACGGCAGCCCCGCGGTAGTCGGGGAAACCGGGAGACCACACGGCGGCACACCCAGGGGTGGACGTGTGATGGATGCTTGACTAGCGCCATGGCTCCGCCGTCGGAAGTGCGTGCCGCGGGTGCCGTGGTGTTCCGCCGGGTCCCGGACCCGAAGCCGAGCAAGCCGAGCAAGGCCAGCAAGCGGAGTAAGGCCAGCAAGAAGGGCAACAAGAGCAAGCGCCACCGCACGGAGGTGCTGCTGGTGCACCGGCCCCGCTACGACGACTGGTCCTTCCCGAAGGGCAAGCTCAACCGTGGCGAGCACGTGGCCGCGGCCGCGGTCCGCGAGGTCGGGGAGGAGACCGGGCTGCACGTGCGGCTGGGGCCGCCGCTGACGCCGCAGCGGTACGCCGTCAAAGTGGGCATGAAGACCGTCCACTACTGGGTCGGGTGGGTCGTCACGCACGACGACGTGAGCGACTACCAGGTCAACAAGGAGATCGACGACGTCCGCTGGGTGCCGCTGCGGGAGGCCTGGTCCACGCTCAGCTATGAGCACGACCGCGAGACGCTGGCCGAGGCGCTGACGCTGCGCAAGGTCACCCGCGCGTTGGTGGTGCTGCGACACGCGAAGGCGCGCTCGCGCAAGGCCTGGCGGCGCGACGATCGGCTCCGCCCGCTGCTCGCGATCGGCACCACGCAGGCCCGCAGGATGACGCCGGTGCTGGCCGCCTACGACGCCACCGTGATCTCCTCCTCGAGCTCCGTGCGCTGCGTGCAGACCGTCGCGCCGTACGTCGAGACGTCGGGCTGGCCGCTCCTCGCCGACGACGGGCTGAGCGAGGAGGACGCGACGCCGGAGTCGGTGGTCGAGGCGGTCGACGAGCTCCTCCATGCCAAGGAGTCCGCGGTCCTCTGCACCCACCGGCCGGTCCTCCCCACCGTCTTCGACGCCCTGGGCATCCCGGCGGAGAAGCTCGAACCGGGCGGCATGGTCGTGGTGCACCACCGCAACGGCAAGGTGGTCGCCACCGAGACCACCCAGGGCGTCTGAACCGCCGCTCAGCAGCGGCGAAGAGCGTTCACCTCCCGTTCACCCGACCCGTCGGAACCGGTCACCTCGGCTGCCTACCGTCCCTGATGTCAGATCCCTCGAATGACTTCAGGAGAGAACGAGTTGAAGACCATTTCCGTGCGCCGGGCCCTCATCCCCGGGATCGCCGCCCTGGCCCTCACGCTGACCGCGTGCTCGGCCGCCAACGAGGGCGACGGCGCCTCCGGCGGCGGGGGCGACAGCGACCTGTCCGGCACCCTCGCCGGTGGTGGAGCCTCGTCTCAGGAGGCGGCACAGACCGCCTGGATCGCCGGCTTCCAGACCGAGAACCCCGACGTGACCGTCACCTACGACCCGATCGGCTCGGGCGGTGGCCGCGAGAGCTTCATCTCGGGCGCCTTCGCCTTCGCCGGCAGCGACGCGTACCTCACCGACGACGAGGGTGAGCTCAGCGCCGCCGCCGAGATCTGCGGCAGCGACCCGATCGAGGTCCCCAACTACGTCAGCCCGATCGCGATCATCTTCAACGTCGACGGCCTCGACAGCCTCCAGCTCTCGCCCGAGACGCTGGCCGGCATCATGTCGGGCGCGATCACCAAGTGGGACGACGCCGCCATCAAGGCCGACAACCCCGACGCGACGCTCCCGTCGGCGACGATCAACGCCGTCCACCGCTCCGACGAGTCCGGCACCACGGAGAACTTCACCGACTACCTGACCGCCGTCGCTCCCGACGCGTGGACCGCGGGTGTCGTCGAGGTGTGGCCGGAGGAGTACGGCGGCGAGGGTGCCAAGGGCACCTCCGGTGTCGTGGCCGCGGTGCAGGGCGGCAAGAACTCCATCGGGTACGCCGACGCCAGCCAGGCCGGCGACCTCGGGACCGCAATGGTCGGCGTGGGTGGCGAGTTCGTGCCGCCGACCGCCGAGGCCGCCGCGCAGATCCTCGAGGTCTCCCCGCAGGTGGAGGGCCGCTCGGACGTGTCGATCGTCTTCGACCTCGACCACGCGACCACCGAGGCGGGGACCTACCCGATCGTGCTGTCGTCGTACCTGATGGCCTGCCAGCAGTACGACGACCAGGAGACGGTGGACCTCGTCAAGGGCTACCTGGGCTACATCCTCAGCGATGCCGGCCAGGAGCAGGGTGCCAGTGAGGCGGGCTCCGCGCCGCTTCCGGAGTCGCTGCAGGAGCAGGCCCAGTCGATCGTGGACGGCATCTCCCTCAAGTGACCACCACCGTCGCCCCGAGCCCGGTCGAGCCGAGCCCGTTCTCCTCGACCGGGAGTCGGGGCGACTCCATCTTCCGAAGCCTCGCGACCAGTGCCGGCTACTTCATCATGCTGGCGCTGGCCGGGGTGGCCATCTTCCTCACCCTCGAGGGGTGGCCGGCGCTCACGGCGACCGGGGAGCAGGCCTACGGCAAGGACAACATCGTCCTGTTCGTGTGGCCCCTGCTCTTCGGCACGCTGTGGGCGGCGTTCCTCGCGATGCTGATGGCGGTGCCGCTGGCCATCGGCGTGGCGCTGGTGATCTCGCACTACTCGCCGCGGCCGATCGCCCAGACCCTGGGCTACGTCATCGACCTGCTCGCCGCGGTGCCCAGCGTGATCTACGGACTCTGGGGGATCCAGGTGCTCGCGCCGCGGATCCTCCCCTGGTACCAGTGGCTCGAGGACAAGCTCGGCTTCCTCCCGTTCTTCGAGGGCCCGGCCACCAGCGGACGCACCATCCTCACCGCCGCCATCGTGCTGGCGATCATGGCGCTGCCGATCATCACCGCCATCTGCCGGGAGGTGTTCGCGCAGACCCCGGTGATGCACCAGGAGGCCGCGCTCGCCCTCGGCGCCACCCGCTGGGAGATGGTGCGGATGACCGTCTTCCCCTACTCGCGGTCCGGCATCGTCTCCGCGATCATGCTCGGTCTCGGCCGCGCCCTCGGCGAGACGATGGCGGTCGCCATGGTGCTCTCGGCCACCGGGGTGATCACGTTCAACCTGATCTCGGTGGTCAACCCCTCCACGATCGCGGCGAACATCGCCCTGAACTTCGGCAACGCCTCCGGGCTCAAGATCAACGCCCTCATCTTCAGCGGCCTGGTGCTGTTCATCCTGACCTTCGTGGTGAACTTCCTCGGCCGCTGGGTGGGGAATCGTGCGGGAGCCAAGCAATGAGTACGTCGACGCCGACCCGCCCGCCCGAGCTGAACCGGGCCGACCTCCCCCTGACGAACCCGCAGCTGCCGGGCTCCGCGCCGTACCTCTGTGGCGTGGTGGCCGTCGGCCTCGGCGTGCTGTCCTGGCTGCTGCTCGGCGGCGGTCTGGCCGGGCCCGTCGTGGTGGCGTGGCTCGCGTTCCTCATCGCCCTGCCCGGCTGGTCCCTGGTGCTGGAGGGGCGCCGCCGGTCGAAGGACCGGCTGATGAGCTCCCTGATCTGGACCACGTTCGCATTGGCGATCCTGCCGCTGGTCGCGCTGATCTTCCAGGTGGTCGTGAAGGGCGTCGGGGCGTTCTCGGCCGAGTTCTTGACGTACTCGATGCGCAACGTGATCGGCGAGGGTGGCGGCATCTACCACGCCATCATCGGCACCTTCATGATCACCGGACTGGCCACCGTGCTGTCGGTGCCGGTCGGGGTGATGTGCGGGGTGTACCTCGTCGAGTACGGCGCCGGCAACCGCCCCGCCCGCATCATCACCTTCCTGGTGGACGTGATGACCGGCATCCCGTCGATCGTGGCCGGACTGTTCGCCTACGCGCTGTTCGTGCTGGTCTTCGGGCCGGGGGTGCGGATGGGCGTCGGCGGCGCGGTCGCCCTGTCGGTGCTGATGGTGCCGATCGTGGTCCGCTCCACCGAGGAGATGCTCAAGCTGGTTCCCGATGAGCTGCGGGAGGCGTCGTACGCACTCGGCGTCCCCAAGTGGCGCACGATCGTGAAGGTGGTGCTGCCGACCGCGCTGTCGGGCATCGTCACCGGCGTCACGCTGGCCATCGCCCGAGTGGCCGGGGAGACCGCGCCGCTGCTGATCATCGCTGGCGCCACCACCTCGGTGAACTGGAACCCGTTCTCCGAGCGGATGGCCACGCTGCCGGTGTTCATCTTCTCCGCGGCCACCGAGCCGGGGCGGTACCCCGAGATCCAGACCGCCCGCGCCTGGGGCGCCGCGCTCGTCCTCATCCTGATCGTGATGTCGCTGAACCTGCTGGCGCGGGTCATCGGCAAGGCCTTCGCCCCGAAGACAGGACGCTGATGCGCACTCTCTCCCGATCCCGGCCCTCCGCAACTCCACCTGCCGCCCCACCCGGCGGCCTCCCACCAGCGAGCGAGAACGACACCATGGCCAAGAGCATCGACGTCTCGGACCTTGACATCTACTACGGCGACTTCAAGGCCGTCGAGGACGTCAACCTGACCGTCAAGGCACGCTCGGTGACGGCGTTCATCGGCCCGTCGGGATGCGGGAAGTCGACGGTGCTGAGATCACTGAACCGGATGCACGAGGTGATCCCCGGCGCGCGTGTCGAGGGCAAGGTGGTCGTCGGCGGGCAGTCGCTCTACGAGGAGGGCGTGGACCCGGTCGCGGTACGTCGCCAGATCGGCATGGTCTTCCAGCGACCCAACCCGTTCCCGACGATGTCGATCTACGAGAACGTGATCGCCGGCCTGCGGCTGAACTCGCGCAAGATGAAGAAGGCCGAGGCCGATGTGGTGGTCGAGCGGTCACTGCGCGGGTCGAACCTCTGGAACGAGGTGAAGGACCGGCTGATCAAGCCCGGGATGAGCCTCTCGGGCGGACAGCAGCAGCGGCTCTGTATCGCCCGCGCCATCGCCGTCCAGCCGCAGATCCTGCTGATGGACGAGCCGTGCTCGGCCCTCGACCCGATCTCCACCTCCGCCGTCGAGGACCTGATCCACGAGCTGAAGTCGGAGTACACCATCGTCATCGTCACCCACAACATGCAGCAGGCGGCGCGGGTCTCCGACGACACGGCGTTCTTCAACCTCAAGGCGCAGGGTCAGCCCGGTCGGCTCGTCGAGTTCAACAGCACCCGGCAGATGTTCGCCAACCCCGACCAGGAAGCCACGGAGGCCTACATCTCCGGCCGCTTCGGCTGACCGCTCGCTGCTTGCGTCGGCCGGAATCGCAGGGCGGCCGCCCCCGACCGGAACTCATGACGATCCACGTGCTCGAGCTGGATGCGCTCGCGCAGACCGGCGAGCAAGGTCGGTCCGTGTCCGGCGAGGACCGGCTGCACCAGGAACACGTACTCGTCGATCAGTCCCAGGTCTGCCAACGCAAGCGGCAGCGTCACGCCACCCACGAACAGGTCCCCGCCCGGCTCCTGCTTGAGGCGCTGAACCGCTTGCCCGACATCGCCGCGCAGCAGCTCGGCGTTCCAGTCGACCTCGCTCAGGCTGCTCGACACGACGTACTTCTTCACCCGGTCGATGGCCGTGGCGAACGGGACCTCCCACTCATCGATCCAGTCGGGCCAGCCGCCCGTGGCCGGTCGGCGCCACGCCGACTCCATCATCTCGTAGGTCACCCGGCCGAAGAGTACGGCGTCGGCTCGTTCCATCTCTGCGGTCCAGTAGCGCATCGACTCCTCGTCCGGGGGAAGCCCGGCCTCGTGATGGCAGCAGCCATCCAAGGTGACGTTGATCGCGTAGCGAAGGGGTCTCATCTCCGGACCGTACCCGGCGGTGGGTCTCGACAGGCTCGGCCGGCCGTGGTTTTCGAGACAGCGGACATCGCCTCAACCAGCGGACAGCCGGCGAATCAGGGGAGGACTTCGACGAGGAGGTGGGCGGGGAGGTACCAGGCGGCGGCGGAGAGGCCGGCCATGGGGAAGGTCAGCACCCACGCGGTGAGGATCGAGCGGGCCACGCCCCACCGGACGGCGGAGGCGCGCTTGGTGGCACCGACGCCCATCACCGCGGAGGTGATGGTGTGGGTGGTGGAGATGGGGGCCTCATAGACGTACGCCGTCGTGTACAGCACGGACGCGGCCACCGACTCCGCGGCGAACCCCCGGGGCGGGTCGAGGTCGATGATGCGGCGACCGAGGGTACGCATGATCCGCCAGCCGCCCGACCACGTGCCGAGCGAGATCGCGGCGGCGGCGGACACGATCACCCAGAGGGGCAGCGGGTCACCGGCGGCGACGTACCCTCCCGTCAGCAGTGCCAGGAAGATCACGCCCATCGTCTTCTGCGCGTCCTGGAGGCCGTGCCCGAGCGCCATCGCGGCGGCCGACACCGTCTGTGCCACGCGGAAGCCGCGGTTGACCCGGCCGGGGTGGGAGCGCCGGAAGATCCACATCAGCGCGATCATCGCCATGAAGCCGAGGGTGAACGCCACCACCGGCGAGAAGATCATCGGCAGCAGCACCTTGTTGACGACGGTGTCCCAGTTGACCAGGGTCACGCCGCCGGCCGCGATCGCGGCACCGGCGAGGCCGCCGATGAGGGCGTGCGAGGAGGAGGACGGCAGGCCGAAGTACCAGGTGATCAGGTTCCAGGTGATGGCGCCGAGCAGCCCCGCCATCACGACGACCAGCCCGTGGGTGCCGTCGGGCGGGGTGATCGTGTCGCTGACGGTGTGGGCGACCTTCTGCCCGAGGAAGGCGCCGACGAAGTTCATGATCGCCGCCATGCCGAGCGCCACCCGGGGGGTCAGCGCGCGGGTGGAGATGGAGGTCGCGATGGCGTTCGCGGCGTCGTGGAAGCCGTTGGTGTAGTCGAACACCAGGGCGACGACGACCACCGCGATGATGATCGCGAGCTCCATCGGGTCAGGACTCCTTGACCGCGATCTGCTCCACGGTGTTCGCGACCAGCTCGAACCCGTCGATCGCCTTCTCCAGGCACTCGACGATGTCCTTGAGCTTGAGGACCTCCATCGCCTTGTAGTCGCCGCTGAACAGCTTGGCGAGGATCCGCCGGTAGTTCTTGTCGCCGGTCCGCTCGAGCCGGTTCACCTCGGCGATGTAGTCCTCGAGCCCCTTCATCGTGCGCAGCCGCGGCATCGCCTCCGCCGTCAGGTCCGCACACCGCTGGATGACGCTGGCCTGCTTGCCGATCTCGTGCGGGATCTCGTACACGTCGTAGATGTGGATCATGTCGATGGCCTCGTCGATGAGGTCCATCACGTCGTCGAGCATGTTGGCCAGCGTGTGGATGTCCTCGCGGTCGAACGGGGTCACGAACGAGCTGTTGACCCGGTTCACGATGGCCCGGTTGGTCTCGTCCGCCTCGCGCTCGGCCACCCGCATCCGGATCACGACCTCGTCGCGGTCGCTCTCGTCGCTGAACATCTCGGCCAGCATCGCGGCGCCCACGACCAGGTGGTTGGCCGACTCGGTGAAGAGGTCGAAGAAGGTGTTGTCGACCGGCCGGAACTTGAAGGCCACCAGAACTCCTCACCAGCGAAACGCGGACGCGGCCCCAATGCTAGGCGCTGACGGCCCGCGACGAGCAATCAGTACGGCGGTCGCCGTACCCGCTCAGGCGCGCCTGCCCCGCTGGTCGCGGATCAGCGACTCCTGGAGGTGGACGGTGCCGTCGTTGCGGCTCCAGGAACCGTCCGACGACAGCTCCCAGGCCATCGTGTCCGCGTCGAACGCCAGATCGAGCAGGTCGGCGATCGAGGCGATGTTCGGGCCGGCGGGCAGCCGCACCAGGACCTCCATCCGGCGGTCCAGGTTCCGGTGCATCATGTCCGCCGAGCCGATCCACGCGACCGGCTCGCCGCCGTTCTCGAACCAGAAGATCCGGCTGTGCTCGAGGAACCGCCCGAGGATCGAGCGCACCTCGACGGTCTCGCTCAGGCCCGGCACGCCCGGTCGCAGCGCGCAGATCCCGCGGATCAGCAGCTGCACCGGCACGCCCTCCTGCGCGGCGAGGTAGAGCGAGTCGATCAGGGCCTCGTCGACGATGGAGTTGGCCTTGATCCGGATCCGGGCCGGCAGTCCCTGACGGTGGTTGGCGATCTCCTGGTGGATCTGGTCGATCAGCCCGCTGCGGACCGAGTCGGGTGCCACCAGCAGCTCGCGGTACCTCGCGTTGCGCGAGAAGCCGCTGATGTTGTTGAACAGGTGCGCCGCGTCGTCGCCGATCGCCTCGTTGCTGGTGAGCAGCCCGAGGTCCTCGTAGAGCCGCGCGGTCTTCGGGTTGTAGTTGCCGGTGCCGATGTGGGTGTAGCGGCGGATCCCGTCCGGCTCGTCGCGCACCACCATCGACAGCTTGCAGTGCGTCTTCAGCCCCACCAGCCCGTACACCACGTGGCAGCCGGCCTGCTCCAGCTTGCGCGCCCACCGGATGTTGGCCCGCTCGTCGAACCTCGCCTTGATCTCGACGATCACCAGCACCTGCTTGCCGGCCTCGGCGGCGTCGACGAGGGCGTCGATGATCGGCGAGTCACCGGAGGTGCGGTAGAGCGTCTGCTTGATCGCCAGCACGTGCGGGTCGGCGGCGGCCTGCTCGATGAACCGCTGCACCGAGGTGGCGAACGAGTCGTACGGATGGTGCAGGAGTACGTCGTGCCGCCGTACCGCTTCGAACACGTCGACCGGCGACGCCGACTCCTTCTCGGCGAGCAGGGCGTGCGTGCTCGGGACGAACGCGTCGTACTTCAGCTCCTCGCGGGGCAGGTCGGCGATCGCGTGGAGGCCGGTGAGGTCGAGCGGCCCGGGCAGCCGGACCACCTCCGCGGCGGAGATCCCCAGCTCCGAGACCAGCAGCTCGAGCACCCGCGGGTCGATCGACTCCTCGACCTCCAGGCGCACCGGCGGCCCGAACCGGCGGCGCAGCAGCTCCTTCTCCAGGGCCTTGAGGAGGTTCTCGGCGTCGTCCTCCTCGACCTCCAGGTCTTCGTTGCGGGTCACCCGGAAGGTGTGGACCTGCTGGACCTGCATCCCCGGGAAGAGCCGGGTGAGGTGCTCGCGGATCACGTCCTCCAGCGGCACGAACCGCTGGTTCCCCACCGGCACGAACCGGTCGAAGATCGGCGGCACCTTGACCCGCGCGAAGTGCTCGGTGTTGGTCTTGGGGTTGCGAACCAGGACGGCGAGGTTGAGGGAGAGCCCGGAGATGTAGGGGAAGGGGTGGGCGGGGTCGACGGCCAGCGGCGTGAGGACGGGGAAGACCCGCTCCTTGAAGAGCCGCTTGGCGTACTTCTGCTCCTCCCGGTCCAGCTCCTCCCACCGGACCAGCTCGATGCCCTCCTTGCGCAGCGCGGGCACGACGCCCTCGCGGAACGCCGCTGCGTGGCGCACCATCAGCTCGGTGGTGCGCTCCCAGATGAGGTCGACGATCTCGCGGGGCAGCATCCCCGACGCCGCGCGGACCGCCACGCCGGCGGCGATCCGGCGCTGCAGACCGGCCACGCGGACCATGAAGAACTCGTCGAGGTTGCTGGCGAAGATGGCCAGGAACCGGGCCCGCTCGAGCAGCGGCAGGTCCTCGTCCTCGGCGAGCTCGAGCACCCGCTGGTTGAAGCGCAGCCACGAGAGCTCCCGGTCCAGGAACCGGTCGGTGAACCGCTCGACCGCCGCCCGGGCCTCCTCCGACGGCTCGTAGGGCTGCGGCACGTGGAAGGTGTCCGTGGGGTGTGCGAACGGGTCGATCCCCTCCGGGCTGTCCTCCAGCGAGCTCGTGGCGTGCGACGGCAGCAGGCTCTCGGCGGACATGCCTCTCAGTGTGTCACCTCATTTGGAGATAATCCGCCGCGAAAATCATGTGATCCAGGCCCTCCGGCATGATTTTCGCGGCGGACTATCTCGAGTTCAGCCCCACGGACTATCTCGAGTTCAGCCCCACGAGATCTCGTGGAGGTGGCCGTCGGTGCCGCGGAAGGCGAGGTGGGCGGAGCTGTCCGACTCCACGAAGAATCCGACGGGGGAGTCGGCAGCGGGTGGCGCGGCGGAGTTCGCGGTCACGTCGCCGTGGCCCACGTCCGAGTCCCCGGCTGCCCACCACAGCTCCTCCAGATGCCCGTCGGCGCGACGGTAGGTGACCGAGAAGACCCCGTGCACCGGACTGAAGAACGCCGCCGGCCGACCGGTGGCCTTCGGCGCCCCGGCGATGGCGGTCAGGTTGCGGCCGACCACTGGGGCGACACCGAACCACGCCAGCTCATAGACGTGGCCGTCGCTCCCGACGTAGAACACGTGGTGGCTGTCCTGCGCCGCCACGTGAACGGCCACCGGGTCGGAGCTCGCGGTCGGAGTACCCGCCGTACCCGACAGGTCGTCGAGACCGCTCGGCCCGTCCTTCCAGTACACGCTGAGGATCCGGCCGTCCTCCGCGCGGTACGGGACGATGTGCGTGCCGTCGGGAGTGACGTACGCCGCCGGGTCCCCCGCCGCACGTGGCGCGCCGATGGTGCCCGTCACGTTGCCGCCGTAGAAGACCGGCGCGACGCCCACCCAGACCAGCTCGTGCAGGTGTCGGTCGGTGCCGCGGTAGATGACGTGGTGGGTGTCGGCGGACTCGTGGTGGTAGCCCACCGGTGTGCCCGCGGCGGCCGGCGACCCCGCCGTACCGGACAGGTCGTCGTGTCCGACGGCGCCCGTCGACCAGTAGAGACTGCGGACCCGGCCGTCGGAGCTGCGGAACAGCAGGATCTCGGTCTTGCGGGTGTGGTCGGCGTAGGCGAACGGGTTGCCAGCGGCCGACGGCGCGCCGGCCAGCGCGGTGAGGTCCGAGGTCCCCGAGTCCTGGGCGCCGTCGCTCCAGAGCTCGCGCAGGTGGCCGTCGCCGGACCGGTAGGCGATGTTGGAGAGGCCCAGCCCCGGGAGGACAACCGCAGTTGGTACGCCGGTCGCCGCGGGTGCGCCGTGCTCCTGCGAGCGGTCGCGGTGCCGGTTCCAGCGGCAGGTCACGCCCACCACTCCCCAGGCGTCGAAGCAGGCCCGCGCGACGTCGTGGCCGAACAGCGCGTAGGCCCGGTCGGCCGTGAGGGTCGCGAACGCCTCGAAGGTCGCGTCGTCGGCGAGCCGGGGCGAGGTGGCGGCGGAGTACCACACCCGCCCGGCCCGCTCCCACGCGAACCCGCCCAGCGCCAGCGCGAACTGCACGAAGGCACGGTTGGGGATGCCGGAGTTGATGTGCACCCCGCCGTGGTCGAGCTCGGTCACCACGAAGCCGTTCATGTGGTCGGGTTGCGGGTCCTTGCCTCCGAGCATCGGGTCGTTGTACGCCGTACCCGGCGAGATCATCGACCGCAGGGCGGTGCCGTTGATCCCCGCCGCGAACAGGCCGGCCCCGATCAGCCAGTCGGCCTGCGCGGCGGTCTGCTGCGGCGTGGCCGACCACTGCTTGATCAGGGAGCCGAACACGTCGGCGAGGTGCTCGTTGAGCGCGCCGGACTGGTTCTCGTACTTCAGGCCGGACTCGTGGTCGATGACCCCGTGCGTGAACTCGTGGGCCATCACGTCGACGGCCGCCGTCATCGACGCGAAGGTGGTGCCGTCCCCGTCGCCGAACACGAACTGCTCGCCGTCGTAGAAGGCGTTGTTGTAGTTGCGCCGGTAGTGCACCGACCCGGTCATCGTCGCCCCCTCGTCGTCGAAGGAGTTGCGACCGAGCACGTCCTGGAAGAACTGCCAGGTGTTGCCGAGTCCGTCGTACACGCGGTCGGCGTCGACGTCGCCCGTGGCCGCCCCGCCCTCGTCGCGCACCCGCCGCCCGGGCAGGTCGGTGCCGTGGCGGCAGTCGTGGATCGAGCGGTGCCGTCGCGGTGGTGCGGTGAGGTCTTGCTCTGCGGTGGCAGGGCTGTCGCCGGCGGGACCTGCCTGCGCACGGGCGGACGCGGCGACCCGCTCGACGCGCAGCGCCCGGTCGATGCGCAGCGTCCGGGCCGCCGCGTTGCGCTGCGTCGCCGTCCGTCCATGTCGGGCGACTGCTTCGAGCAGGTACGGCGGCACGATGGCGTGGTGGTGGGTCATGGCTGGCTCCCTCTCGTCGTACTCAGAGGAGCCCGGCACAGAAGAGTTGAGTACGTCGGCTCAGGATCTCGGGCGGCGCCGCTGAGAGCCTGGGGGCATGAGATCGATGTCGTGGGTGCGCGTCGTGGTCGGCGTTGTCGTGGCTGGGCTGTCTGTGCTGTGCGTCGGGTGTGCGGCGCCGAGCCGGGCCTCGGACGCCGACGAGCTCCGCGACGAGGTGGCCGGTCTGGCGGGGGTGGAGTCAGCCAGGCTGAAGTACAGCGAGCCCGTGCCCCTCGACTCCGGGAAGCTGGTCGTGAAGGTCACGATGAGTGGTGACGCCTCCGACGAAGAGATCGCCGGTGTCGTCGAGACGGCGTACGACGCCTTCCGCACCACCCACCACGACGAGGAGGCCGACCTGGCCGTCCGAGCCGGACAGACCACCGTGGCCGTGCGGTCCTTCCAGCCGGAGGCCTCGGTTGCGGCGGTCGACGGCGCAGTCCGGGCCGGGCTCGCCGCCGCGCCGGAGGACGGGTCGGTCGCGATCGACCTGACGACCCAGGACGTCTCCCGTGGCGACCACGTCGCCGGCACCTACGTGGTCGCGCTCGCCGACGGGTCGACGTACTCCGACGTGCCCGATCTCTTGGCTTCGCTGTCTGCGGACCAGCCCGAGAACAAGCTGTTCGGCTGGGGCGGGGCGGCCGCCGACGGCTCCTCCCTCAGCTACGACAGCGGCTTCCCGCCGGCGGAGCTCGTCGGCCGGTGGGAGCGGCTGCAGGCGGCCGGGCTGCCGCTCGCGGTACGCGCCTTCGAGGACGGGACGCTGTTCGCCGAGGGGCGGCTGACCGAGCGGTACGACGTCAACGACCCCGCCGATCGCCGTGCACTCGACAGGATCACACACCCGCAGCTGCGGGCGCTGGGGGAGGGTGACTGGATGTACGACCTGCGGGGGCCGCGCGGCGGGTACGTCGCCTCCATCGACCGCTACATCTGCGTCTCCACCTCCGAAGGCCCCTACGACGACGCTCTCGAGGCCTGGGTCCTCCGCAAGCTCGGCCCCTGCGAGGCCGCTGGTTGAGCCCCCGCCGGTCGAGCTTGTCGAGACCAACCCCCCCCGGCGAGGATCATCGTGGGATCTCCGGCACATGCTGCCGAATTTCACACGATGTTCGCCGGCGAGTCGCAGCTGGGTTTCGAGACAGCCTCGTTCCTCGGCTCCTCAACCACCGACACGGCGATAGAGCACGTGGGTATCTCGGGGGGCGTGGGTGAAGCCGAGGCGCGAGTAGACCGCGATCGCCGGGGCGTTGTCGGACTCGACGTACAGCTCGATCTCGGCCACTCCGCGCCCGACGAGGTGGTGCAGGCCGGCGAGGGTGAGTACCCGCCCGAGGCCACGGCCCTGGGCCGCCGGGGACACCCCGACGACGTACACCTCGCCCACGTCCGTGGTCGCCTGCTTGGTCCAGTGGAAGCCGAGCAGCGTGCCGGCGTCGTCGACGGCGAGGAGCAGGCCCGCGGGGTCGAACCACGGCTCGCCCATCCGCTCGGCGAGGCCAGCGTCGTCCATCGCGCCCTGCTCGGGGTGGTCGGCGAACGCCGCCGCGTTGACCGCGATCAGCGCGGGGGCGTCCTCGGGGCGGTAGGAGCGGATGCTGACGCCGGGGGTTACGGCGAGCTCGGGCCGCGGGTCGGCGGCCGAGCGGCGCATCACCCACAGCTCGCGGACCCGCGCGAATCCGAAGCGAGCGGCTAGCCGGGCGGCAGCGGGGTGGTCGCCATGCGCCCAAGCCGCCTCGACACCCGGGTCCGACGATTCCTCCGCCAACCCGGTCTCCGCCAACCCGTTGTCCGCCGACCCGTTCTCCGCCGACCCGGCCAACGCAGCCTGAGCCAAGATGGCGCCCAGCCCGCGCCGCCGTACATCAGGAGCCACCGCAAGCGACAGGGTGCGCTCCTGGACCAACGCGAAGCCAGCGTCGGCGATCCACAGGGCGGACCGGGCCAGCCCGTGATGCTTCAGCGAGAGCTCGGCGGCCTCGTCCAGCGGGTCGTCCTCCCCGGCCGCCCGACAGGCATCCCGCACCGCAGCCACGACGGCGGCCGGACGAGAGTCATCCCAGCGGAAGTCGGCCGGGTCGACGCGCGTGGTCAGCGCTCGCGCTCCTCGGCCAGCTCCCCCTCGGAGTCCCCCAGCACCGACGCCTCGGCCCCGCTGCGCTCGACGGGCACCACGAACCGGTACCCCACGTTGCGCACCGTCCCGATCAGCGTCTCGTTCTCGGGCCCGAGCTTGGCGCGCAGGCGCCGCACGTGTACGTCGACCGTGCGCGTGCCGCCGTAGTAGTCATACCCCCACACCTCCGACAGCAGCTGCTGCCGGCTGAACACCCGGCCGGGGTGCTGCGCGAGGTACTTCAGCAGCTCGAACTCCTTGAACGTCAGGTCCAGGGTGCGGCCGCTGACGCGGGCGGTGTACGTCGTGTCGTCGACCGTCACCTCCCCGCTGCGGATCAGGTGCGCCTCCGGGTCCTCGGCCTCCCGCTGCGCCGCGAACCGCCCGATCGCCAGCCGGATCCGGGCCTCGAGCTCGACCGGGCCGCAGCTGTGCAGCACCACGTCGTCCATGCCCCACCCGTGCGTGACCACGGCCAGGCCGCCTTCGGTGACCACCAAGAGAACCGGTACGTCGGTTCCGGTCATCTGGATCAGTCGGCACAGCTCCCGCGCGTGCGCCAGGTCGGTGCGACCGTCCACGAGGAGCAGGTCGGCCTCGGGTGGATCGAGGAGCGCGGTCGACTCGGCGGGCAGGATCTTCACCTGGTGGCCGAGCAGGGCCAGGCCCGGAAGCACCTCCGCGCTGGGCTGGAGCGAGGAGGTCAGCAGCAGCAGGACGCTCACGCGGCGGCCTCCTCCAGCGAGCGGGCGGACAGCAAAGGATAACGTGGACGGCCCGAGCAACCGGAGGTCCACCATCCCTGAGACGAGCATCACCGTGCGGTACTGGGCCGGCGCGCGGGCCGCCGCCGGCGTACCCAGTGACGCCCTCCCCACCTCCGCCTCCCTCACCCTGGCCGAGGTCCGCGACCGGGCCGTGGCCCTGCATCCGGGCACCCGGCTGGCGCAGGTACTCGCCGTGTGCTCGGTGCTCGTGGGAGACCGGCCGGTGGCGACCGAGGACCCTGAGCGGGTCGAGGTGCCCCCGGGGACCTCGGTGGAGTTCCTTCCGCCGTTCGCCGGCGGCTGAACCCTCCGCTGGTTTCGAAACGCTCGCTGGCGCTCGCTCCTCAACCAGCGGGATTCGGTGGTTGAGGAAGCCGAGGGACGAGGCTGTCTCGAAACCACCAGCGGATGACCGTGGAATGAGCGGGCGGCGCGCGTGGTTGCATACGGCATGACCGTCGGCCAGTGGGTGCTCCTGCTCAGTGTCGTGGCGGCGCTGGGGTTCGGCGCCTACCGCGCGTGGGCCGACGGGCGGTTCACCGGCACCCACCGGGTGCGCGGCACCAAGGAGCAGGAGTACGACGCCGCGCCGGTGCCGGTCAGCGTCCTGGCAGGCCACGACGTCGTGCTGGGCGAGCGCGGCACGCTGCTCCAGTTCTCTAGCGCCTTCTGCGCCCCGTGCCGGGCCACCCGCCGGACCCTGGCCGACGTGGCCGAGGTCGTGCCGGGCGTGACCCACGTGGAGCTGGACGCCGAGCACCACCTCGAGCTGGTCCGGCGGCTGGGCATCGTGCGGACGCCGACCACGCTGGTCCTCGACGGCGCCGGCCGAGAGCTCACCCGTGCGGCGGGCGCGCCGCGCAAGGAGCAGGTCCTCGCAGCGCTGGCGGAGCTGGTCTGACATGCCCCTCACCGTGACCCTGTCCGAAACGTGGACATAGAGTCCACAGAATGAGACGAACGGACGGTTCGGTACTCCCCACCCCCGCCGAGCGCCTACCGTTGCCCCCATGTCCTCGACCTGGTTGACGCGACGACGCGCGGTGGACCACTGCCGCGTGCGCTCGTCCCTGTGTCGAATGTCCTGACGGGACGTCCCTTCCCGTCGGTCGCCGCCGTGCGCCCTCGCCATCGTGCGTGAGTGCCGCTGCGCCCAGGACGTCCCTGCCCGCCGCGGCCCGCGGCGCCCCCCGTCCAGGACCTTCAGGAGACATCCATGAGCATCACCACCGCCCGACCCGGCCGCGCACTGCCGTCCGCGTCGGCCACCGCGCAGATCGACCCTCGTGGCCAGCGGTTCGCCGCGACCCTCACGGCGGTCGTGCTGGCCGCCGTACTGCTGCTCGCCCCCGGCCCCGCGGCCGTGGCGCTGCTGGCCCTCCAGGCGGTCGTGTTCGCGATCGCCGTGGCCCGCGGTGTGCAGCACACGCCGTACGCAGGGATTTTCCGGCGCCTGGTGCGTCCCCGGATCGGCCCCCCGGCTGAGCTCGAGGACGCCGCGCCGCCGCGGTTCGCCCAGGGCGTCGGGCTCGGGTTCGCGCTCGTCGGCCTGGCCGGCTTCGCCGCGGGGCTGAGCCTGCTCGGCGTCGTCGCCGTCGGGTTCGCGCTCGCCGCCGCCCTGCTCAACGCGGTCTTCGGGTTCTGCCTGGGCTGCGAGATGTACCTCCTCGGGCGCCGACTCCTCGGCGCTCCCACCGACCGCGCCGCCGGCGCCGTGAACTGAACCCCCACCACCAACACAAGGAGCACCACCATGACTCGCGAGTCAGCCCTCGTCACCGCCCAGTGGGTCGAGGAGAACCTCGACAACCCCGACGTCGTCCTCATCGAGGTCGACGAGGACACCACCGCCTACGACAAGGGCCACATCAAGGGAGCCGTCAAGCTCGACTGGACCACCGACCTGCAGGACCAGGTACGGCGCGACTTCGTCAACCGCGAGCAGTTCTCGGCGCTGCTGTCGGACCGGGGCGTCTCGAACGACCACACGGTCGTGCTGTACGGCGGTAACAACAACTGGTTCGCCGCCTACGCGTACTGGTACTTCAAGCTCTACGGCCACCAGGACGTCCGCCTCCTCGACGGCGGCCGCAAGAAGTGGGAGCTGGACTCGCGCGAGCTGACCGACGAGGTCGTCACGCGCCCGAAGACGACGTACACGGCCCTGGAGCAGGACTCCTCGATCCGCGCGTTCCGCGACGAGGTCGTCGCCGCGATCGGCACCCAGAACCTGGTCGACGTGCGCAGCCCCGACGAGTACTCCGGGCGGCTGCTCGCCCCGGCCCACCTGCCGCAGGAGCAGGCGCAGCGCGCGGGGCACATCCCCACCGCCGCGAACGTGCCGTGGAGCAAGGCCGCCAACGACGACGGCACCTTCCGCTCCGACGAGGAGCTGCGGGCGCTCTACACCGAGGCGGGCGTGGACTGGTCGAAGGACACCATCGCCTACTGCCGGATCGGCGAGCGGTCCTCGCACACGTGGTTCGTGCTCAAGGAGCTGCTCGGCGAGGAGAACGTAAAGAACTACGACGGCTCGTGGACGGAGTACGGCTCGCTCGTCGGCGTACCCGTGGTCCTCGGCGACGAAGCGGGGGAGGCATGAACACCCCATTCGAATGCTCGCTTCGCTCCGCTTCGAACGGGGGCCCCGCATGAGCTGCGGAGCGCCCGAGGGCGGGCTGGCCATCGAGGGCGTGAACGTCGCCAAGGAGGCCGTCATCCAGGGCCAGGTGTGCCGTGACGGCGCTCCGATCTCGGGGGCGTACGTGCGGCTCCTGGACCGGACCGGCGAGTTCACCGCCGAGGTCCCGACCGGGGACGCCGGGTCGTTCCGGTTCTTCGCCGGCGAGGGCGCGTGGACGCTGCGCACCCTCGCGCCCCGCGCCGAGCCGGTAGACACCCCCGTGGCGGCCGCCGTCGGCTCGGTGGCCGAAGTCCGCATCGACGTCTGAGCCACGCCCCTCCCCGCTGCTGCGCCTTCCCGGGTGCACGCCTTTCCCAACTGCCGCGGGCTTACCGTCGCGAAAACGGGTGGATTCGCCCCGCTGCGCGACGGCAACCCCGCGGCAGTTGGGGGGTGGGGCGGGAGTGAGTACGGCGACGCGGGCTCAACGAGCGGCGTCGTCGAGCGGCAGCCGCCACCGAAGCCCCGGGAAGCGCGCGAACCCGCGGTCGGAGGTCACCCAGGTCGCTCCGTGCTCGAGGGCGAGCGCCGCGAGGTAGGCGTCGGGGATCAGGTTCCCGCGCGCACCAACAGTTCGGCACAGGGTCTCGAAGATCGGCCAGTGTCGCGCTCCCGGCCGGACCGACACGGCGGCCGGGGCCGCGAGCACGGCTGAGCAGAAGTCCAGTGCGGCATCGGGGGGCGTCGGGTCGAGGTACACCCGATGATTGGTCACGATCCGGAGGAAGCCGGCGAGGACGTGCTCGCTCACCCCGAAGGGTTCTGGCCCAGCAAGCGCGGCGCTGAGCCATGCTCGGTGCTCCTCGTGCCGGGGACTCTCCGGCCGGTGCGCATAGATGAAGACGTTGACGTCACCCAGCAGCACGGCCGGGTCCCTCGTCGTCAAGGAGGGCGGCGAGGGCGTCCTTGTCTTCGAGGTCGACGCCGGGGCGCAGTCCGCTGCCGCCGTACGCCGGTAGGTCGACCGGCTTGGCCGGGTCGGCCGCGCGCTCGTGCAGTAGGACCCGCAGGGCATCGTCGACCACGGCGCCCAACGTGCGCCCAGTGGTCAACGCGAGCTGCCTGGCCTCAGCGAGGAGGGCGTCATCAATCGTCACCGTCGTACGCATGCTGCATCATATCATCACGATGATGCATCATGATGCAGAAGCGCTGGATGATCATCCTGCTCCCGGGTGCACGTCCCTCCCAACTGCCGCGGGGCTACCGTCGCGAAAGCGGGTGGATTCGCCCCGCTGCGCGACGGTAAGCCCGCGGCAGTCGGGGGTGGGGGCGGGAGCGAGTACGGCGGTTGCGCCTCAGCGCTCGAGGATCATCGTGACCGGACCGTCGTTGACCGAGGAGACGGCCATGTCGGCTCCGAAGACGCCGCGGGCCACGCGGCAGCCGAGTGACTCGAGCTCGGCACAGAACGCGTCGTACACCGGCTCCGACACCGCCGCCGGCGCCGCGCCCTGCCAGGACGGGCGACGGCCCTTGCGTACGTCGGCATAGAGCGTGAACTGGCTGACCACGAGGATCGGCGCACCGACGTCGGAGGCGGACTGCTCACCCCGCAGGATCCGCAGGTCCCAGATCTTGCGGGCCATCCAGCCGATCTCCGCCGACCCGTCGCTCGGCGCCACGCCCAGGTAGACCAGCAGCCCCGGCGCATCGAGCTCGCCGACGACCCGGCCATCCACCTCGACGCTGGCGCGGGAGACTCGCTGGACGACGGCGCGCATCCGGCCGCTCCCTCCTCGTTCGCGGGCTGGACAGGGGCGAGACAGGGCCCTGACCGGGGCGGGCCCGAGTCTGCCACGATGGCCCCATGCCCGAGGATCCCGCGCTTCCCGCCGACCGCCTCCTGATCACCGTCGCCCCGACCGGTGCGGAGACCGCCAAGGAGGACGTCCCGCAGCTCCCGACCACCCCCGAGGAGCTGGCCGCGACCGCGGTGGCGTGCCGGGCCGCCGGCGCGGCGATGGTCCACATCCACGTCCGCGACCGGGAGCACCGCCCGACCATCGATCTGCCGCTGCTCAAGGAGTGGGTGGCCGCCGTACGCGAGTCCACCGACCTCGTCGTCCAGCTCTCCACGGGCGGCTCGGTCCACGACCCGCTCGACCGACGCCTCCAGGTGCTCGACGCCGACCCGGAGTCGTGCTCGCTCACCATGGGCACCACGAACTTCGGCAACGACGTGTTCTCCAACCCCTGGCCGTTCATCACCGAGCTCTACCCGCTCACCCAGGAGCGCCAGGTGGTGCCGGAGTTCGAGCTGTTCGACCTGGGGCAGGTGCACGCGTTGGGCCGGTTGCTGGACAAGTTCGGACCGCCGTACGGCGGAAAGGTCCACTGCGACTTCGTGATGGGGGTGCCTGGAGGGATGCCTGGTACGGCGCCTGCGCTGGTCGCCGGCGTCCAGGCGCTACCGCCGCAGACGACGAGCTGGTCGGCCACCGGGATCGGGCGGACCACCCTCGCGGTCGCGCTGGCGTCGCTGTCGATGGGTGGTCATCTGCGCGTCGGGATGGAGGACGTACTCACCATCAGCAAGGGCGTACCCGTCCAGAGCAACGCCCAACTCGTCGAGCGCGCTGCCGCTCTCGGCGCGGTGGCCCAGCGGGTGCCGATGACCCCCGACGAGGCCCGCACCTTCCTCAACACCCGCC
>CAZKEZ010000032.1:0-3104 GCA_964551905.1 uncultured Nocardioides sp. | reverse complement strand
TGCGCCGGGTCAGTAGACGAGGGCCTGCACGGAGTCGGCGAGGATCTCCTCGGTGAAGGTGGCGGCGCCGGCAACGCGGACGCCGGGCAGCACCGCGTGGGCGCCGATCCCGCGGCGCTCGGCGCACTGGGAGCACAGGGTCACCTGGCCGCCGGCCAGGATCGCGTCGAGCAGCTGCGGCAGTGGCGTGGCCAACGGCAGCGAGAACTGTGCGGCCCGGTCGGGGAGCGCGAACCAGGCCGCCTCGCCGGTCAACCACAGCCCCACGTCGGCCCCGGCTGCCACGGCCGCAGCGGCCACGGTGAACGCCTGGTTGCAGCGTTCGGGGTCGTCCGCGCCGCAGGTCACCTTGATTCGGAGGCGTTGCACGTGACGAACGCTACTCGCTGATTTCGGGGCTTCTGCCGTGCATGGGGGTCCGTGATGGTTAACATGTGCGCGGACCGCCGCCCATCCAGGGTGCGTCCAGGGGAATCAACGCATCGAGCAAGGGGTTCGTTTCATGAAGGTTCTGTCCGCCGCGCTGGCGACACTGGCGCTGTTGGTGGGCGGGCTCACCACGGCCGGTCCGGCGACCGCCGCGCCCTACCCCCACTCGGTCCCCACGACCTGCAAGGTGATCCCGAAGCCGAAGAACGCCACCGTTCGCGCGGGCAAGCGCCCCGCCGTTGTGTTCAAGATCGCGGCCGGCAACGCCCAACCGATCACCAAGGTCAAGGTCAAGGCGATCCGCATCAAGACCACCACGAAGCCGCGCAAGGTGATGTGGAAGACGGTGCGCCACTACCGCGGCTACCGCACGATCTGGCTGCTCAAGCGGCTGCCGGTGGGCAAGTACAAGATCAAGTTCCGCACCTCCTTCGGCGAGGAGTCGGTGTACAAGCAGTGCGGCACCCGCTACGTGCTGACGTCCAAGAAGAGCTGACCCTCCGCCACCAGCGGGGCGCACACTCGGGGGTGCCACAGGAGTGAGTGCCACTCCACCCACCCCACGCCGGGCCGGCGCGCGCCGCGCCGACCGCCCCAAGCGACGAGTACGCCGCGCAGCCCTCTGGGCGACCGGTCTGGCCGTGCTCGCGGTCGCAGCCGCCACCGCTGCCACCGCCTGGACGGCCATCCAGGCCCGCGATGATCTGGTCGCGGCGTCGGAGAGCGCCACCGCCCTGCGCACCGCGCTCACCGACGGCGACCAGGAGCTCGCCACAGCAGAGCTCGAGAACGTCCAGGCCCACGCAGCAGCCGCCGCCGACACGACGAGCTCCACCCCGTGGCGGATCCTGAAGCGGATCCCGGTCGTCGGCGACGACGCGACCGCCGTCCAAGCCGTCGCAACAACCATAAGTGCGCTCAGCCAGGACGCCCTCCCTCCGATCGTCGACGCCGTCGGCAGCCTGGACGCCGGCAGCTTCGCCCCCCGCAACGGCCGCCTCCCCGTCGACGACATCGAACAGCTCCAGGACCCGGTCGCCCAGGCGAGTGAGGCGTTCGCGCGGGCCGACGCCCAGCTGGCCGAGGTCGACACCGAGGGGCTCACAGAGACCGTCGCGAGCCGGTACGACGAGCTCACCGACCAGGTGGCCGACGCGACCGCCACCCTCGACGCCACGCGCAGGGCGGTCGACGTACTCCCCGCCATGCTCGGCGCCGACGGCGAGCGCCGCTACCTGCTGCTGTTCCAGAACAACGCCGAGATCCGCGCCACCGGCGGCATCCCCGGCGCGATGAGCGTGCTGGAGGCGCGCAACGGCCGGCTGGCGATGGTCGAGCAGCTCAGCGCCGCCGACTTCCCCGTCCCCGACGAGCCGATCCTGCCGCTGACCAGCGAGGAGCGGGCGCTGTTCGGCGAGCAGCTGGGCATCTACGTCCAGGACGCGAACTTCACTCCCGACTTCCCGCGTACGTCGATGCTGTCGGCCGCCCACTACGACAACCGTCCGGACTCCGAGGACCCCCTGGACGGCGTACTCTCCGTCGACCCGGTGGCCATGTCCTACCTCCTCGAGGTGACCGGCCCGATCACCGTCGACGGGATCGAGCTGACCGCCGACAACGCGGTCGCAGAGCTGCTCAACAACACCTACCTGCGGCTGGAGGACCCCGACGCCCAGAACGAGTTCTTCCGCGACGTGGCGCGGGAGACCTTCGAGCGCGTCCTCGCCGGGTCGAAGGACCCGCAGGCACTGATCCGGGCGCTGGCCCGCGGCGTCGACGAGCGCCGGCTGCTCGTGACCTCCTTCGACGGCGGCGAGCAGGCCATCCTGCGCGGCACCCCGGTCGCCGGCGAGCTCCCGGTCGACTCGACCGAGCGGCCGCAGGTAGCGGTCTCGTTCAACGACGCCACGGCCACCAAGCTGTCGTACTACCTCGACTACGACGTCGAGGTCGTCGCCGACTCCTGCGCCGACGGCGTGCAGCAGCTGACGGGGACGCTGCGGATGCTCTCCGACGCCCCCGAGGACGCCGAGGGCCTGCCGGAGTCGGTCACCGGACCGGGCCTGTACGACGTGCCTCGTGGCACGCAGATCGTCGTCGTCGACCTGTTCGGCCCCGCCGCGGGAGAGCTGACCAAGGTCCGGATCGACGGGAAGCCCGCCGGCGAGAAGCACCACCAGTTCGCCGGGCGGCCGGTGGCGCAGGTGCCGCTGTTCTTCGAGTCCGGCGACACCACCGAGGTCACCTGGACGATGACCACCGGCGAGGGTCAGACCGGGCCCGCCGACGTGTGGGTCACCCCCGGGGTCGCCCCGGAGCCCGAGTGGTCGGTGGCCCCGCCCGCCTGCTGACTCCGCGCACCGCGGAATGATTCCCACCCACCTGGCACGGTGGGGGCATGAGGATCTCCCGGAACGCCCTGGTCGCCCCGCTCGCTGCCGGCGTACTCGCCCTCGGTCTCGCCGCCTGCGGCGACGACCCGGATGAGACCAGCGCCGAGGACTCCCCGACCCAGTCGGCCGAGCCGACGGAGCCGACCGACGACCCGTCCGACGAGCAGTCGCCGGACGTCGGAACGAGTGACGTCGTAGCCAGCGCCATCGCCGCCATCGACGCCGCCGAGCAGGACGCCGGCGGCACCGCCTTCGAGATCTCCGAGGAGGACGGCGGCG
>CAZKEZ010000031.1:16781-26491 GCA_964551905.1 uncultured Nocardioides sp. | reverse complement strand
GAAATGGGTCACGCCCCGGCCCCGGGCCTACCTACATCCTCACTGTCTCGAAACCCCTTGGATCGGCTACTCGGTCCGCCCCAGTCCGGCGTCGCGCGCCCTGACGATCGCTTCGGCGCGGTGAGCGAGGTGGAGTTTGGCCAAGATGGTGGAGACGTTGTTGGCGACGGTCTTGGGGGACAGGTAGAGCTTGGCGCCGATCTCTGTGTTGGTGAGGCCGGCGGCAACGGCGTCGAGGATCGTGCGCTCGCGCTCGGTCAGGTCTGGGAACGGCGCCTCGCGCACGGCGGGTGGTCGGGCGAACCAGTCCTGGAGTCGCCGCGCGAGGGCCGCGCCGAACACGGCCTGCCCGGCGGCTGCAGCGCGGACGGCCGCGACGATGTCGGCGCCGTCGGCCCCTTTCAGCAGGTAACCGGCTGCGCCGGCAGCGATGGCAGCGAAGACCGTGTCGTCGTCGTTGAACATGGTGAGGACGAGTACGGCGGTCTCGGGTGCCGCCTTGCCCAGTTGCCGGGTGGCCTCGATGCCGTGCAGGCCGGGCATCTGGAGGTCCATGAGGATCACGTCGGGGCGGTGTTCGACGCAGAGTCGTACGGCGTCGTGGCCGTTGTCAGCCTCGGCGACGACGTCGATGTCATCCGTGGTGTCGAGGACGGCGCGTAGCCCTTGGCGGACCAGAGGGTGGTCATCGGCGAGCACGATCGAAGTCATCGACCGCCCCCGAGGGGATAGCTGATCCACACCCGTCCGCCGGAGGGCGTAGGTCCGGCGTCGAGGGTACCGCCGAGCTCCTCGGCCCGCTCGCGCATCCCGGCGAGCCCAACGCCGGTGCGCCAGCCCGTCCGAGTGGGGCCATCATCGCTGACCGTCACGGTCAGGGCGTTGGCGTCTGAGTCCAGCTCGACGCGGACTCTCTGGGCGCCACTATGGCGGGCGGCGTTGGTGACGGCCTCGACCGCGGCACGGAAGGCAGCGACCTCGACCGCCGCCGGGAGCACCACCGTCTCGGGGACGCGCAGGTCGAGCACGATCCCGGCGTCGGTGGCGAGCCGGTCGAGGTGGAGCTTGAGGGCGCCGGCGAGGCCGAGCTCGTCCAGCGCGGGTGGGCGGAGCCCGTCGACGAGCTCGCGGAGGCTGGTGATGACCTGGGTGGAGGCCTGCTTGGCGTTGCCGAGGTACATCGCCGCCTGCTCGTCCGAACCCCCGAGCTGGGTGGCCGCGGCGTCCAAGTTGAGCCCGAGACCGGTCAGCAGCGGCCCGAGACCGTCGTGCAGGTCACGACGCAGCCGGCGGCGCTCCTCCTCGCGAGCAGTGACCAGCCGCTGCCGGGTGGCCAGCAGGTCGGCGGTGAGCGCCTCGGCTCGCACCGAGCCACCCACCAGCTGCGCGATGGTGGCCAGGACCTGCCGGTCGGGCTCCGAGATGCGATCAAAGCCGTGGCGGGGGGTCGCCAGCAGCTCGCCGACCGTTTCGCCCTCCACGACGATCGGCCAGGTCTCTGCGCGTTCTGCCAGGCCTACGGTCGTCTCGCCGCAGGAGGTCAGCACCTGGCCATCGCGACGCACCGCGACGTAGGGCAGGCGCAGCATGTCGGCCGCGACCCGGACGGTGTTCTCCACGACGGTGGCCGGGGAGGCGAAGGTCGCCGTGGCCGAGCGCCGGATGATCGAGTCGATCGCCCACAGGTCGTAGCGCAGCACCGGGATCACCAACGTGGCGACGAACCAGAGAGGCGCGACGTCGGTGACCACCTCGTCGACGGCCTCGGGGAGCACCTCGGTCACCACGACCGGGAACAGCGCCAGCGCACCGACGACGCCGATCGCGCGCCACTTGAGCTGCAGTCGCTCGACACCTTCGGACCTGAAGAACCGCACGACGACCCCGATCCCCGCAACGACGCCAAGGAGGATCACCAGCGGGATCGCCACCACCGTCAGGTTGGCGAGGTCGACGACGGGGGTGCCGTCGACGAAGCGTTCCGCCCCGCCGGGCGGCCCCGCCGGGTAGATCGCCCGGATCACCGAGTCGCCGAGCACGCCACCTATGACGCCCACGAGGATCCCTGCGGTGATCGTGCGGTCCAGGACGCGTCCCCACCAGCCGGACGGTGCCCCGGAGGGGAAGCGGACGTTGACCAAGCCTTCCAGGGCCACCGGCACGAACATCAGCGTGCCGGCGGTCAGCCCCCAGATCGCGAGCTGGCCCCCGTGACCGCGCTCAAGCGCGAGGATCGAGGGACCGGCGATCGCCAGCATCACCACCAGGGACAATCCGGCCAGGCTGAGCAGCCACCCGAAGGGCAGGTCCGGCCGGCGTGCGATCAGCACCGCGCCCACCACGCCGTACGGCAGGATCTGGCACGCCACGTAGACCAGGTCACCGGCATCGACGTACGGCGTGGCCGTCAAGAAGCGCGCGGCCAGGAGCGCTGCGCCGGTTCCGGCCACGCTCAGCGCGAGGACGACCGCCGCCACGGCCGAGACGTGACGGACGGCGAAGAGTCGGACCGCGGAGATCACAGCGCTTCGAGCATCCCGCGTCTCGCGGGCGGCGGGCAATCGGCCGACGTCCCGGAAGTGCGGGAATCGGTTCCCGACCACCCGGGACTTGTCGACACCACGTGTGAGACAAGCCCCTGTCAGCAGGGCACCCGTGGGCACCAGTGTCGACCTCGTTCGAACCTGCCCGGCCCCCCGGGCCGACCCGTTGGAAGGAGATCAACATGAAGATCCTCAAGTGGGCTGCTGTCGCGGTCACAGCGCTGTTCGCCCTGATGAACCTCGGCGCCGTCCTCGAGCCCGACCTCGAAACCCCGTACCGCGCCGTCGCCGCGATCCTCGGCGTGGCCGGTGTCGCCGCTGCGGCCGGCCTCGGCTTCAGCCAGCCCTGGGGCACGCGAGCGGTCATCGCCGTGGGCGCACTGAACGTGGTCATGGCCATCACCGGTCTGTTCACCGACCAACAGGGCGCCGTCATCGGCATCGTGGTCGGGGGCCTCGGCGTCGCGCTCGGCGCGCTCACCGGCGAGACGAAGACACGAATGGCGGCCCAACGATGACCACCGCCACACCCACGACGACCCTCCACACGGTCCGGGATGCTCGCAGCTACTGGCGGGTGCTGCTTGCCGTGTCCGCGCCGATCGGCTGGCTCACCGTCGGCATCGTCACCGCACTCAACCCGTACCCACTGGCCGGCACGACCACCGAGAACGTCGCTGGCATCGCCGACCACCCCGACCGGATGCAGGCCCTGCTCGACATCGCCCCGCTCTTCCTGTTCACCTTCGTGCCCGGAGTGATCGCCCTGGTCGTGGTCTGCCGCCGCGCGAAACCACTCTTCACCGCGATCCTGGGAACCCTCGGCATCCTCGGCGCCCTCGCCGGCACCTTCAATCCGCCCATCGACCTGTTCATCCTGATCGGCCTCGAACACGGGCTCGAACCCGATCAGCTCGTCACCATCGCCGACGCCATCGCCGACAGCGAGCTGGGCTGGACCTTGCTGTTCACGCTGCTGTTCATCACCATCGGCAGAATCGCGGCAGGCGTGCTCCTCTGGAAGGCCCAGGTTGGGCCACGCCCACTCGCCGTGCTGATGGCCATCAGCCCCGTGATCGAGTTCGGCGGAGACGCGCTCGGCCTCGGTAACAACGCCGCCGCCGTCTCCTGGATCGCCAGCGGCATCGCCATGCTCGGCGTCACGATCACCTTGCTGCGGATGCCCAACTCCGAGTTCGACCTTCCGCCCCGTGCGGCCTCACGGTCACTGGTCGAGGGCTGACCCGCGGGAGACTTCAGGCTCTGGTCGCACGACCCGGCGGGCCAGGTGGGCGGGCGCCTGGAGGCAGAAGGAGTCGGTGAGGAGCTCGGCCAGCTCGCCCCAGTCGACCCGGTCGTCGAGCACCAGGCCGACGACGTTGCGGCCCCACCCGGCCCGGAAGTACGGGTGGCCCAGATGCTCGAAGGCCATCACCTCCTCCGGCTCCGCGCGGAAGGTGATCCGGAGGAGCTGGTCCTCGCCACCGAACACGTGGGCCACCGTCGCCGCCCCGACCCGCCACCGCAGACCCACCCAGGCTTCCTCCGCCTCGCAGTCCGGGAGTACCTCCATGATCTTCGCGAGGCGGCGCACCATCGTCTCGGGGACCTCCGGTCGCTGCGCCACGTCCGCCAGCCTGCCACGGCCCGACGACATGCCCCGAGTCCGCACGAGACTGCGTGGTTGACTCGGAGGATGGACGCCGTCACGGCTGCCTTCGCCGCGATGCCGCGGACCCGGTTCCTCCCGCCGGAGGAGGTACGGCGAGCCGGGTACGACGGGCCGCTGCCGATCGGTCACGGGCAGACGAACTCACAGCCCCGGACGGTGGAGGACATGCTGCGGCTGCTCGACGTCCGGGCCGGTGACCGGGTGCTCGACGTCGGTTCGGGGTCGGGCTGGACGACGGCGCTGCTGGCCCACCTCACCGGTGCGACCGGGTCGGTCCTCGGTGTCGAGCTCGAGCCGGAGCTGGTGGCCTTCGGTACGGCGAACCTCGCCGCCACCCACCAGCCCTGGGCCCGGATCGAGGCGGCCCGCGCCGGCGTACTCGGCTGGCCCGACCTCGCGCCGTACCACCGGATCCTGGTCTCCGCGGGCGCCGTCGCTCTGCCGGACGCCTTGGTCCGGCAGCTGGTCGCGGACCCCGATGATCCCGGGCGGATGGTGATCCCGGTGGCAGGCGAGATGCTGCGGGTGGTGCGGGTGGGCACGGCCCCGGGCGACGTCACCATCACCCGGCACGGCCACTATCGCTTCGTTCCGCTGCGCTGACCGCCCCAAGGCACGTCTCAACCCGCCCCAAGGCACGTCTCAACCCGCCCGGAGGAACGTCTCAACCCGCCCTAAGGCACGTCTCAACCCATCAGTAGGACTTGGGGAGGCCGAGGGAGTGCATGGCGACGTAGTTGAGGATCATCTCGCGGGAGACGGGGGCGATCCGGCCGGCGCGGGTGGCGACCAGGAGGCCGGCCATGCCGTACTCCTGGGTGATGCCGTTGCCGCCGTGGGTCTGCACGGCCCGGTCGGCGGCGGCGCAGGCGGCCTCCGCGGCGGCGTACTTCGCCATGTTCGCGGCCTCGCCAGCCCCGGCGTCGTCGCCGGCGTCGTAGAGGGCGGCCGCCTTCTGCGTCATCAGCCGGGCCAGCTCGACCTCGATCTTGGACTGCGCGAGGGGGTGGGCGATCGCCTGGTGGGTCCCGATCGGGCCGTCGAAGACGGTGCGCTCCTTCGCGTACGCCGCCGCGCGGTCCAGCGCGAAGCGGGCCAGGCCGGTGGAGAACGCGGCCGCCATGATCCGCTCGGGGTTGAGCCCGGCGAAGAGCTGGATCAGCCCGGCGTCCTCGTCGCCGACCAGCGCGTCGCCCGGCAGCCGGACATCGTCGATGAAGACCTGGAACTGCTGCTCGGGGCTGACGATCTCCATCGGGATGGGCCGGTACTCCAGACCCTCCACCGACGTCGGCAGCACGAACAGACAGGGCTTGAGCCGGCCGGTGCGGGCGTCCTCGGCGCGCGCCACCACGAGCACGTGGTCGGCCTCGTCCATGCCGGAGATGAAGATCTTGCGACCCGACAGCACCCAGCCGTCGCCCTCGCGCCGCGCGGTGGTGGTGATGTTGTGGGAGTTCGTGCCCGCGTCGGGCTCGGTGATCGCGAACGCCATCGTCGAGGTGCCGTCGGCGATGCCGGGCAGCCAGCGCCGCTTCTGCTCCTCGGTGCCGAAGCGGGCGATGACCGTCCCGCAGATGGCCGGGCTGACCACCATCATCAGCAGCGGACAGCCGTGCGCGGACAGCTCCTCGCACACCGCGGCGATGTCGCCGATGCCGCCGCCCCCGCCGCCGTACTCCTCGGGGATGTTGATCCCCAGGTAGCCGCTCTTGCCGATCTCCAGCCACAGGTCGCCGGTCTTGCCGCCGCTGCGGGCCTGCTCGGTGAAGTACTCCCGGCCGTACTTCGACGCCAGCCGGCCCACCTCGCGGCGCAGCGCCTGGCGCTCCGCCGACTCCGTGTACGTCGTCGTGTCGTTCATTGCGTCTCCTCCTCGGGCTGGACAACTGCCAGTACGTCGCCGGCGGCGACCTGCTGGCCGATGGTCACGTCGATCTCGGTCACCGTTCCCGCCTCCGGCGCGGTCACGGTGTGCTGCATCTTCATCGCCTCCAGGACCAGCACCGTCGCCCCGGCAGCGACGGCGTCGCCCGCTGCCACGGCCACCGCGACCACGGTCCCGGGCATCGGGGACACGAGTGAGCCGGAGGCGTGCTGCTCGGAGGGATCGGCGAACCGCGGCACCGGGGTGAGGCGCCGGTGCCCACGAGGGGAGTCGACGTCGACGTGCCCCGCTGCGACGACGACGTCGTAGGGGGTGCGCACGCCGTCGTGCTCCAGGACGACCCGCGACAGTGACGCCTCGACGACGGCGTACCCGTCGACCGCATAGTCACTGGCGCCGCGGCCGTCGCGTCGGGCGCGGCCGCCCCACCACTCGACGACGCCCTCCTCGAAGACGGTGCGTTGCGGTTGGGACGGCACGTTGCGCCACGCCACCGGGATCCCCCGCTGGACCCTTCTCCGGACGGCGGTCTGCTCGGCGAGGGCGAGCGCGGCCGCCACCGCGGCGCCGTCGTCGACCTCGTTCTCCGGTGGCTCGAAGCGCTCGAGGAGCTCGGTCGACACCTCCCCGGACAGGAACTCCGGGGACCGGAGCACCGCGACCAGGAGGTCCCGGTTGGTCGTCACGCCGTGGATCCGGGCGCGGGCCAGCGCATCCGCCAGCCGCCGAGCGGCGGACGCGCGGTCGGGACCGTGCGCGATGACCTTGGCCAGCATCGCGTCGTAGTGGGTGGACACCTCGTTGCCCGGCGCGTACGCCGCGTCCAGCCGCAGCCCGTAGCCGGGGGTGCGCTCGAAGTGCGCAGAGACTCCCGGTACGTCGAGGCTCGTGAGCAGGCCGCTCTGCGGTTGGTACGACGCGGCGGGGTCCTCGGCGTACAGCCGCACCTCGATGGCGTGGCCCCCGCCGCCGACCGATCCGACGCCTAGCGTGGTCGGGCTCTCCGCGGCGGCGAGCTGGAGCTCGACCAGGTCGCCACCCTCCACCGCCTCGGTCACCGGGTGCTCGACCTGGAGCCGGGTGTTCATCTCCAGGAACCAGAAGCGGCTCTGGTCGTCGGCGTCGAGCAGGAACTCGACGGTGCCGGCGCCGACGTAGGAGATCGCCTGGCCGGCGGCTCGGGCGGCGTCGTACATCGCCTCCAGGGTCTCGTTCGTCAGGCCGGGGGGTGGGGATTCCTCGACGACCTTCTGGTGCCGCCGCTGGATCGAGCAGTCACGGGCGCCGAGGACCGAGCCGTTGGTCCCGGAGTAGTCGCCCCAGATCTGCACCTCGACGTGACGGCCGCGCTCGACGTACGGCTCGACGAACACCGTGCCGTCGCCGAACGCCGACGCGGCCTCCGCCTGCGCCGCCGCGACCTCGCCGGCGAGGTCCCCCAACGCCCGCACGATCCGCATCCCCCGGCCGCCGCCCCCGGCGGAGGCCTTGACCAGCAGGGGCAGGTCGGCCTCGGTCGCGGTGTCGACGGTGAGGCTCGGCAGTACCGGGACGCCAGCGTCGGCCATCAGCCGCTTGCTCTCGACCTTCGAGCCCATCTGCTCGATCGACTCCGGCGTCGGGCCGACCCAGGTGAGTCCGGCGGCGATCACCGCGCGGGCGAAGTCGGCGTTCTCGGCGAGGAACCCGTAGCCCGGGTGCACCGCGTCGGCACCCGACCGCGTCGCCGCCTCGACCAGCAGGTCCTTGCGCAGATAGGTGTCGGCCGGGGCGTTCCCCGGCAGTCGCACCGCGGCGTCGGCCATGGCCACGTAGGGCAAGTCGGCGTCGACGTCGGAGTGCACGGCGACGGTCTCGATGCCGAGCCGCCGGCAGGTCGTGAAGACCCGGCTGGCGATCTCGCCCCGGTTAGCCACCAGAAGTCGTCGGATCATGGTCGTCACATCCGGAAGACGCCGTAGCCGGTGGCCCCGGCGTACGGCGCGTTATCGATCACGGACAGGCAGATGGCCAGGACGGTACGGGTGTCGCGGGGGTCGATGACGCCGTCGTCGTACAGCAGCCCGGAGAGGAAGAACGGCAGCGACTGCTCCTCGACGGACGCCTCGATGAACTCGCGCATCGCGGCGTCCCCCGCCTCGTCGTACTCCTGTCCCCGCGTCTCGGCCGCCGCCCGGGCGACGATGGAGAGGACGCCCGCCAGTTGGGCCGGCCCCATCACCGCCGACTTCGCGCTCGGCCAGGTGAAGAGGAAGCGTGGGTCGTAGGCGCGGCCGTTCATGCCGTAGTTGCCGGCGCCGTAGGAGGCGCCCATGATCACCGACAGGTGCGGCACGGTCGAGTTGGAGACGGCGTTGATCATCTGGGCGCCGTGCTTGATGATGCCGCCCTGCTCGTACTCCTTCCCGACCATGTAGCCGGTGGTGTTGTGCAGGAAGAGCAGGGGTACGTCGACCTGGTTGGCCAGCTGGATGAACTGGGTGGCCTTCTGCGACTCCTCGGAGAAGAGCACGCCTTGCGCGTTGGCGAGGATCCCTACCTGGCGGCCGTGGATGCGGGCCCATCCGGTGACCAGCGACGTGCCGTACAGCGGCTTGAACTCGTCGAAGGGCCGCTCGTTGCCGTTGCCCGTCCCGTCGACCAGCCGGACGATCACCTCGCGAGGGTCGAACGGCTCCTTGAGGTCGGTGGGGATGAGATCCAGCAGCCCCTCGGGATCCTCCTCCGGCTCGCTCCACGGGACGTCATACGGAGCGTGCACCCGTCGGCTCCGTCCGTATGACGTCTCGGCGGCACTCCGGGCCTTGCGCCAGTTCAGCCGGGCCACGATCCGCCGGCCGATCCGGATCGCGTCCTGCTCGTCCTCGGCCAGGTAGTCGGCGAGCCCCGAGACCCGCGCATGCATCTCCGCTCCCCCCAGCGACTCGTCGTCGGACTCCTCGCCGGTCGCCATCTTCACCAGCGGCGGCCCGCCGAGGAAGACCTTGGCCTGCTCCTTGACCATCACCGTGTAGTCGCTCATCCCCGGGACGTAGGCCCCGCCCGCGGTGGAGTTGCCGAACACCAGGGCGATGGTGGGCTGGCGGCGCTTGCTGGCCCGGGTCAGGTCGCGGAACAGCTTGCCGCCCGGGATGAAGATCTCCTTCTGGGTCGGCAGGTCCGCACCGCCGGACTCCACGAGGGAGACCGTGGGCAGGTTGTTCTCCTCGGCGATCTGGGAGGCGCGGAAGATCTTCTTGACCGTCCAGGGGTTGCTGGCGCCGCCCTTCACGGTGGGGTCGTTGGCGGTGATCATGCACTCGACGCCCTCGATCACTCCGATCCCGGTGACCACGGACGCGCCCACGGTGAAGTCCGAGCCCCACCCCGCGAGCGGGGACAGCTCCAGGAACGCCGACCCCTCGTCGATCAGCAGCTCGATCCGCTCCCGCGGCAGCAGTTTGCCCCGCGCGCGGTGGCGGTCGACGTACTTCTCCCCGCCGCCGGCCACCGCCTTGGCGTGCTCGGCGTCCAGCTCGGCCAGCTTGGTGAGCATCGCGTCCCGGTGCGAGGTCATGACGCGTACCCCATCAGCCGCGCGGCCAGGTCGGTCAGCACCTCGGTCGCT
>CAZKEZ010000031.1:0-16681 GCA_964551905.1 uncultured Nocardioides sp. | reverse complement strand
TCATGACGCGTACCCCATCAGCCGCGCGGCCAGGTCGGTCAGCACCTCGGTCGCTCCTCCTCCGATCGACAGGATCCGGGCGTCGCGGAAGTGCCGCTCCACCTCGGTGCCGTGCAGATACCCGGCACCGCCGTACAGCTGGACGGCCTGGTCGCACACGTACGCCGCGCACTCGGCTGCGGTCTGCTTGGCCAGGCAGGCCTCCGCGATGACGGTCTCGCCCGCGAGGTGTCGCTCCACGACCGCGTGGGTGTAGGCGCGGGCCACCTCGACCCGGCGCCGCATCTCGACCAGCCGGTGCCGGACCACCTGACGCTTCACCAGTGGCGCGCCGAAGGTGGTGCGGTCCCGGCAGTACGCCGCGGCGAGGGTCAACGCACGGTCGGCGATGCCGTACCCGTGCACTGCCAGGGCGATCCGCTCCACGACGAACTGCTCGGCGATCAACGCGAACGCGGAGCCCTCGGCACCGACCAGGTTCCGGGTCGGGACCCGGACCTCGTCGAAGGAGAGCTCGGCGGTGTCGGAGCAGTGCCAGCCCAGCTTGGCCAGGGACCGGTCGACTCGGAAGCCCGGTGTGCCCTTCTCGATGACCAGCAACGAGATCCCGTCGGCACCCGCGCCGCCGGTGCGCACCGCTGTGGTCACGAAGTCCGCGCGGACCCCGGAGGTGATGAAGGTCTTGGCCCCGGAGACCACGTAGTCGTCGCCGTCACACACCGCTCGCGTGGTCAGCGCTGCCACGTCGGACCCGCCGCCGGGCTCGGTCACGGCGAGCGCTCCGATCAGCTCGCCCGCCAGAGCGGGCCGGACGAACCGGTCCACCAGCTCGGCCGAGCCGGCCGACGCGATGTGCGGCAGCGCGATGCCGGCGGTGAACAGCGCGGCGAGCAGACCGCTGGACGCCCCGGCCGCGAAGCAGGCCTCGTGCATCAGGACGGAGTCGGCCAGGTCCCCGCCCTGTCCGCCGACCTCCTCGGGGAAGGTCAGGCCGAGCAGACCCTGCGCCGCCGCCTTCTTGTGCAGCGCGCGGGGCACCTCGCCAGCGTCCTCCCACTCCTGGAGGTGCGGCGCCACCTCCCGCCGGACGAACTCACCGGCGGTGCTCTGGAGCGCGCGGCGCTCCGGGGTCAGCGCGATCACAGCAGTGCCTCCGGGATCTCGACGGTGCGGGACCGAGCCCACTCCCCCAGGCCCTTGGCCTGCGGGTCGAAGCGGGTCGAGGCCGCCACGCCCCGCCCGAGCAGGCCGTGCAGCACCACGTTCACCCCGCCGAGGTTGGGCAGCGGGTGGACGTCAACGCTCAGCTCCCGCGTCTCCGGGAGCAGCTCGCGCACCCACGGCTCGGTGACGGTCGCCAGCAGCCAGGCCACCCGCTCCGCGTAGCGCTCCGGCTCGTCCCGGCGCACCCACAGCCCCAGGTTCGCGTCGCCCCCCTTGTCGCCGGAGCGGGCATGCACGAACGTCCCCAACGGGGCGGTCTCGGTGGCACCGGGGGCTCCCGCCGACGAGGGTGCCGCCGACGAAACCGCCCCCTTCGCTCGTTCCTCGCTCCGGGGGGGCCAGTCCCAGCCATCGCCGTCGGCACCCTCGCCGTCGTCCACCCCCGGGGTCTCGGCGACCTCGGCGCCTCCCGTCGCAGCGGGACCCCCCGCGACGGGAGCCGACGTGGCCGGTGGAGCCGACGGGATCGTCTCGCGGGTCCCGTCGGCGTGGACGACCGTGTGGGTGACCGCGGAGCGGTCGACGTACTCGTCGCGATAGACGCCGTATGGCGTGCCGACGGCGGGCGGGGCGGTCATGGTGAAGCCGGGGTACGACGCGAGGGCGAGCTCGACGGCGGCGGAGGTGAAGGCGCGGCCGACCGGGTCGGGGGAGGGATCTTGCACCGTGCAACGGAGGAGGGAGGAGGCCTGCTCCTCGGTGGCGGCGCCAGGGCGGCCGGTGCCGGTCCTGGTCCAGGTGACGCTGGCGGCGGTGAGCCTCGGCTCCAGCTGGGCGCGCAGCCAGTCGGCCTTGGCGTCCTGGTCGAGACCGGTGAGGACAAACTCCGCGGTGTTCCGGAAGCCGCCGAGCTCGTTGACGCCGACCTTCAACCGGGACGGGGGCGGCTCGCCGCGGACGCCGGTGATGGCGACGCGGTCCGGTCCGGCCGGCTGCACCGAGACGGTGTCGAGCCGCACGGTGGCGTCGGGCCCCAGGTAGCGGGTGCCCTGGATCTCGTAGAAGAGCTGGGCGAGGGTGGTGTCGGGGGTGACCGCGCCACCGGTGCCGTCGTGCTTGGTGAGCACGCTGGACCCGTCGGGGCAGATCTCGGCGATGGGGAACCCAAGTGGTCGGTCGTCGCGGGGCAGGGTGAGGAAGCCGGAGAAGTTGCCGCCGGTGGCCTGGGTGCCGCACTCGAGGAGGTGCCCGGCCACCATGGCACCGGCGAGGGCGTCGTACCGGTCCGGGGACCAGCCGAAGCGCTGCACGGCCGGCCCGACGACCAGCGAGGCGTCGGTGACCCGGCCGATCACCACCACATCGGCGCCCTCGCGCAACGCGGCGGCGATGCCGAAGCCGCCCAGGTAGGCGTTGGCGGTGAGCGCTCCTTCGAAGCCCACGGATCGCAGGTCGTCGCCCTCGACGTGGGCCACGGCGGGCGAGAGCCCGAGTCCGGCGGCCACCTCCCGGACCCGGTCGGCGAGACCCGCGGGGTTGAGGCCGCCGGCGTTCGCCACGATCTTCACGCCGCGCTCGAGGGCGAGGCCCAGGCAGTCCTCGAGCTGGCGGACGAACGTCCGCGCGTAGCCCAGGCTCGGGTCCTTGAGCTGGTCGCGGCCCAGGATGAGCATGGTGAGCTCGGCCAGGTAGTCGCCGGTGAGGACGTCCAGGCGGCCGCCCTCGAGCATCTCGCGCATCGCCGAGAGGCGGTCGCCGTAGAACCCCGAGCAGTTGCCGACCCGCAGCGGTGTCTTGACGGGGGCGGTTCCCTGACTGGTGTCGTCGGTCATCGGGCCGCCCGTCCCGACCCGGACGGCCCGGCGAAGCACTGGGCGATGTCGAGCCACTGGTCGGCGTCCGCACCGTCGGCGCGCAGGTCGGTGTCGGCGCGGTGGACGCGCTGGGTGACCAGGCGGCAGAAGTCGTACGCCGACCCGGTGACTCGCTGCTCGGCGTCCTCAGGGCCCCACGCCCACAGCTCGCCGGAGGGTGCCACCAGCTCGACGCGGGGCTCCTCCGCCGGTGCGGTCAGGCCGTTCACCCCGTAGGCGAAGCGGCGGGTGCGCACCCCGAGGTGAGCCACGTGCCGGATCCGGTCGGTCGGCTCAGGGGCGACCCCGAGGGCGTCGTACACGTCCAATGAGTGGGCCCAGGTCTCCATGAACCGCGCGGTGGCCATCGAGGTGGCCGACATCGGCGGTCCGAACCAGGGCATCTTCTCGTCGTCGGGGTAGCCGCGCAGCGTCTCGGCCAGCCGGGCGCGCGCTCTGCGCCAGCGGGTCAGCAGCTCCTGCGGCGGGACAGCGCCGCCGGACAGCGCCGCCTTGTCGACGAGCCCCTCGGGGTCGGCGATCGCCTCCAGGACCAGCGCGTCCCAGCCCGCGCGGTCGGTGGCGGCCAGGCAGGCGACCTCGTCGGTCCAGGCGAGGTGGGCCACCTGGGTGGCGACGTCCCAACCGGGTGCGGGGGTCGGCCTTCTCCAGCCGTCCTCGTCGAGGGGCGCCACCGCCGCCTCCAGGAGGGCACCCTCGGTGTCGAGGTCGGCGAGCACGGTCGCCAGCAGGTCGCTCATGCGGACACTCCGGTGAGCTGCTCGTCGAGGACCGCCGCCCAGCGGTCGAGGATCCGGGCCCGACGGCGGGTGTCGTCGGCGATGGTGTCGGCCAGCCCGAGGCCGCGGACCAGGTCGAGCGTGGCTTGCACCAGCTCACGCGCCCCGGGTTGGGACTCGTCGACGCCGAGCAGCTCCACCGTGAGCCGGTGGGTCTCTCGGCCGACCCGCTGCTCGAGCGGGGAGACAGCGGCCGACAGCGCGGGGTCGGTCCGGGCCGCGACCCACAGCTCGAGCGCGGCGGTGAACACCGGCGAGGAGAAGTGGTCGCCGAGCATACCGAGGACCGCTCGGGTGCGGTGCGGCCCGGCCGGCAGCGCCGCCGCGGCCGCCGCCAGCTCCGCGCCGCGGACCTCGGTGAGGTGCGCCACGGCCGCCACGACCAGGTCGTTCTTCGTCGGGAAGTGGTGCAGCTGCGCCCCGCGCGACACCCCCGCCCGCTCCGAGACCAGCGTGGTCGAGGTGGCCGCGAACCCGCGCTCGACCAGACACTCCACCGTCGCCTCGAGCAGCCGCGCCCGCATCGCCCGACTCCGCTCCTCCTGCGGAACGCGCACCACCGACATGCCGCCATCGTCCCCGCGAAGAAACAAACAGTCAAGCCTGCTTTTTAGTTTGTGGCGTGGTGGCGGGTTTGGCGACGTACCAACCAAAAGTGCTGCTGAAACCGCCAATCATCAGCACTTTTGGTTGGTACGACGGGGACTCAGTCGAGGCGGGCCACCAGGGGGAGGCGGGAGCGGGTGCAGAGGCCGACGATGGCGGCGGTCAGGAGGGGGAGGAGCACGACGAGGGAGAGGATCAGGAGCCACGGGATGTCGAGGAAGTGGGAGGGCAGCGCGGCACCGGTGGCGTCCCGGGTGGCCCAACCGTCCCCGGTGAGGGGCCAGGTGGCGGCGATCCCCGGGACCAGTCCGACCAGCGAGCCGAGCACGGCGCCGACGAGCCCCACGACCAGGGCGTACGACGCCGCGACGCCACGCCGGGTCCGCGGAGCGGCGCCCACCGCCGACAGGGTGGCCAGGTCGGGCCGGGCGTCGGAGAGCGCGAGGAACGTGGCGGTGAGAGTGCCGCCGAGCATCAGCACCGCGCCCAGGCCGCCCAGGATCAGGTACAGGATCAGCTCCTCGTTGTCGGTGTCGTGACCCCGCTCGACGTACACCCCAGCAGACCCGGCGACCGCCGACAGCGCCTCGGACAGGTCGGTCTCCGTGCCGCCGTCGATCTCGGCCCCGGTGAGGTGCAGGCCGACCGTGACCGGCTCGACTCCCAGCTCGGCGGCGACCTCGGGCGACAGCACGGTGGCCACGGGCGCCGTCGGGGCGATCGACCGCAGGAACGTCGCGGGCGTCGTCACCGGCCCGAGTCGCTCGCCGGGGTTGCCCTCGGCGTCGTACAAGCGGCCGATCACCCGGGCGTCGGCGTCGGGGAGGTCCTCCTCGGTGAACGCGACGATGCCGCCGGCGGCCAGGGTCCGGGAGGCCCGCTCGACGTCCTCGGCGGGGACTCCGGGCAGCCCGGCGGGGAGTTGGTCCGCGATCAGGGTGGACGAGCCGAGCGAGGAGTTCCAGTTCAGCATCTGCTGCCGGGAGCCGGGGAAGCGCACCTCCACGTTGGCGAACTCCCCGCCGAGGTCCGCCCACTCCTTGACACCCTGCACCCGCTCGACGGCGACGTCCGGCGCCTCCCGCGCCACGGCGGCCTCCAGACGCTGCCACTCCGCCGGGGTCGCGTCGGCCGAGACGATGCCGTCGCCCATGGCGAGCACCGGGACATAGGTACTGCGGTACTCCTCCTGGTCGGAGGAGTTGGCAATGCCCAGCGCCACCACACCGGCGACGGTGGCGGTGACGGCGGCGATGGCCGGCACCGTCCGGGTGCGGTGCCGGGCCGCGTCACGCGTCGCGAAGCGCAGCGTCAGCGGCAGCCGGCGGGCGGCCCGGGCCAGCAGGCTGACCACGACGGGGGTCAGCAGGATCATGCCGAGCACGGCCAGCACCGCGGAGCCGGCGATCGCGAAGGTCCCCGGGTTGCCGCCCTGAAGGGCGCCGTACACAGAGCCCGCCACCCCGGCAGCGACCAGCACCAGCCCCACGAGCGGCGAGCGCAGCCCCGGCGGCCGGTCGCCGCGCCGCCCCGCCAGCACCGCGACCACGTCCTGGCGGGACGCGATCCACGCCGGGACGACAGCGGCGAGCAGCGCGCTGACCAGCCCGAAGAAGGCGATCCCGACCACCGGCAGCCACGGCACCTCGAACGGACCCAGCCACGAGCCCGACCAGTGCTGCACCACCGGCTGGAGCAGCCACGCCGCCACCAGCCCGAGGCCGACGCCGATCAGGGCGCTCAGTCCCCCGAGCACCAGGCCGCTGGCGAGCACCACCCGGCGGGCCTGGCGCGGGGTGCCTCCGGAAGCAGACATCAGGGCGAGCGACCGAGCCTGCCGACGGGCGCCCACGGCGAACGCCGGACCGGCCAGCAGCACCACCTCGAGCAGCGCCATGACCACGACCAGCGCCACGATGGCGAGCCACTCACCGTCACCGCCCCCGTAGAAGAACTCGGTCATCTCCGGGGGCAGCTCGGAGTCCGGCGGCGGGTCGGTGACGACCGCGCGGGACAGGACGGTGGCGCCGACGGCGTTCAGCGCCCGGACCTCCGGCCACGTGACGGGCCCGTCGGCATCGACCAGCAGGGTGACCACCGAGCTGGGGACCTCCGCGGCGGGGAACGCGCCCGACCGGCCCCACACCATCGGGAAGTCCCGCACCGAGGTGGACTCCCCGACGCCGACGACCCGCAGCGTGGTGCCGTCGACCAGGCTCAGCTCCTCCCCCAGCCCGGGCCCCCGCTCGGCGAGCGCGGTGTTGACGACGACCTCGTCGGACTCCCGCGGCAGGGCGCCGGTCTCGAGCCGGAACAGTCCCTCGGCCAGGGGGTCGGCGAGGTCGACCTCCACCGACTCCGCATAGGTCTGTCCCTTGTCGGTGACGACCTGCCGGCCGGTCTGCTGCATGCCGATGGCGCGTACGTCCCGACCCAGGACCTCGGCGACGGTCTCCTGGGTGGGCGCCGGGGCGTCGCTCAGCTCACGGGTCCCGGAGTACCCGTCGTACGGGTCGAAGAACTGCACCATCTCCATCGGCACTTGCTCGAAGCTCACCGCGGCGTCCGCGGCGCCGAGCCGCCGCTCCAGTGACTCCGCGCCGCTGACGTCGGAGGTGGCGATGAGTACGGCGGCCGCCGTGACCGCGAGCACCGGCAGCGCGATCATCACCAGGACCAGGGTGCTCCGCCCGCGCGCCCGGGCGGCGTCGCGCCAGGCCAGCCGGAGCAGGGGTCGCCATTCACGCAGCGATCTCATGGCTGCCTCAGTGCGCCAGGTCGGGGGTGAGCAGGGCGTCGACGGGTGCGCTTCCGGCCTCGTCGACGATGACGCCGTCGCGCAGGAAGACGACCCGGTCGGCCCAGGCCGCGTGCCGGGCCTCATGGGTGACCAGCACACCGGCCGCGCCCGCGTCGCAGCGCGCGCGGAGCAGGCGCAGGATCTCCTCACCGGTCTCGGTGTCGAGGGCCCCGGTCGGCTCGTCGGCGAGGATCAGCCGCCGCTCGCCGACCACCGCTCGGGCGATCGCGACCCGCTGCTGCTGTCCGCCGGACATCTCGTCGGGGAACCGGTCGGCGAGGTCGGCGATGCCCACCTCGGACAGCGCCGCCAGCGCGGCACTGCGAGCCGCGGCACGACGCTCCCCATCCAGCTCGCGGGGCAGCGCGACGTTCTCGGCAGCGGTCAGTGCCGGGATCAGGTTGAAGTCCTGGAAGACGTAGCCGATCGAGGTACGCCGCAGCCGGGCGCGGCCCTTGATCCCGAGCGCCCCCAGGTCCTGCCCCTCCACCCGGACGGTGCCGCTGGTGGGCGTGTCCAGCCCGCCGGCCAGCGTCAGAAGCGTGGACTTGCCGGACCCCGACGGGCCCATCACGGCGACCAGCTCGCCGGCCGGGACCACGAACGACACCGCGCGCAGCGCGTGCACCTCGGTCTCGCCCGAACCGTGGATCCGGGTGACTGCCTCCAGCTCGAGGATCGTGGTCATCGGGTGGCCTCCGTGGTCTCGACAAGCTCCACCGACGGAAGCGGCTCGACCGACGGAAGCGGCTCGACCGATGCGGGCGCCTCGGCGGCGGCGCGACGTACCCGCGCCTCACAGTGGTCCAGCCACCGCACCTCGGCCTCCGCGTCGAACACCAGGGAGTCGAGGACCAGCGACCAGGCGAGGTCGGCGGGGTCGGCCGACGTCCCAGCGGCCGGTCCGGACCTCTTGAGCCGCGTGTAGTCCTGAAGCGCCGCGATGGTGGCGCTGCGCTGCCGCTGGATGATCTGGCCGACGTCGACGCCGGGCGCGCTCACCGCCAGGGCCAGCTTGATCGCGAGCTCGTCGCGGGGCGGCCGGGTCCGAGGCACCGGGGTGGCGAACCACTCCGACACCTCGGCCCGACCGGTGGGGGTGATCCGGTAGACGCGATGCTGACCGTCCCCCGGCTCGTCCTCGGCCCCCGTGCCTTCGACGAGCCCGTCCCGCTCGAGCCGGGCCAGGGTCGTGTAGACCTGGCCCACGTTGAGGGGCCAGGTCGCACCCGTCCGCCGCTCGAACTCGACGCGCAGCTGGTAGCCGTACATCGGCTCCTGCTCCAGCAGCGCCAGGAGCGCCAGCTTGACCGACATCTCGACCTCCTCCTCGGGCTCCACCGAACCCCCGCGCCGGTGGATACCGGGTATGTATACCACGTATGCACCCCCGTCGTACACCACTCCCCGGCGCGTGTCCGCCGTGCTCCGCCGCCGCGGCCCTACGGTGAGGGCATGTCCGACCCGACGCCGCCACCCGACCAGCCCCAACAGCCCGACCATCCGGGCCAGGCTCCGCCGCCCCCGCCGGGGTACGGCGCACCCCCGCCACCGCCGCCCGGGTACGGGACCCCGCCACCGCCGGCTCCCGGGTACGGCGCCGCACCGGGCTACGGCGCCCCGCCGCCAGCGGCGCCCGGGTACGGCGCACCCCCGCCGCCGCAGCCCTACGCCCCGTCGACATTCGGCCCCTACAGCAGCTGGGGCCGCCGGGCGGGCAGCACACTCTGGGACCTGCTCTACCTGTGGCCGGGCTGGGCCACGATGTTCGTCGGCTACGCCGTCCTGATGACGGGCGCGGTGACCGGCGAGCCCGGTCAGGAGGGCAACGGCGCGCTCATCGCCGTCGGCCTGGTGCTGTTGGTGATCGGGGTCGTGCTGACCATCTGGCGGCTCATCGTCAACTACATCCTCGACCAGGGGCGTACCGGCTACACGTACGGCCGCCGCAAGGTCGGCAACCGGCTGATCCGCGAGCAGGACGGGCAGCCCACGGGGGTCGGCTCGTGCGTGGGGCGGTACTTCCTGCACAGCATCATCAACCAGGCGTGCTATATCGACTACCTGTGGCCGCTGTGGGACCCCAAACGACAGACGCTGACCGACAAGATCCTTACGACGATCGTCGTGGACCAGCCACCGCCGCCGGGAGCCTGAGCCGACGGCCGGCGGATCCGGCGGGCCCGGCCGACCCGTCCACCCGGCGGGTGCGACGCTCCTTGCGGAGCTCGGTCCGGTAGGCGTGCGCGTCGACCTGGATCGTGTGCCGCTTCGACGCGACGTAGCGGCGGCGCAGCCTGTCGTCGTACGCCGCGATCTGCTCACGCATCTCGGCCGGCGGCGGCAGCGTCACCTCCCCGGCGATCAGCTCAGCCACCCAGTGCGCCTGCTCCTCGGCCAGCGGGATGATCGAGCCGATCGGCTGGATCAGGCCGAGGAAGTACAGGCCCTCGTGGTCGGGTGAGACGACGCGGTGGTAGAGGTCGACGTGGTTGGCCTCGGCGGAGACCAGCGACTCGGCCAGGAACGGGAACGAGATCTGGTAACCGGTGCAGTAGACGACGACGTCCGCCTCGACCCGCGACCCGTCGGTGAACTCCACCACGGACCCGTCGAAGCGGGCGATGCTCGGCTTGATCGTGATGTCTCCGTGGCCCAGCCGGGTCAGCAGGTCGTCGCTGACCGTGGGGTGCGCCTCGAGTACGTCGTGGTCGGGCTCGGGCAGGCCGTAGTCGGTGACCTTGCCGATGGACAGGCGTAGCAGCGTCTTGAGCCCCAGCTTCTGCAGCGGCACCGGGCCGCGGGCCAGCGGGGAGTCGGTGAGGTGGTCGGTGGGGACCCCGAAGAGGTACTTCGGCACCACGTGCGCTCCCCGCCGCATCGCCAGGTAGGTGGCCCGGGCCACCCGGGAGGACTCGACGGCGATGTCGGCCGCGGAGTTGCCGATGCCCAGGACCACCACGCGCTTGCCCTCGAGCAGGTCGGGGGTGCGGTAGTAGTGCGAGTGGATCTGGGTGCCGGGGAAGTCCTCGCTGCCCGGGAAGGACGGCTCGGGCCAGCGCGGGTACCAGTGGTGGCCGTTGCAGACGATGACGTGGTCGTAGGAGCGGGTCTCCGGCTCCCGCAGCTCCTTGCCGCGCAGGGTGACGACGTACCGGCCCTCGCCCTCCGCGTGCCGGTCGGACCCGTCGGCGAGCGCGACCTTGACCACCTCGGTGCCGAAGGTGATCTTGTCCCGCAGGCCGAAGTGGTCGACGAAGTCGTCGAAGTAGGTCGCGATCTGCCAGTGGCTCGGGTAGTCGGGGAGGTGCTCCGGCATCGGGAAGGCGGCGTACTGCATCGCCTCCCGGGAGGTGTTGATGTGCAGCGACCGGTAGGCCGAGCTCACGCCGTTGTCGTTGTCGTAGCGCCACATGCCGCCGACCTGGGAGCCCATCTCGAAGCAGTCGAAGTCGATGCCCTTGGCCTGGAGCACCTGGGCGGCACTGATGCCGGACGCCCCGGCTCCGATGATGCACACACGCGGGGCCATGGCGGCGCAGCCTAGTCCCTCGCCCGGCACGCCGGCCCGGTGGGGCGGTGGGCCGGTGGTCCGGCGCGGCGGTGCGCCAGAATGCAGGAGTGGCGAAGAGCATCCTGATCACAGGCGCCAGCAGCGGGCTGGGCGCGGAGATGGCCCGGCAGTTCGCGGACCGCGGCTACGACCTCGCGCTGTGCGCCCGACGCATCGAGCGGCTCGAGGCGCTGCGCGCGGAGATCCTGGGCGCGCACCCCGACCGGCGGGTCGAGATCCGCGCCCTCGACGTCACCGACGCCGAGCAGGTCTTCGAGGTCTTCCACGCCTTCGCCACGGACCTTGGAACGATCGACCGGATCGTGGTCAACGCCGGCATCGGCAAGGGCGCCCCGCTGGGCACCGGCAAGCAGCACGCGAACCGGGAGACGGCGATGACCAACTTCGTCGCCGCGCTCACCCAGACCGAGGCGGCCATGGAGGTGCTGCGCGCCCAGGGCGCCGGCCACCTGGTGATGGTCTCGTCGATGTCGGCGATGCGCGGGATGCCCAAGGCGGGGGCGACGTACGCCGCCACCAAGGCCGGCGTGGCGCACCTCGCCGAGGGACTACGTGCTGAGCTGCACGGGACACCGATCAAGGTCACCGTGCTCTACCCGGGCTTTATCGACAGCGAGATGCATCCCGGCAAGAAGCCGAAGCTGATGGTGGGCACCGAGAAGGGGGTGGCGGCGATGGTCGAGGCGATCGAGAAGGAGAAGCCCTCGGCTCACGTGCCGACCCTCCCCTGGGCACCACTGGGTTTCGTGCTCCGCCACGCCCCCATGGCCCTCTACCGCCGCCTGGTCTGATTTCCCGACGTACCAACCAAAATGGTTGTTGTTCTGGCGTTTCGACAGCAATTTCGGTTGGTACGACGCGAACCCCTCACGCTCAGCGGTAGCTCAACAGCTCGGGGCCCAGGTGCGGGTGCTCGTTGAAGGTCAGCAGGCGGGGACCTTCGGCGCCGACCACGACGCGGGAGTACGACGCGTTGACGATCACCGTGTTGAGTCGCAGCCAGAGTGCCCGCTGCGCGGCCGGAGCCTCCTCGGGCGCGAGCAACGAGGCGACGGCGGCCGCGATCGGTCCGCCCGAGGACGACACCAGCACGCTGCCGCCGGGTCCGGCCCGCGCACAGGCCCGGTCGAGGGCGCCGGCGACGCGACCCAGGAAGTCGACGTAGGTCTCGGCGTACCCCTCATGCTCACCAGAGCTCCAGCGGCCGACCGCCTCGGTGAACAGCCGCTGGAAGGCCCGACGGTCCGAGCGCGGGACCGGCGCCCCGTCGACCTGGTGGGCCGCCACCACCCCGAGGTGGTCGAACTCGTCCCAGCCGGGGTCCACCAAGAGTTCCGGCTCCCAGGCCTCCGTCCGGCCACCAGCCATCGCCGAGCCCGCGACCAGGCCCTCCGCGGTCTCCCGTTGGCGGCGCATCCGGCCGTGCAGGACGACGTCGGGCCGGATCGACCGCTCGGCCAGCCACGTGCCGAGCACCCGGGACTGCAGCCACCCCGAGGGCGACAGCACGTCGTAGTCGTCGGCGTCGAAGGAGGCCTGCCCGTGCCGCACCAGGAGCACGACGCCCATCAGTCGTCCACCAGGGCGCGGCACCGGTGCTCGAGATAGGCGACCGCCGGCCCGAAGGCGGCGTACATCTCGTTGGTGGTCTGGCCGAGCGCGAACCGGTACCAGATCTGCTGGGCGATCACTGCCAGCCGGAACAGCCCGAACACCTCGTAGAACCGCCAGCGCTCCGGAGGCATGTCGATGCCCATCCGGTCGCAGTACCGCGCGACCACCTCGGCCCGGGTCCACATGCCAGAGGCCGAGGTCGGCTGCCGGCGGAAGGACTCGAAGAACTCGTCGTCGCCGGCCTCGACCCAGTAGGCCAGGGCGCCGCCGAGGTCCATCAGCGGGTCCCCGACCGTGGCCATCTCCCAGTCGAGCACCCCTACGACCCGCAGCGGCGACTCCCCCGATGCACGGGCAGCAGAAGGGCGTCCGGCCAGGACCAGGTTGTCGAAGCGGAAGTCGTTGTGGATCAGGCACGCGGCGCTGTCCGGCGGCTGGCGCCGGGACAGCCAGCCGGTGATGTCCGACCAGTCCCCGGTGTCGGCGGTGCGGGCCTGGTCGAAGCGCGCCGTCCAGCCAGTGACCTGCCGCGCGACGTACCCATCGCCGCGGCCGAGCCCGGCCAACCCCGCGGCCTCGACGTCGACCGAGTGCAGCGCGACCAGCACGTCGAGGGCCTCCTCGCACAGCGCGGACACCTCGTCCGGCGTCATCGGCCAGGGCAGCTCGCGGCGCAGGATCGTGCCCTCGAGCCGCTCCATCACGTAGAAGTCCGAGCCGATCACCGTCGCGTCGTCACAGAAGCCGACCATCGCCGGCACCCGGTCGAAGACCGGCTTGAGAGCCGCCTGGATGCCGTGCTCGCGCCTCATGTCATGTGCCCCCCGAGCCTTCGCCCCCACCGGGGGTCGGCGCAGGATCAGGTCGGCGTCGGGGTAGCGCAGCAGGTAGGTCAGGTTGGAGGCGCCGCCCGGGAACTGCCGGACCTCCGGCATCGCTGCCTCCCTGGTGAGCCGGCCCCGGAACGGCTCCGCGGCGTGCGTTCGCAGCCAGGCATCCACCGCGGCCACGTCGAAGGCGTCCTCATCGCGGACCCGTCGGGCCGGGTTGCCGTCGTCGTGCCGATGGGTCCGCTGCTCCTCGGTCACTGCGCCTCCTGGAGCTTCGCCGCCTGACCGCGCATCATCGCGTCGTACGCCGCGCGGTCGGTCTGCTTGAGCGACCACGCCGTCTGGGCCGGGCGGTCGGGCAGGATCAGCTCCGCACCGGCGTCGAGCCCCGCGAGCACGGCGGCGGCGATGTCGTCGGCGGTCAGCGGTGACTCCTCGACCAGCCGGCCCACGACCTGCGCCACCAGCGGGTCGCTGGTCTGGGCGTCCGCGCCAAGGTTGGTGCGGAAGTACGACGGGCAGACCGCCACCGCCGTCACGCCGTACGGCGCGAGCTCGTGACCCGCGGTCTCGGTGAGTGCCACCACCGCCGCCTTCACCGCGTTGTAGGCGGCCATGCCGCCGGGTGGGACGAGGCCGGCCAGCGAGGCGACGTTGACGACGAGCCCGGAGGTCTGGCGCTTGAACACCGGGACGAAGGTGCTCAAGCCGCGCACCACGCCGAGCAGGTTGATGTCGATGAGTCGCTGCCACTCCGGCATCGTGGTCCGGTCCAACCGGCCGCCGCCGGCCACACCCGCGTTGTTCACCAGGACGTCGAGCCCTCCCCAGCGCCGCTCCACCTCGCCGAGGGCGGCCGCCCAGTCCTCCTCCTCGGTCACGTCCAAGGTGAGGTCGACCGCCTCCGGGCCGGGCCGGCGGTCGGTGGCGAGTACGTCGTCGCCACGTGCGCGGAACGCCCGGGTGAGCGCCGCACCCAGGCCCGACGCGGCCCCGGTGACCAGGATGCGCCGCGGGTGGGAGGCCATGCCCCGACCCTAGAGGGCGCGGCGTCCTGCTCGGTGGTGGGGCGGGCTCAGGCGGCGACGGTCATCACGACGCGGGCCCGCTCCGCCGGTTGCAGCCAGGATCGCCGTACCCAGGCCAGGCGCACCGCCGACCAGGCCAGGAACGGGATGGCGAGCGCGATGGACAGGTTCCAGGCGGGGACCTTGGCCATCCCCGAGAACATCACGCCGGTCAGCGTCGTGGCGAGTGCCAGCCGTGCGGAGTAGCCGACCATGACGACCGGGGGCGCCGGGGTGGCGCGCGCCGAGCGCATGTCGACGGAGAACGGACGCCGGTGCGACCAGCGCATGGCGCCGCCGACCACCTGCACCGTCACCACGACCAGGCAGCAGAGAAGAGCCGACAGCTCCTCGGGCGTCGGCAGCCCCGCACGGAGACCGCCGAGGACCAGGGTGACGCCGGAGGCGACGAGGAGCCATTCGGTGAGAACCAGTACCCGGGCGGCGAACACGGCCCGAGGGTCCACCGGCAGGCTCTCGCGCCACAGGGCCCCGCGGGCGTCGAGGCACCAGGCGTTCACGCCGAAGAGCAGGGCGGCACCGGAGGCGACGAGTCCGGGCAGGATCGTCATCATGTCCCACTCGAGCCCACCGGCCAGGGCGACCAGGCCCGGGCCGATGGCCAGCACGGTCAGGCCGCGGCGCATGGGCACGGCCCGCCAGATCGAGCCACGGTCGATCCGGACCAGGGCCAGCAGGTCCGAGCGCGGCGCGCGGCGCGCCAGCCGGGCACCCGTCTCGGCCTTGATCTCGTCGCGCGGGGGGCGGCGGGCGGCCAGGTGCGCGGGGATCGCCCCGAGCGCGACGGCCACCAGCGCCAGCCCGAGCAGCGCCAATGCGGTCAGCGTCCAGCGCAGGTGGTGCTCCTGTCCGGGGGCGATCATGCCGAGCACGACGAAGGTGGTCGGCACCCGGTCCAGCACCGAGGTGAGCTGGCCGGTGAGCTGCAGCCAGACCACGACCGCGGCCACGACGAGACCCAGCCCCCGGACGGCGACCACGCCGTGCTCGCGGCGCCGAATCGCTTCGACGCTCCAGGCCAGCACCTGGGCGAAGGCGGTGGCCAGCACCACCCACAGCAGGGTGATCAGCTGGGCTTGGAGGAGCCCGTCCGGGCCCAGGGCGTATGCCGCCGCCCCGAACAGCAGCCACGCCTGGAGCAGCCAGGCGATGTTGAGCGGGGCGAGCAGCAGTGCCCCGAGATGGTCGGTGGTGGCGCTGACCGGGTGGATCACGCCGTGCTCGTGGGCCAGCAGCTCGCGGCCGCCACCCGAGGCCACCGCGGAGATCGTGGCCAGGACCAGCAGCCCGGCCAGGATGGTCGGCAGGACCAGCAGCGCGTCCCACGCCCTCGTGGTCCCCTTGCCGTAGTCGCCGGCTCCGGGGACGTACGCCGGCACGGCGGCCGCGGCCACGGTGACCGCGAGGAAGGCGAGGCCGACGAGGCGGCCGAGCCGGCGGCGACGTACCGCCTGAGTCCGGAACCACAGCAGGTGGCGCACGTCGACGACGGCGCGGCGCAGCGCGCCGAGCCCGGGCCGGAGCTTCGGCGTGCGGGTCGACGGACGAGGAGCGGGCTCAGTCGAGGAGCGCACGGTAGGCACGGGCGCCTTCCTCCCCTGCCATCTCACCGGCGGAGACCGTGGCCACCCGCTCGCCGCCGCGGAGCACCAGCGCGGTGTTGCAGGCCTGGATCGCCAGCTCGCGAAGGTGGGTGGAGACCAGGACGCAGGCGCCGCGGGCCCGGGCGTCGGCGATCACCTCGAACGTCGCCTCGACGCCGATCGGGTCGACGCCGTCGAACGGCTCGTCGAGCAGCAGCACCTGCGGGGTATGGAAGGCGGCGAGGATCACCGACAGCCGACGGCCCATGCCGTGGGAGAAGCCGGCGGTGACCCGGTGGGCGACGTCGCCGAGCTCGAACCGCTCCAAGAGGTGCCGGGCGTGGTCCTCCCAGTCGAGCATCCGGCGCAGCCGCGCGGAGAGCTGCAGGTGCTCCCACGGGGTCGCTCGCGGCACCAGCCCGCCCACGTCGGGGCAGTACCCGGTGCGCTGCTTGACCGCCAGGGTGTGCTCCCGCACGTCGAAGCCGGCCACCGTCACCGACCCGGCGCTGGGCGGGATCACGCCCGCGAGCACCCGCATCGTCGTCGACTTCCCCGCCCCGTTGCGGCCCAGGAGCGCGCTGGCCTGGCCGGCGTACGCCCTCAGATCCACGCCGGTGACCGCCTCGACCTCGCCGAAGCGCACGTGCAGGTCGCGGATGTCGATGACGGGGACGCCGACGTCCCGAGAGGTGGACGGATTCACGGCCCAAGTCTCGCGGAGTCCCCGCTACCTGTCAGACGAATCCGCGACCCGGCGCAAATGGCG
>CAZKEZ010000030.1:0-26772 GCA_964551905.1 uncultured Nocardioides sp. | reverse complement strand
CGCCGAACAACCACCCCCTAGAGGCCACCCACCCGGTGGCCTCTAGGCATTTCACGGGCCCCTTTTCGGACCGCTATCCGTCCCCAGCTGGTGTCGGCGCCCGCGTCATCCACAGCCGCGTCGATAGCGGGTGCCAGAGCGGTCCCGGAGCGGGCACGCTGACCTCCCTGAGCGACGGCCCGACAGGTGAGGGAGGTGCGGCATGACGGTCGCAGCGGAGGCGATGCCGGTCAACGAGGTCCGGCTGCAAGGGCGGCTCACCCAGGACCCGGTGGAGCGGAGCCTGCCCAGCGGGGACGAGATCTGGGTATTCCGGGTCGTGGTCGACCGACCCGCTGGGGGAACCGATGGCCGCGCCCGCCTGGACGCCCTGGATTGCGTGGTGTGGGGCGGCCGGGCCCGGCGGGCGGTGCGCAGCTGGCACGCCGGCGACACCGTCGAGGTGGTCGGAGCCCTGCGTCGACGGTTCTTCCGGACCGCCACCGGCACCGCCTCGCGGGTGGAGGTGGAGGTCGGTCGGGCGCGGATCATTCGTCGCGCAGCGACCGCATGAGCACCCCGATGCTCGGCTTGGGCTGGAACGAGGTGGCCTTCTCGGGGAAGAGGAGCTCGCGCCGGGCGACCGCGGCGACCTGGTCGAAGGCCGGCGCCGGCAGCAGCACCGCGACGCCGGGCCGACGTCGTACCTCCCGGATCGCGGTCTCCACGCCGTGGTGGTAGCCGAGCCGGTGGGCTCGCTCCAGCCCGTTGAGCAACCGGGCGTGCACCACCTCCACCACCGCCTCCCCGTCGGCCGGCGTCAGGTCGAGCGCTATCCAGTCGGCGCCGTCGGTGAGCACCACCGTGGCCGGGGCGAGCGCGTCCAGGGCCCGGCGCGGCGGCAACGGCCGCACCGACCAGCCGAGTCGCTCGGCAAGCGCGGTCAGCTCGCCGAGCCTCGTCCCGGGCAGCACCCGGTGGATCGGCCCCAGGTGAAGCGGAGTGTCGTCCTGGTCGACGACCATCGCCAGCCCCCGGTCCCACGGTGGGCCGGGACGCTCCTGCTGCAACCGCAGGTAGGCGGCGTAGCGGTGGTGACCGTCCGCGATCACCACAGTGGCCTCGGCCAGCGCGGCCGCCACGGTGTCCAGCAGCTCGGGGTCGCGCATGGCCCACACCCGGTGGTGCTGACCAGCCCGATCACTGAAGGCGCGATCGGCCGGCCGCTCCGGCACGCTGCGCAGCGCGTCCCGGACCACCTCGGGGCCGCGGTGCACCAGCAGGATCGGAGCGGGCTGCAGCCCGAGCTCCAGCATCCGCTCGGCAAGCCGGGTGACCTGCCCCGACTCGACGCCCTCGTGGGGCAGGACGGGACTGTCCTCCGGACGCGAGGCTCGGCTGGTCAGGTCGAGCGCCCCGACGATGCCGCGAACGGTGAGGCCCGCCACGGTGTACTCGTGCAGGTAGATCGCCGGAGCGGGATCGGCGGCGAGCTCCGCGGCCTGCTCACGGTAGGGTCGCGCCAGTGCCCTGGCCGAGGCGCCGCCCCCGACGCGACGCGCGGGAAGGGTCTGGCCACGGAACGCGTGCAGCCGCAGGGGCCTGCCGAGGTACGCCGGCTCAGGCTCCGCGGTGGCTTCCATTGGCTGCATCGTAGGACCCGGAGCGAAGGAGAGAGCGCCCATGCTGGGCTCGTCGGCGGTGCCCCTGACCCAGGCCCACGACCTGGCCATGTTGGATCTGGACGGCGTCGTCTACGTCAGCGGTCACGCGGTGCCCGGCGCGCCGGAGGCGATCGCCGCGGCTCGTGACTCGGGACTGCGCGTCGCCTTCATCACCAACAACGCCTCCCGACCCCCCGACGCGGTCGTCCAACGGTTGGTGAACATCGGCGTCCCGGCCTGGCCGGAGGACGTGGTCACCTCGGCCCAGGCCGCGGCCAGGATTCTGGCGGCCCGGCTGCCTCCGGAGAGCCGGGTGCTCATGCTCGGCGCGGAGGGCCTGGGCCGCGCGCTGATCGAGGAGGCCCTGGTCCCGGTGCGCTCCCTCGACGAGGGTGAGGTGGCGGCGGTGGTGACCGGCTACGGTCCCGACGTGCTCTGGCGCGACGTGATGCGGGCCGCGGTCCGGATCCGGGACGGGCTGTGGTGGGTGGCCACGAACACCGACCTGACCTTCCCGGCGTCCTACGGCATGGCGCCGGGCCACGGCGTGATGGTGCGCATGCTCCAGGACTTCAGCGGCGTGGCCCCCGAGGTGGCGGGCAAGCCCCAGCGAGCGCTGATCGACGAGACGGTGCGACGGGTCGGCGGTCAGCGCCCGCTCATGGTCGGGGACCGTCTCGACACCGACATCGAGGGCGCCTACCACGCAGAGGTGGACTCGCTGCTGGTCCTGACCGGTGTCACCGGGCTCCCCGAGCTGGTCGCCGCGCCGCCTCACCAGCGCCCGACGTACGTCTCGGGCGCGTTGACGGGACTGCTCCGCCCGCACCCGGCGCCCGAACCCGGCGAGACCCCGACGGAAGCCCGCTGTGGTGGCTGGGAGGCCTCGGTCACCGACGGACGGGTGACGGTGTCGGGGGCGGGGGCGCCCGACGACTGGTGGCGCGCCGTGGCGACCGCCGCGTGGGGACACCTCGACGCGGCCGGTCAGCCCGTCGACATCACCGGAGTGACCCCACCGGATAGCCTCGACGCATGAGCGAGCAGCCGCCGGAGGAGCCCCGCACCGGGAACCAACGGGTCGACGAGGTCCTCGAGTCGCTCGAGGGACTGGAGGACCGCCCGGTCGACGAGCACGTCGCGGTGTTCGAGGAGGCCCAGCGCGAGCTGCGTGCCGCCCTGGACGAAGAGCCGGACTCCTGAGCTCGTGGCACCGCGGCGGCTGCGCCTGGACGCCGAGCTGGTCCGCCGTGGCCTGGCGCGCTCTCGCGATCACGCGGCCGAGCTGATCGGGGCAGGTCGGGTCCGGGTCTCCGGAGCGGTGGCCACCAAGCCGGCCACCGCGGTGACGACCGACGTCGCCATCGTGGTGGTCGATGACCCCGACCGGCCGGACTATGTCTCCCGAGGCGGCCACAAGCTGGCCGGGGCTCTCGCCGCCTTCGCTCCGGAGGGGCTCGACGTCTCGGGGCGCCGCTGCCTCGACGCCGGCGCCTCGACCGGTGGTTTCACCGACGTCCTGCTCCGACACGGAGCGGGATCGGTGGTCGCCGTCGACGTCGGGTACGGCCAGCTGGCCTGGCGACTGCGCGAGGACACCCGGGTCCAGGTCCACGACCGGACGAACGTGCGCGAGCTCTCCGTGGACACCATCGGCGGGCCGGTGGAGCTGGTGGTCGCCGACCTCTCCTTCATCTCGCTCCAGCTGGTGCTACCCGCACTGACCGGAGTGACCGTCCCCGAGGGCGACCTGGTGCTCATGGTCAAGCCTCAGTTCGAGGTGGGCCGCGACCGGGTCGGCAAGGGCGGCGTGGTCCGCGACCCGACGCTGCGCGCAGACGCCGTCGCGGCAGTCGCCGAGGCGGGCGACCGGCTGGGCTGGGGCGCTCGGGCGGTGGCCACCAGTCCGCTTCCGGGGCCGTCGGGCAACGTCGAGTTCTTCCTCTGGTTGCGCCACGGCCCGGCCGCCGTCGACACGGAGCGGCTCCGCGCGGAGGTGGAGGAGGCTCGGGGCGTGCCGGGTGAGAAGGTGGACTCGTGAGTGAGGGGCCGCGCCGGGTACTGCTGGTGGGACACACCGGCCGCAAGGACATCGGTGACCTGGCCGTGGAGTTCTGCCGGTCGCTGAGCCGGCACGGGGTGCTGGTCCGACTGCCCCGCGCCGACGCGGAGCACCTGGGCATCGACCCGCTCGACTACGACCCGGCGCTGGAGCTCAGCGACGCGGCCACCGACGCGGGCCGGGACTGCGAGCTTGCCGTCGTGCTCGGCGGCGACGGCACGATCCTGCGGGCGGCCGAGCTGACGCACGAGAGCGCCACCCCGCTCCTGGGCGTGAACCTGGGCCACGTCGGCTTCCTGGCCGAGGCCGAGCCCGAGGACGCCGAGCACACCATCGACGCCATCGTGCACCGTCGGTACGCCGTCGAGGACCGCCTCACCGTCGAGGTGACGGTGCACCGCGACCAGGAGCTCGTGGCCCGCACCTTCGCGCTCAACGAAGCCAGCGTCGAGAAGGCCGCTCGACAGCGGATGATCGACGTGATGGTCGGCATCGACGGTCACCCGCTGTCGCGGTGGGGCTGTGATGGCGTCGTGTGCGCCACGCCGACCGGCTCGACGGCGTACAACTTCTCCGCCGGCGGACCGATCGTGTGGCCCACCGTCGACGCGCTCCTCATGGTTCCTCTGAGCGCCCACGCCCTGTTCGCGCGGCCGATGGTGGTCGCCCCCGACTCGGTGCTGGTCATCGAGCTGATGGACCGCGAGTCGGCGACCGCCGTGCTCTGGTGCGACGGGCGCCGCACCGTCGAGCTCCCGCCGGGCGCCCGGATCGAGGTGCGCCGGGGGTCGACGCCGGTCCGGCTGGCCCGCCTGGACCCGGCGCCGTTCACCGACCGGCTGGTCGCCAAGTTCGGGCTCCCGGTCCAGGGCTGGCGGCGCGGGACCGCCGATGATTGAGGAGATCCGGATCGGGTCTCTCGGCGTGATCGAGAGCTCGACCCTGGAGCTCGGCCCCGGCCTGACGGTGATCACCGGGGAGACCGGCGCCGGCAAGACCATGGTGGTGACCGCCCTCGGACTGCTGCTCGGTGCCAGGGCCGACAGCGGCGCCGTCCGGGCGGGGGCGAGGACCGCCCGAGTCGAGGGCGTGGTCGACTCGTCGGCTCTCCCCGCATTCGCAGCCGCCGTGGACGAGGCGGGTGGCGAGGTCGAGGACGACCGCGTGGTGCTGGCCCGCACGGTGTCGGCGCGCACCGGGTCCACCGAGGGCCGGTCCCGGGCCTTCGTCGGCGGCGCGGGGGTGCCCGTGTCCACCCTGGCGGCGGTCACCGAGCCGCTCGTCGCCGTCCACGGGCAGTCCGACCAGCACCGGCTGCTGCGTCCGCGGGCGCAGCGCGAGGCGCTGGACCGGTTCGCCGGCAAGTCGGTGGCCGACGCACTCAAGGGCTATGCGCCGGTGCACGCGCGCCTGGTCGAAGTGGAGCGAGAGCTCGCCGACGTGGTCGCCAACTCGCGCGAGCGGGCCCGCGAGGCCGACCTGCTCCGGTTCGGGCTGAACGAGGTCGAGTCCACCGCGCCCCAGCCGGGGGAGGACCTCGAGCTGGCGGCGGAGGAGTCGCGGCTCGGGTACGCCGACACCCTCCGCACGGCCGCCGAGCAGGCCCGAGAGCTGCTCTCCAGCGAGGAGGGGAGCCCGGATGCGGTGGGCGCCACCTCGTCGGCGCGGGGTCAGCTCGACTCGGTCCGCGAGCACGACCCGGAGGCGGGCGAGCTCGCCGACCGGCTCGGCGAGGTCACCTACCTGCTCAGCGACGTGGCCGCCGACGTGGCGTCCTACGCCTCCCGTCTCGACAGCGATCCCGCCCGACTGGCAGCGGTCTCGGAGCGCCGCGCCGCCCTCACCGCGCTGACCCGCAAGTACGGGCAGAGCATCGACGAGGTCCTCGAGTGGGCGGCGCGGTCCGCCGACCGCTTAGGGGAGCTGGACGGCTCCGACACCCGGGTCGAGGAGCTCCGGGCCGAGCGCGCCGCGCTCCGGGCGGCGCTCGGCGAGGCGGCGGAACGCCTCACCGCGGCCCGGGAGCGGGCCGCCGGGCGGCTGGCCGCCGAGGTCACCGCCGAGCTGGCCTCCCTGGCGATGCCGGACGCCCGGCTGGACGTCGAGGTCCGGCAGCAGGAGGGCGATCCGGAACGCGGTCTCCAGGTGGGGGAGCGCCGGCTGCGGTTCGGACCCAACGGCGTGGACGAGGTCGAGCTGCTGCTGACCGCCAATACCGGCGCTGAGCCGCGACCGCTGCACCGCGGTGCCTCCGGCGGGGAGCTGTCTCGGGTGATGCTCGCCGTCGAGGTGTCGCTGGCCGGCACCAGCCCCGTCCCGACCTTCGTCTTCGACGAGGTGGACGCCGGCGTCGGCGGGGCCGCCGCGATCGAGGTCGGTCGTCGCCTGGCCCAGCTGGCGGAGCGGGCCCAGGTCCTCGTGGTCACCCACCTGCCACAGGTGGCGGCGTACGCCGACCGGCACATCGTCGTCGAGAAGTCCCGGGACGGCTCGGTGACCACCGCCGGGCTCACCGTGCTCGAGGGCGAGGAGCGGGTGCGGGAGCTCTCCCGGATGCTGGCCGGGGTGGCGGAGTCCGACACCGCCCGCGCGCACGCCCAGGAGCTGCTGGACGCCGCCCGGGCCCGCTCGTAGCGCGATCCCCGACACACGTCGCGGGCTCCGCTCCCGAGCGGTGACGCGATGTCAGGATGGATCGCGTCATGAAGCTGACCTTCCCCCAGCTGGCCACCCGCCGTCGTCCCGCGCCCGATCTCCCGGGTCTGCGGGCCACCGCGCGGGTCGACCGGCACACCGCTGCCCTGCTCGCCCGACTGCGCCCCGGCGACCTCGCCGTCGTGGATCACCTCGACCTGGACCGGGCGACCGCCACCGCCCTCGTCGAGGCCGGGGTCTGCGCCGTCGTCAACGCCGCCCCGATGATCTCGGGCCGGTTCCCGAACCTGGGGCCGGCGGTGCTGGCCGAGGCGGGGATCGCCATGGTCGACGGCGTCGGCGCCGATGGCTTCGCCGCGGTTCGCGACGGCACCGCCGTCCGGCTGCACGGGCGCGACCTGTTCGTGGGCGACGAGCTGGTGGCCTCGGGTCGGGTGGTCGATGCCGCGACCGTGCGGGAGGAGATGGACCGGGCCCGGGCCGGACTGCCGGTGCACCTGGAGGGCTTCCTGCGCCACTCGGCCGAGCTGCTGCGCCGTGAGGAGGACCTCCTGCTGCAGGCCGACGGGCTGCCGTCCCTACGCACCCGCTTCGCGCGGCACCCGGCGGTGGTCGTCGCGCCGACCCCGGAGCACCGCGAGCAGCTCGGCCAGGTCCGCCGGCTCGCCCGGGAGCCGGGCACCGTGCTCGTGGGCGTGGGCCGCGCCGCGGACACCCTCCTGGCCGCACGGTTGCGCCCCGACGTCGTCATCCTGAGCGGGGCCGACGACGTGCTGCCGAGGCCGGAGACCCTCCGCGCGGCCCGGGACGTGGTCGTGTGCGTGGGCCGCGGGACCGACGCCGAGGTCGACGTGCCGAACGCCGTGCGGGTCGCCACCGCGCTCGACCCCGAGGACGTCGGGCTGCTGCTGGCCCACGCAGCGGGCGCCTCGGTGGTCGTGGGAGTCGGCCTCCAGGCCACCCTCGAGGAGCTCCTGGACCGACACCGCCCGGGGCTCGCCAGCACCTACCTCACTCGGCTCAAGGTCGGGCCCCGCCTGGTGGATGCCCCCGCCGTCCCCGTCCTGCACCGGCGCCGACTGCGCACCTGGCCGGCCGTGGCGCTTCTGGTCTCGGCAGTGGTCGCGCTGGCCGCCGCAGTCGTGGCCTCTCCGGCCGGTCAGCAGTGGCTCGACAACCCACCCAGCACGGCCACGACCACACCGGAGCCTGCAGCGGAGGAAGGCGCCGGCTTCTCCGACGAGGTGCTGGCCGGCACCGCGGGACGGGTGTACGGCGCCGGGCTCGCGAACGCACCGGTCTCGGTGCTCGCCTTCCCGGGGGTGCCCGAGGCCACGATGACGGCGGTCACCGAAGAGATCGGCGTCGCCGGGGGAGTCCTCGCCGGGAGCTACCAGGTCGAGCCGGCACTCGTGTCACCGGGCGAGCAGGCGCTGGTCGACACGCTCGGCAGCCAGCTCTCGACCCAGCTGAGTGCCACCGCCGTCGACGAAGAGCCAGCCGCCTACAACCGGATCGGGCAGCTGCTCGGGATCGCGATCGCCAACACGACTGGGCGCGGCGCCAAGGCCACGGACGAGGCGGCCTCGATCCGGCAGAGCCTGTCCGGCGCCGAGCTGGTCCGGGCGGTCGGCACGCCGACCAAGCGGGCGTCGTACGTCGTGGTGCTCCTGGGCGAGGACACCGACCCGGCGGACGACCCGATCTACCGGGAGATCCTGACCGGACTCGCCCAGCACGCCCCCGCTCTGGTGGTCGCCGCGTCGACAGCAGACGGCCAGGACGGGCGGCTCGACCGGCTCCGCGACGAGTCCTTCACCAGCGAGGTCGCCACGGTCGACGGGGTGGACACCCCGGCCGGTCTGAGCACGACCTTGCTGGCCCTCACCGAGTGGCCGGACACCCGCGGCGGTGCCTACGGTGCGTCGGGCGCCGACGGAGCGGTGAGCCTGGGGTAGGCTAGAACCCCGTGAAGGTTCCGGCGCCCACCAAGCACGTGTTCGTCACCGGAGGCGTCGCCTCCTCGTTGGGCAAGGGGCTCACGGCCTCGAGTCTCGGCAGCCTGCTGAAGGCACGCGGCCTGCGCGTCACCATGCAGAAGCTCGACCCCTACCTCAACGTCGACCCCGGGACGATGAACCCGTTCCAGCACGGCGAGGTGTTCGTCACCGACGACGGGACCGAGACCGACCTGGACATCGGCCACTACGAGCGGTTCCTCGACACCAACCTCGGGCAGGCCGCCAACGTGACCACCGGCCAGGTGTACTCCTCGGTCATCGCCAAGGAGCGGCGCGGCGACTACCTCGGCGACACCGTCCAGGTGATCCCGCACATCACCAACGAGATCAAGGACCGGATCCGGGCGATGGCCCGGGTCGACGAGGGCGAGCGGCCGGTCGACGTGGTGATCACCGAGATCGGCGGCACCGTCGGCGACATCGAGTCACTGCCCTTCCTCGAGGCCGCCCGGCAGGTGCGCCACGACATCGGCCGTGACGACTGCTTCTTCCTGCACGTCTCCCTGGTGCCGTGGATCGGTCCCTCCGGGGAGCTCAAGACCAAGCCGACCCAGCACTCCGTGGCCGCGCTCCGCTCCATCGGCATCCAGCCCGACGCCATCGTGTGCCGGGCCGACCGCGAGCTGCCCGACGGGATCAAGCGCAAGATCTCGCTCATGTGCGACGTGGACGAGGAGGCGGTGGTCACCGCCGCCGACGCCCCCTCCATCTACGACATCCCCAAGGTGCTGCACCGCGAGGGTCTCGACGCGTACGTCGTGCGCCGGCTCGGGCTGCCCTTCCGCGACGTCGACTGGACGGTGTGGGACGACCTGCTGCGTCGGGTCCACCACCCCAAGGAGGAGGTCACCGTCGCCCTGGTCGGGAAGTACATCGACCTCCCCGACGCCTACCTGTCCGTCGTGGAGGCGTTGCGCGCCGGCGGCTTCGCCCACGAGGCGAAGGTGCATGTCCGCTGGATCGCCTCCGACGAGTGCGAGACCCCGGCCGGGGCGCGCCAGCACCTCGAGGACGTCGACGCGGTGTGCGTCCCCGGCGGCTTCGGCATCCGCGGCATCGAGGGCAAGCTCGGTGCGCTCACGTACGCCCGTACCCACCAGATCCCCACGCTGGGGCTGTGCCTCGGCCTCCAGTGCATGGTCATCGAGTACGCCCGCAACGTGGCCGGTCTCGAGAAGGCCGCGTCCACCGAGTTCGACCCCGACGCCCCCGAGCCGGTGATCGCCACGATGGAGGAGCAGAAGTCGTTCGTCGAGGGGGCCGGCGACCTCGGCGGCACGATGCGTCTGGGGCTGTACCCGGCTGATCTCGCGACCGGAACCGTCGTCCGGGAGACCTACGGCGAGGCGGCGATCCACGAACGGCATCGACACCGCTACGAGGTGAACAACGCCTACCGCGACCAGCTCGAGGGGGCCGGGCTGGTGTTCTCCGGCACCAACCCCGACCTCGGCCTGGTCGAGTTCATCGAGCTGCCGCGCGACGTACACCCGTACTACGTGGCCACCCAGGCCCACCCGGAGCTGCGCTCCCGACCGACCCGTCCGCACCCGCTCTTCGCTGGTCTGATCGGCGCCGCCATCGATCGCCAGCGCGAGCTGCGCTTCCCGCTCGACGAGTCCGGACTGAGGCGCCAGGAGTAGCGCCGGGAGTAGGTTGTCCCCGGGCACCATGACGACGTGGTGCGCGAGCAGAGGAGGCGCGGTGAAGGTCGGCGTACCCAAGGAAGTCAAGGTCCACGAGTACCGGGTGGCACTGACCCCCGTCGGCGCGCACGAGCTGACCGAGCACGGGCACGAGGTGTTCGTCGAACGGGGCGCCGGGGTCGGCTCCCAGGTTCCGGACGAGGAGTACGTCGCGGCGGGAGCGAAGATCCTGGACTCCGCCGACGAGGTGTGGGGTACGGCGGACATGGTGCTCAAGGTGAAGGAGCCGATCGCCGAGGAGTACCACCGGATGCGGGAGGGACTGCTGCTCTTCACCTACCTGCACCTGGCCGCGGACAAGCCGCTCACCCAGGAGCTGATCGACCGGAAGGTGACCGCCATCGCCTACGAGACCGTGCAGCTCCCCTCGGGCGGCCTGCCGCTGCTCTATCCGATGTCGGAGGTCGCCGGCTGCCTGGCACCGCAGGTGGGTGCGCACTCGCTGATGAAGGCCCGGGGTGGCCGCGGCGTGCTCATGGGTGGAGTCGGCGGTGTCGCCAACGCCAAGGTCGTCATCATCGGTGCCGGCGTCTCGGGTCAGAACGCCGCGAACATCGCGCTGGGCATGGGTGCCGACGTGACCCTGCTCGACACCGACCTGGACAAGCTGCGGATGTCGTTCTGGCGCTACAACAACCGGGTGCACGGCCTGGCCTCCTCCAAGCTGGCCATCCAGCAGCAGGTGATGGAGGCGGACCTGGTGATCGGCGCAGTGCTGATCCCCGGTGCAGCGGCACCCAAGCTGGTCAGCAACGACCTGGTGTCCCGGATGAAGCCCGGTTCGGTGCTCGTCGACATCGCCGTCGACCAGGGCGGGTGCTTTGCCGACACTCGCCCGACCACGCACGCCGATCCGACGTACGAGGTGCACAACTCGATCTTCTACTGCGTGGCCAACATGCCCGGCGCGGTGCCCAACACCTCCACCTACGCCCTGACCAACGCCACCTTGCCGTTCGCGGTGGCGCTGGCCGACAAGGGCTGGGCCCAGGCCTGCCGCGACGACCATGCCCTGGCCCTCGGTCTCAACACCCATGCCGGTCAGCTCACCAACGCTCCCGTCGGCACCGCCGTCGGCATCCCGGCGGTGAGCGTGGACACCGTCTTGGCCTGAGTGGTCGCCACCGAGGCACCCGGGAACGCCGCCCTCGTCCGGGCGGTGCGGACCTACCTCGACCATCTCGGCGTCGAGCGGGGGCTGGCCGCCAACACCCTGACGTCGTACCGACGTGACCTGGGCCGCTACCTCGACCACCTGGCCGCGGCCGGCGTCGAGGACTTGGACGCGGTGACCGAGGGCACCGTGACCGACTTCCTGGTCCGGCTCCGGGAGGGAGACGAGGACCATCCGCCGCTCTCGGCCACCTCCGCGGCCCGCACCGTAGTCGCCGTGCGCGGCTTCCACCGGTTCGCGGTCCGCGACGGGCTGGCCCGGACCGACCCCGCGGCCGCGGTCAAGCCCCCGGCCGCGACCAAGCGGCTTCCCAAGGCGCTGCCGCTGGCCGACATCGAGGCGATCCTGGAGGCGGCGGGCTCGCCCGGCACCGTGCTGGCGCTGCGCGACCGGGCGCTGCTCGAGGTGCTGTACGGCACCGGCGCCCGGATCTCCGAGGCCGTGGGCCTGGACGTCGACGACGTCGACCTCGTCGACGGCACCGTGCTGCTGCGCGGCAAGGGTGGCAAGGAGCGACTGGTCCCGGTCGGCTCCTACGCGCGGGAGGCGGTCTCCGCCTACCTGGTCCGCGGCCGGACCGAGCTGCTCGGCGCCGGAGCCGGGACGCCGGCGGTCTTCCTCAACGCGCGGGGTGGGCGGCTGTCACGGCAGAGCGCCTGGGCGGTGCTCACCCGGGCGGCCGAGCGGGCCGGGGTGGGCGGCGCGGTGTCCCCCCACACGCTGCGCCACTCCTTCGCCACCCACCTGCTGGACGGCGGCGCCGACGTGCGGGTCGTGCAGGAGCTGCTCGGGCACGCCTCGGTCACCACCACGCAGGTGTACACCCTGGTCACGGTGGACAACCTGCGCGAGGTCTTCGCCACCGCCCACCCCCGGGCCCGGGACTGAGCGCGGGAGGCGGGATGCGACCGGAGCTGTTCACCGTCGACCGGGGGAGCGCCGCGGGGCGGCTCAGCACCATGGCCCGACCGCGTGGTGGCGCCTGGCTGGCCGAGGAGCTCACCGCCCTCGTCCACGACGGCGTGGACCGACTGGTCTGCCTGCTGACCGACACCGAGCTCGTCGAGCTCGACCTCGCTGACGAGGAGGCGCTGGCGGGCGACGCGGAGCTGGCATTCCGGCGCTTCCCCATCCCCGACCTGGCCGTCCCGGCACCCGGTCCGTTCCGCGACCTGGCCCGGGATCTGGTCCAGGACCTCCTGGCCGACCGCGCCGTGGTGGTCCACTGCCGGGCCGGGATCGGGCGCAGCTCCCTGCTGGCCGCGGCGGTGCTGAGGATCGAGGGGTACGACGCCGAGGAGGCCTGGCAGCTCATCACCGAGGCTCGAGGGCTGCGCGTTCCCGACACCGACGAGCAACGGGAGTACCTCGCCCGCCTCGACGTGAGCCCCGGCTAGCCCTCCACAGGGGCGTCCACAGGGGCCCCGCGGTTGTGCAGTTCCCGAGGCCGCCGTACACACGCTCTCAACAGATTTCAAGAAACCTTGGGGGTAACCGCGGGTTGTGTTGTTCGCGGTCCGAGCGCCGTCCTAGCCTGACGGTGCCGGCGGGATGTCGCCCTATCGACATTGTCGATTCACACCCGGCGGCCGACCAGGAGGAGTGCAGATGAGCGGTGGCCCGTACGTGCCGGGTGGGTTCGGTCCCGGAGCCTCCGGAGGCGCCCCCGAGATGCCGCCCCTGCTGAGTCCGCCACTTCCCACCAGCCATCCACTGCAAGACAGTCCTCCCCCTTCCCCAGGAGGCGCCACCGTGCTCACCGATCCCATCCCGTTCCCCGCCACGGAGCCGACCGTCACCGAGCCGGTCGTCACCGAGCCGACGGTCACCGAGCCGGTCCTCGGACCCACCGGCCGGCCGCTGCCGGACCTGCCCGAGCCGACGCCGCTCACCGAGCACGGCAACGCGCGGGTGATCGCGATGTGCAACCAGAAGGGCGGGGTCGGCAAGACCACGACCACCATCAACCTGGGCGCCTCGCTGGCGGAGTACGGGCGGACGGTGCTGCTGGTCGACTTCGACCCGCAGGGCTCGCTGTCGGTCGGTCTCGGCCTCAACCCGCACGACATGCCGCTCACGATCTACAACCTGCTGATGCAGCGCGAGGTCACCCTGGACGACGCGGTGGTGCCGTCGGGGATCCCCGGGATGGACCTGCTGCCCTCCAACATCGACCTGTCGGCCGCTGAGGTGCAGCTTGTTCACGAGGTGGCACGCGAGCAGACGCTGGCTCGGGTGCTGGCCCCGGCGGTCGAGAAGTACGACGTCATCCTCATCGACTGCCAGCCCTCGCTGGGCCTGCTCACGGTGAACGCCCTCACCGCCGCCGACGGGGTCATCGTGCCGTTGGAGTGCGAGTACTTCGCCCTCCGCGGGGTGGCCCTGCTCAAGACGACCATCGACAAGGTGCGCGAGCGGCTCAACCCGAAGCTCCAGATCGACGGAGTGCTGGGCACGATGTACGACGGCCGCACCCTGCACGGCCGCGAGGTCATGCAGCGGCTCGTGGAGGCGTGGGGGGACACCGTCTTCCACACCGTCATCCGCCGGACCGTGAAGTTCTCCGACTCCACGGTCGCCGGCGAGCCGATCACGACGTACGCCACCGACTCGCCGGGCGCCGAGGCCTACCGGCAGCTGGCCAAGGAGGTGCTGGCTCGTTGTCTCGACGGGTGACGCTTCCCGCCGCCGACGATCTGTTCCGTCCCACCGAGGAGCTCGCGGAGCCGACCCCGGTCCTCGCGGAGCCGACCCGGCGGAGACCGTCGGGCCGGGTCCGGCACGACGAGAAGATGACGGTCTACGTCACGTCGGCGGAGCTGCTGCACCTGGAGCAGGTGCGGCTGCAACTGCGGGCCGACCATGGCCTGGCCGTGGACCGCGGCCGCCTGGTCCGTGAGGCGCTGGACCTGGTGCTCTCGGAGTTCGAGCTACTCGGCGACGAGAGTCCGCTCGTGCGCCGGCTGAGCGAGGGATGACCGAGCTCGCCGATCCGGCTCCGGCGTTCGAGGTCCGGCTCGACAACTTCGAGGGACCCTTCGACCTCCTGCTCAGCCTGATCGCCAAGCACAAGCTCGACATCACCGAGGTGTCCCTGTCGACGGTCACCGACGAGTTCATCGCGCATGTCAAGGACCTCGCGGAGTGGGACCTGGAGCGGACCACGTCCTTCCTCGTCGTCGCCTCCACGCTGCTGGACCTGAAGGCGGCCCGGTTGCTGCCGCAGGGGGATGTCGAGGACGAGGAGGATCTCGCGCTGCTCGAGGCCCGGGACCTGCTGTTCGCGCGGCTGCTCCAGTACAAGGCGTTCAAGCAGGTCGCCGGAGTGCTCGAGCAGCGGCTCGCCGCCGAGGGTCACCGGCACCCCCGCTCGGTGGCTCTCGAGCCTCGCTTCGCCGAGCTGCTGCCCGAGGTGCTGATCGGGATCGGGCTCGACCAGTTCGCCGCCCTGGCCGCTCGCGCGCTGGAGCCGAAGCCGGTGCCGGAGCTGGCCCTGGGGCACATCCATGCTCCCCGGGTCAGCGTGCGCGAGCAGGCCGGGCTGATGGTGGAGCGGCTGCGCCGGGCCGGGGCGATGACCTTCCGGGCGTTGTGCGGGGACTCCCCGGACACGGTGACCACGGTGGCCCGGTTCCTGGCCCTGCTCGAGCTGTTCCGGGAGGGCGCGGTGGGGTTCGACCAGGTCACCCCGATGGGTGAGCTGACGGTCCGGTGGACCGGTGCGGACGAGGGCGCCGTGGACATCGACGACGAGTTCGACGAGCTGGCCGGCGCGGAGCCGGTCGAGGAGGAGACGACGTGACCGAGCAGGACCACACCGAGGAGCCGATGGAGGCGCTCGCGGTCCCTGTCGCCGACCTGCGACCCTCCCTCGAGGCGCTGCTGATGGTGGCCGACCAGCCGCTCGACGCCCTGGTGCTCGCCTCCGCCGCGGGGTACGCCGTGGCCGAGGTCGAGCAGGCACTGCAGTCGCTCGCCGAGGAGTACGACCGCGACGGTCGCGGCTTCGAGCTGCGCAACGTCGCCGGGGGCTGGCGGTTCTACACCCGCGAGGAGTACGCCGGGGTCGTGGAGTCGTTCGTCCTCGACGGCCAGCAGGCACGACTCACCCAGGCCGCCCTCGAGACGCTGGCCGTGGTGGCCTACCTCCAGCCGGTGTCGCGGGGGCGGGTCTCCGCGGTGCGCGGCGTCAACGTCGACGGGGTGATGCGCACGCTGCTCACCCGCGGGCTGGTGGAGGAGTCCGGCGAGGACGGCGAGCACGGGGCGACCCTTTATCGGACCACCGGCTACTTCCTGGAGCGGATCGGCGTCGCCTCTCTGGAGGAGCTGCCCGAGCTCGCGCCGTACCTTCCGGAGATGGCGGACCTGGAGGAGACCCCGGCGTGACCGACGACGGGCTGGTGCGGCTTCAGAAGCTGCTCGCCCAGTCCGGGGTGGCCTCGCGGCGCCGCTGTGAAGAGCTGATGCTGGCCGGCGCCGTCGAGGTGGACGGAGAGGTGGTCACCCGGCTCGGGACGAAGGTCGACCCGCGGCGGGCCGTGATCCGGGTGGAGGGTCGCCGGCTGCCACCGGTCTCGCCGCACGTCTACCTGGTGCTGCACAAGCCCCGCGGGGTGGTCTCGACGATGTCGGACCCCGAGGGCCGACGTACCCTCGCCGACCTGGTCGCCGACCGGCCCGAGCGGCTCTTCCACGTGGGGCGTCTCGACACCGACACGTCCGGCCTGATCCTCCTCACCAACGACGGGGACTTCGCCCATCGGATGGCCCACCCGTCCTTCGAGGTGGACAAGACCTACGTCGCCGAGGTCGAGGGAAACCTGACCAACAAGACCCTCCAGGCACTGCTCGCCGGCGTGACCCTCGAAGACGGGCCGGTGACCGTCTCTCGCGCGCGGATCATCGAACGGGGTCGCGGCGGAGCCGCCGGTCGGTCGATCGTCGAGGTGGTGCTGCACGAGGGACGCAACCGGATCGTGCGGCGGCTGCTCGACCACGTCGGCCATCCTGTGCGCCGGCTCACCCGCACCGCGATCGGCCCGGTCCGGCTCGGCTCCCTGAAGCCGGGCGGTCTGCGCGAGCTCACCAGCAAAGAGCTCGGCGCACTGCTGGACAGCGCCGGTCTGTGACGCGGCGCTTCGTCTAGGGTGTGGCCGTCCACGAATCGGCGGGGAGGAGTCCCGAGTCATGGCGGTGCGCGCGGTGCGGGGCGCGACCCAGCTCGACCACGACAGCCGCGAGCACATGCTCGACCGGGTGGCCGAGCTGGTCATCGACGTGATGACGTCCAACGGGCTCGACGTCGACGACTTCATCTCGGTGATCTTCACCGCGACCTCGGACCTGGTGTCCGAGTTCCCCGCGTACGCCGCCCGCCGACTCGGGTTCGGCGAGGTGCCGCTGCTGTGTGCCCGAGAGCTGGAGATCGAGTCGTCCATGCCACGCGTGGTGCGGATGCTCGCCCATGTGGAGACCGGCCTGCCCCGCTCCGAGGTCACCCACTGCTACCTGCACGGGGCCGCCACGCTGCGCAGCGACCTGACCCGGGTCCGGTCGGTGCCTGACGAGGACGCCCCGTGACCGGGACGCTCGCGGGTCCCGTGCTGGTGGTCGGCACCGGGCTGGTCGGCACCTCGGTGGCGCTCGCCTGCCGCCGGGCCGGCCTGGAGGTACTGCTGGCCGACGCCTCCGCCGAGCACGTGCGCACCGCCTCCGGCCTCGGCGCCGGCCGCGCGTTCGAGCCGGGGGAGCAGCCCCAGCTCGTGGTGGTCGCCGTACCGCCGGACCATCTCGGCCCCGTCGTCGCGCACTGGCTGGAGCGGACCGACGCGGTGGTGACCGACGTCGGGAGCATCAAGTCCCAGCCGCTGGCGGAGGTGGCGACGCTGGTCGCCGCCGACCGGCTCGAGCGGTACGTCGGGAGCCACCCCATGGCCGGCAGCGAGCGGTCCGGTCCGCTGGCCGCCAGTGCCGCCCTCTTCGACGCCCGGCCGTGGGCGGTCACCCCGGGACCGGTGGCCACCGCGGCCGCCACCGCCGTCGTCGAGGAGCTGGCGGCGCGCTGCGGTGGGATCCCGGTCCGCCTCACCCCCGCCGAGCACGACCACGCCGTGGCCCGCACCTCGCACCTGCCCCACCTGCTGGCGGTGCTGATGGCGGGCCAGCTCGTCGACGCCCCGAGCGAGCACCTGGCCCTGTCCGGGCAGGGCGTGCGCGACGTGACCCGCGTGGCCGGGAGTGACCCGGCCCTCTGGCGCCAGATCGTGACCGGCAACGCCGCGGCGGTGCTGGACCTGCTCGGCGACGTCCGCGACCGTCTCGACGAGCTCATGGCGGCCATCGGGACCGGTGAGCCCACCGCCCTGGACGGCGTACTCACCCGCGGTGTGGCCGGCACCCGGGTGATCCCGGGCAAGCACGGCGGCGCCCCCCAGCCCACCACCTCCGTCTTCGTGTCCGTGCCCGACCACCCCGGCGAGCTGGCCCGGCTCTTCGCCGACGCCGGCGCCAGCGAGGTGAACATCGAGGACGTCTACATCGACCACGACCCCGGTCGGGACACCGGCCTCGTGGAGCTGGTGGTGGCGGAGGGGCTGGCCGACCGGCTGCTGGCCCTGCTCAAGGACCGGGGCTGGGTCACCCACCGGTAGGCTGGGCGGTCGTGAGCAGCACGCGGACCGGCCTCGTCGTGGCCATCGACGGACCGTCGGGGTCCGGGAAGTCCAGCACCGCTCGCGGCGTCGCCTCCCGGCTGGGGCTGCGCTACCTCGACACCGGAGCCATGTTCCGGGCGATGGCCTGGTGGATGCTGCGCGAGGGCGTCGACGTGCACGACCCCGAAGCCGTCGCTGCGCACGCCGGCCGGCCGGTGGTCGAGTCCGGCACCGACCCGCACGCCCCGACGATCCACGTGGACGGCACGGACGTCGCGGTAGCGATCCGCGGGGACGACGTCACCGGGGCGGTGAGCCCGGTCAGCGCCGTGCCCGAGGTGCGCCGGCGACTTCTGGACTTGCAGCGCGCGGTCATCGGCGACGGTGACATCGTCGTCGAGGGGCGCGACATCGGGTCGGTGGTGGCACCCGACGCGGCGGTCAAGGTGTTCCTCACCGCCGACCCGGCCGCCCGAGCGGCCCGGCGCGCCGCCGAGCAGGGTGGCGCCGACCTCTCCTCCACCCAGGCCTCGCTGCTGGACCGCGACCGGATCGACTCCGGGCGGGCCACCGCACCACTGGTGCAGGCCGACGGCGCGGTTCACGTGGACACCACGCCGTACACACTTGAAGAGGTCATCGAGCAGATCCTGACCCTGGTCGCCGCAGTGGCGCCGGAGGCCGCGGAGGCAGCGGGGGAGCGGGGGGAGGCGCCGTGAGGAAGCCGCCCCGGACGCTGCTCTACACCTTCCGCGGCGCCGGCCACGCCGTGCTCCGGCGACGCTTCGAGCTGCACCAGCACGGCACCGATCGGGTGCCGAGTCGCGGCCCGGTGATCCTCGCTGCCAACCACATCGGCCTGATCGACGGCCCGCTCCTGGCCGTGGTCGGTCCGCGGCCGGTGCACGCGTTGACCAAGCAGGAGATGTTTGCTGGACGGGGCGGCTGGTTCCTGCGGGCCAGCGGCCAGATCTCGCTCGACCGCTTCCACCCCGACCCCGGCGCCATCAAGGCCTGCCTCGGGGTGCTGCGCGACGGCGGCGCGGTGGGCATCTTCCCGGAGGGCACGCGAGGGGCCGGGACCCTGGAGCGGTTCCGGCCGGGCGTGGCCTACCTCGCCCTGGTCTCCGGAGCACCCGTCGTGCCGGTCATGATGCTCGGCACCCGCGCCCCCGGCGAGGGCAGCCATGCGATCCCACCGCGGGGCGCCCGGATCGACATGGTGTACGGCGAGCGCTGGTCGACGCCGCCCCAGCTCTGGCCCCGGCGCCGCGCGGACGTCACCCGGGTCGCCGGGGAGCTGCGCTCACACATGCTCGCCGTACTGGACGAGGCCCTGGCCACCACCGGCCGTACCCTCCCCGGACCGCTGCCCAGCGGGGACAGCGAGGCCCTCGAGGCGATGATCGAGGACGCCCATGAGTGACACAGCCGTCCCCGAGCCGACGGACGCACCGGAGGGGCCGGTCCCGGTGCTGGCGGTCGTGGGCCGGCCGAACGTGGGCAAGTCGACGCTGGTCAACCGGTTCCTGGGCCGCCGAGAGGCAGTGGTCGAGGACGTGCCGGGGGTGACCCGGGACCGAGTGTCCTACGACGCGTCCTGGAACGGGCGGGCGTTCACGGTCGTGGACACCGGCGGCTGGGACCCCGACGCGCGCGGGCTCGCCGAGCGGATCGCGGGTCAGGCGGAGATCGCGGTGACACTGGCCGACGCCGTCCTCTTCGTCGTCGACGCGACCGTGGGCATCACCGACGCCGACGAGGCCGTGGTCAAGGTGCTGCGCCGCTCCGGCAAGCCCGTGGTCCTGGCCGCCAACAAGGTCGACGACCAACGCACCGAGGCGGAGGCGCACTCGCTGTGGAACCTGGGGCTGGGGGAGCCCTACCCGGTGTCCGCGCTGCACGGGCGCGGCTCCGGCGACCTGCTCGACGCCGTACTGACCGCGCTCCCCGAGCCGCCACCGCAGTCCTTCGAGGCGCCCTCCGGCCCGCGCCGGGTGGCCATCGTCGGGCGGCCCAACGTGGGGAAGTCGTCCCTGCTGAACAAGCTCGCCGGGGCCGAGCGGGTGGTCGTCGACTCGGTCGCCGGCACCACCGTCGATCCGGTGGACGAGCTGGTCGAGCTCGGCGGGCGCACCTGGCGGTTCATCGACACCGCCGGGATCCGCAAGCGGGTGAAGGAGGCCAGCGGGCACGAGTACTACGCCTCCCTGCGCACCACCACCGCCATCGACCGCGCGGAGGTGGCCGTGCTGGTCCTGGACGCCAGCGGGTCGATCGCGGAACAGGACGTCCGCATCCTCCAGACGGTCCGCGAGGCCGGTCGGGCCCTGGTGATCGCCTTCAACAAGTGGGACCTGGTCGACGAGGAGCGGCGCCGCTACCTGGAGCGGGAGATCGAGCGCGACCTCGTCCAGGTGCAGTGGGCGCCGCGCATCAACGTCACCGCCCGCACTGGCTGGCACATCGACCGCCTGGTGCCGGCCCTCGACAAAGCCCTGGAGGGCTGGGAGACCCGGATCGGTACCGGCGCCCTGAACTCCTTCCTCGGCCGCCTGGTCGCCGAGCACCCGCACCCGGTGCGCGGGGGGAAGCAGCCGAAGGTCCTCTTCGGCACCCAGGCCGGCACCGCCCCACCGACCTTCGTCCTCTTCACCAGCGGCCGGCTGGAGGCGTCCTACGAGCGGTACATCGAGCGCCGGCTGCGTGAGGAGTTCGGCTTCGTGGGCACCCCGATCGTGCTGCAGCAGCGGCCCCGGGAGAAGCGGAAGCGCTGACCCCAGAACTTTTCAGAAATTCTGCTCATGGGTATTGACATTCGAACTGGTGTTCCCTAATGTGTCCTTCACGATGGACTTCACCCCTCTCGGCGTCGACGCGACGCTCACGCATGCCGAGGGTCTGCTGCGCCGTCGTCGCGAGCTGGAGGCCGAGGACCTGAAGCTGCTGCTCCATTGGGCCGGGCTTCACTCCACGGATCCTCAGGCCGAAGCGAAGGCGCGTGGACAACGCATACCACCCTTCGCCGACAGGCTCATCCAGGTCGGGGGAGAGGGCACCCCCAAGGTCCAGGAGTTCTCCATCGCCGAGCTCGGGGTCAGCCGAGAAATCAGCACCACGGCCTGTCGCAACCAGTTGGCCGAGGCGCTCGATCTGGCCCACCGCCTCCCGCGGGTGTTCCGTCGGGTGACCGATCTTGAGTGTGAGCGGTGGGTCGCGGGCAAGCTCTCCCGGATGACGCGTCACCTGTCCGTCGAGCAGGCCAGGATCGTGGACGAGGCGGTGGCGGACTGCGTTGCATCGCTACCGACCGGTCGGCTGCTCAGCCTGGTGGAGGGAAAGATCCTCGAAGTCGACGAGGAGGGCGAGAAGGCGCGCCGCGACCAGCAGCTGCGCCGCCGGCACGTCAGCCTGGGCCGGACCTCGGAGTACGGGCTGCGCCTCCTGATCGCCAACATCAAGGCCTCCGACGCCGCCTTCATCGACGCCATGGTCGACCGGGTGGCGGACCTGCTGGCGCCCCGGTTCGCGCCGGGTACCACCAAGGACGTGCTCCGGTCGGAGGCTATGGGGCTGCTCGCGCGACCCGTCGAGCTCCTCCAGCTGCTGGTCGCCAACGGCGACCCCGAGGAGCTCGCCCAGTCCCAGGTCACCGCGATCACCGCCGAGCTGGTCGAGGCCCTGCACCGGGTCGACGCCTCGAAGCTCAAGGCCCCCGGCATCGTCCACGTCCACCTGCACGAGGCCGCCGTCATGGGCGTCGGCACGGGAGTGGCCCGGGTCGAGGGCGTCGGACCGGTGCTCCTCGACCAGCTGGGCGACCTGCTCAACGGGGCCGACCTCACCGTCGTCCCGGTCATCGACCTGCACGAGGAGCTCGTCGCCGACGCCTACGAGGTGCCGGAGTCGATCAAGCGGCACGTCCGACTGACGACGCCCAACGACTACTTCCCGTGGGGCGAGTGCACCTCACGGACGATGGACCTGGACCACTGCACGCCGTACCAGAAGGACGGTCCGCCGGCGCAGACCGGCACCCGCAACCTCGGGCCGCTCTCCAGGGGCCATCACCGCGTGAAGACCTTCCAGCCCGGTTGGGCATCGCGATGTATCGGGCCAGGCATCTTCGTCTGGCGCACCCCGAACCGCCGCTACCTGCTGGTCGACCAGCGTGGCACCCATCGGCTCCCGCACGGAATCGGAGCCGGCCTCTTCTACAAGCGGGAGGACCTGCTGTCGACTGTGGTGCGCAGTCATCTGGGGTTGCGCCGGAGCGTTGGCAGGGACCCAGCATGGCCGCCCCCGGATTCTGGGGACGCCCTGTCGCTGCGGTAGGCTCCACACCGCCCCGGCCCAGCCCGGAGGCGACGGGCTGTGGCGCAGTTTGGTAGCGCACTTGACTGGGGGTCAAGGGGTCGCAGGTTCAAATCCTGTCAGCCCGACAGAGTTTCTGCAGGTCAGCCCCACTATTAGGTGATGCCTACCTCCCGCTTCTTGGTGAGGTATCACGGTTCTCTCACAACTGGGGCAGAGACGATCCCCGGCGCTTCCAGGCGTGTCTGGTGGCCCGACAGGCTGCTGACACCGCCTCCACGCGGGAAGAGTGACGATGAGATGCCCTTGAGTGCAGCGAAATCCGACTGAACGTGCCTGGTTTCGGACTGAGGGACTCTATGGTGAGTCGGGTGTCGCGTGGCGGTGTGGGCCCAGTGACCCGTGTGGCAACGCGACTTGACTCCAGCGCTGTGCCGATACGGCCCGTCTATTGAGGGGATCCCCCGTGAGTATTACTGGATTGCACATCCCTTTCGGCCACGGCCCCATGGCGGCAGTACCGGTCAACGAGCGCAACGTGATGTCTTACTACCCGTACGTGAACGGCGGCCCGGCCGAGGCGGGCCATCTGACGATCAAGGGCTGGAACCTCGCGGTCTATGTGAATTCCCGCTACCCCGCCCTCGCGGAGTCAACGACCAATCCGCGAGCCTCTTTCCTGTTCGAAGTGGCAGGGGTCGGGATGGTCGGCGGCGCAGTGCGGGGCGACGCCCTGGTGGTGCTCGACGCCGAAGAGAGCGAATACGAGCGGTCGTTGCCCCCGGAGCTCCTTGCTGCTTTCTTGGCGGCGGATACCGAGGGTTAGTGGGCGCGACAGCAGGCGTACGTGGGTCGCAACGCTCGGATGATGAAGGGAAGAGATGGCACCGAAGGGGTTCCAGGACAAGGTCGCGTTCGTGTGGAAGGTGGCCGACAAGCTGCGCGGGACCTTCAAGCAGCACGAGTACGGGTCGGTGATGCTCCCGCTGCTCGTGCTCCGGCGGATGGACGCTGTGCTCGCGCCGACCAAGCAGGCCGTGCTCGACGCGGCTGCGGGGATGAGCGACATCGGTGAGGGTCAGGATGCGGTCTTGAAGAAGACCGCCGGCCAGCGCTTCTACAACACCTCCCCACTGACCTTTCAGACGCTGTTGAACGACGACAAGAATGTCGCCGACGCCCTGGCGGGCTACGTCCGGCGGCTCTCCCGAGACGCCTACGCCGTCATGGAGGCCTACAACCTCGACGACAAGATCACCCGGATGGACCGCGCCGGCATCCTGTACGCCGTCTTGTCCGACTTCGCCGACCTCGACCTGCGCCCCAGCGTGGTGACCAACGAGGCGATGGGCTACATCTTCGAGGAGCTGCTCCGGAAGTTCTCCGAGATGAGCAACGAGACCGCCGGGGAGCACTACACCCCGCGCGAGGTCATCCGGCTGATGGTCGACCTGCTTCTCACCGGCCGCACCAGCGCCGAGCTGACCGAGAACCCGAAGCCGGTCCGGACGGTCTATGACCCGGCCGCCGGCACCGGCGGCATGCTGATGACGACACTGCACCGCATCGACGAGCTCAACCCCGATGCGGTGGTCCAGGTCTACGGACAGGAGCTGAACGACGAGACCTGGGCCATTGCGCAGTCGGACCTGATGATGCAGGACATCGACCCGAAGCAGATGGCCAACGGCAACACCCTCACCGCCGACGCCTTCGCGACCCAGAAGTTCGACTTCATCCTCGCCAACCCGCCCTACGGCGTGGACTGGAAGGCCTACGCCGCCCCCATCAAGGACGAGCACCAGAAGCTCGGCCACGCCGGCCGGTTCGGTGCCGGGCTGCCCCGGGTCTCAGACGGATCGCTGCTGTTCCTCCAGCACATGCTCTCCCACATGAAGCCGACCGGCTCCCGCGTCGGCATCGTGCTCTCGGGGTCGCCACTGTTCTCTGGGCAGGCCGGCTCCGGTGAGTCTGAGATCCGCCGTTGGATCCTGGAGAACGACTGGCTGGAGGGCATCGTGGCCCTGCCCGACCAGATGTTCTACAACACCGGCATCTCCACCTACGTCTGGATCCTCACCAACGCCAAGACCGAGTCCGACCGAGGCCAGGTCAAGCTCGTCGATGCCCGCGAGCTCGGCACCAAGATGCGCAAGTCCCTCGGCGACAAACGCAAGGAGCTCACCGCTGACGCGATCGACGATATCGCCAGGCTCTACGGCGGCGCGCTCGACGAGTACGCCGACGACCCCCAGGTCAAGGTGATCCGCAACGAGGCCTTCGGCTTCCAGCGCATCACCGTCGAGCGTCCCCTGCTGGACCAGGACGGGCACCCGGTGCTGAAGAAGGGGAAGCCGGTCCCGGACGCGAAGCTCCGCGACCAGGAGAACGTCCCCCTCCTGACGGGCTTCCTCGACCTTGCCGAGACCGAACGCACCAAGGTGCTCCGCGAGTCAGCCGAGGAGCACCTCACCACCGAGATCCACCCCTACGTCCCCGACGCCTGGATCGACCACGCCAAGACCAAGGTCGGGTTCGAGATCCCCTTTACCCGACCCGCAAGGCCAGCGCACGGCGCCGGACTATTCCACGCAGCGCCGGTCTGGGCCCTGCCACCAACATTGGGCGCGCACCCGCCGTGGCCGGTGAGTTGCCCGTCACCGGCTGCGTAGATGGGAGTTCCGTAGCCAGCGTTGAAGTCAATGGCGAACCAGCCGTGATAACTGTCGCTACAGCCGTTGCTCCAGGTGCAGTTGATACGGATGCCGGGAGCGCCTGCACGGAAAGGCAGCAGGTACGGCCCTTCGATTGATGAAGTGCTGTGACGGGACCAGACCGCCGTGTTGCCGCTGTAGATGACGAGATTGCCATCGTCTTGGACGACAAGCCGACCCCCAGGTACACCTGTGCCACTGTCCCATAGCGGCGTGTTGTCGCTCCTGTAGAGGACGAGATTGCCGTCCGCTTGCATGACCACTCGGTTGCCGCTGCCGCTGGTATCTGACGACCACAGGGGCGTAGTCCCGTTCTGGTAGAGGACGAGATTCCCGTCAGCCTGCATCACGAGCCGGTAGGTTCGGTTCGCGGACTGGATCGACGCCCCGCCAGTCAGCGATTGGCCGGGATGCAGTTGGTTGTAGAGCACGGTTCCGAGCGACCAGAGGGCTCGCGATCCCGAATAGATGACGAGATTCCCGTCGTCTTGCATCACGAGCCTGGAGCCGGCATAGCCCGAGGTGTTGCTAGACCAGATTGCTGTGGCGCCGCTGTAGATGACCAGGTTCCCGTCCGTCTGCATCTTGAGCACGCGATTGGCGCCGTTGCTGGACGCAGACCACAGGGCGGTTGTGCCATTGCGGTACACGACGAAATTGCCATCGGCCTGCATGACCGCTTTGTAGGTGCGGTTGGCCGACTGGATGAATGCCCCGTTCTGCAGTGTCTTGGCCGCTCTGAGCTGGTTATAGAGCACCCCATCACTCCGAGACCAGAGCGCCTCTGTGCCCCGGTAGACCACGAGATTCCCATCATCCTGAATGCGCACGAAGGCGCCCGCATAGCCCGAGGTGTTGCTAGACCAGATTGCTGTGGCGCCGCTGTAGATGACCAGGTTGCCGTCGGTCTGCATTCTCAGCACCCTCTCGGCGCCGCTCGTGGAGGTGGACCAGACCGCCACACCGTTGCGATATACCACAAGGTTGCCGTCGGTCTGCATCACCAGTTTGCTGACACCATCCGCCGACTGGATGAACCCGCCATTCGTCAGGGTCTCTCCGGGCTGAAGTGCATCGGCGATCACGACGGTCCGAACCGGGCTAATCAGGCGCTTGTAGGATCGGTTCCTGGCCTGCTTCCGGGGTGCGACCACGCGGTAGCGGCCAACCCGAGACTTCGGGTCCTCCAGAGTGTAGGCGCCGCTCTTTGATGTTCGACCGGATGCAACAGTCGCCCACGCGCCACCAACTCTCAGTTGAAGCCGGACCTTTCTCCGAATCGGTGTGCTTGCGCGCCCCGAAGCCGAGGCAACCTCGCCTGGGATGAGCGTCGTGTCCGCGATGCGGAGGGTGATTGATTGGGCAGCGTTCGCGGACTGCGGAAGGCCGACCAGGACCGCCAGCGGGAGTACGGCAATCGTCAGGGCTCGAACGATCTGGGATGCGCTGCAGGGCATGCGGGGCTCCTCTACCTATTTCGGGCCCGCGCTACGCACACGTCCCCCCGCGCCGGACGATATCCGTCTTTCCCCGTCTCAGCCAGAGGTGTGCACGTGAAGATCGGCGTTCACCTTCATCTTCGCTGCGCCATGGCAAGCGAGGATGGGCTCCGGATCGCATCGCTGCCCAGCATCGTCTCCGCCGCAATGCCATCGTGATGACCCCCTCTCGATAGGCATCATCACACTGCGCTACACCAAGCGATCGACTTCTCCGAGCCCGAGAACACGTCTCGATACGCTTGGGGGCTCTGGAGGCGGGCCGTCCTCTTTGGGCCCTCCTGACGTACCTGTGGGTCATTTCCGGCCTGGGAGCGTTGGTCGGTGG
>CAZKEZ010000029.1:0-27758 GCA_964551905.1 uncultured Nocardioides sp. | reverse complement strand
CTCCACCGTCCGTATGACGTCCCGCGGGTGATCGCTTACGCGGCGCCGACCTGCGCAAGCAGCTCCTCGAAGGGGGTGGGGTCGGCGAAAGCGTCCTCGTTGGTACGGCGCGGCGCCACCACTCGCTCCGCCGGCCCGCCGAGCATGACGGCCAGCTCCCGGGCCGCCCGGGTGATGCGCTCAGCGAGCCCGGAGTCGCCGAAGTCATCGGTCGCCGCGAACACCCCGGTGGGGAGAACCACCGCGTGCAGGTAGGCGAACAGTGGTCGCAGCGCGTGCTCGAGGACCAGGGAGTGACGGGCGGTCCCGGCGGTGGCCGCGATCAGGACCGGCTTCCCGTCCAGGGTCCCCTCCTCCAGGACGTCGAAGAAGGTCTTGAACAGCCCGGAGTACGACGCGGAGAACACCGGCGTGACGACGATGAGCCCGTCGGCGCGACGCACCGCATCGGTGGCCTCGGCGAGCTGGGGCCCGGAGAAGCCGTTCAGCAGGTGGTCGGTGAGCTCGTGGGCGATGGTCCGGAGCTCGATGGTGGTGATCTCGACCTCGCCCATCGCCTCCCGGGTCGCGGTGGCGAGCCGGTCGGCGAGCAGGCGGGTCGAGGACGGCACGCTGAGGCCGGCAGAGACGACGACGATCGAGGTCATGCCCCCACCGCCTGCTCCTCGGCGCGGTGACCGGTGACGTCGTCCGGCGCGGCGTACACGGTGGCGTCCTTGGCACCGCCGGCCTTCGCGACCAGCGAGGCGTGCGTGGGTCCGTCCGGGATGTGCGCCGGGCGGCCCTCGGCGAAGCCCGCGCGCATCGCGGGCAGGATCTCGCCGAGCAGGTCGAGCTGCTCCAGCACGGTCTTGAGCGGCAGCCCGGCATGGTCGACGAGGAACAGCTGACGCTGGTAGTCGCCGACGTACTCCCGGAACCCGAGGGTCCGCTCGAGCACCTGCTGGGGGGACCCCACGGTCAGCGGCGTGGCCTCGGTGAAGTCCTCCAGTGACGGCCCGTGCCCGTAGACCGGGGCGTTGTCGAAGTACGGACGGAACTCGTCGACCGCGTCCTGGCTGTTGCGGCGCATGAAGAACTGCCCGCCGAGGCCGACGATGGCGGTGTCGGCGGCGCCGTGGCCGTAGTGCTCGAACCGGCGGCGGTAGAGGTCCACCATCTGCCGGGTGTGGCCGATCGGCCAGAAGATGTGGTTGTGGAAGAAGCCGTCGCCGTAGTACGCCGCCTGCTCCGCGATCTCCGGCGACCGGATGGAGCCGTGCCACACGAACGGCGCGACGCCGTCCAGCGGCCGCGGCGTGGAGGTGAACCCCTGCAGCGGGGTGCGGAACCTGCCCTCCCAGTCCACGACGTCCTCGCGCCACAGCCGGTGCAGCAGCGCGTAGTTCTCGACCGCCAGCGGGATGCCCTGTCGGATGTCCTTGCCGAACCAGGGGTAGACCGGACCGGTGTTGCCGCGGCCCATCATCAGGTCGACGCGACCCTCCGTGAGGTGCTGGAGCTTCGCGTAGTTCTCGGCGATCAGCACGGGGTCGGTGGTGGTGATCAGCGTGGTGGCGGTGGAGAGGATGAGCCGCTCGGTCTGCGCCCCGATGTAGGCCAGGGTCGTCGTCGGTGCGGAGGCGATGAACGGCGGGTTGTGGTGCTCGCCGGTGGCGAACACGTCGAGCCCGACATCCTCGGCCTTCTTCGCGATGGCCACGGTGTCCTTGATCCGCTCGTGCTCGGTCGGCGTGCGGCCGGTCGTGGGGTCGGCGGTGACGTCGCCGACGGTGAAGATTCCGATCTGCACTGCTGGTCCTCCGATTCGCGGTAGCTGGCGACCCGCCCTTGGTGACGTGTCACGTATACCACTCCCAACAATAGGTGACGTGTCAACTATTCCGGGTATGGTGGAGGCATGACCGACGAAGTTCCCTGGCTCTCTCCCGACGAGGAGCGGCTGTGGCGCCGCTGGCTGCGCCTCAATGCGCTGCTGCCCGGTGCCCTGCACCGGGAGCTCCAGGCGGACGCCGGGTTGTCGATCACCGACTTCGACGTGCTCGTCCAGCTCACCGACACCCCCGGGGGGCGGGTGCGCGTCTCCGAGCTGGCCCGCGGCCTGCACTGGGAGCGCAGCCGCGTCTCCCACCACGTCACCCGGATGGAGCGTCGCGGACTGGTACGTCGCGAGGAGTGCCAAGACGACGGGCGCGGCGCGTTCGTGGTCCTCACCGAGGCGGGGCGGGTCGCCATCGAGCGCGCGGCACCGGACCACGTGCGCACCGTCCGCAGCCTGGTGTTCGACGGCCTGACCCCCACCGAGACCCAGGTGCTGGGCTCGGTGGTCGACAAGATCATGGCCCGGCTCGACGCCGGCTGAGACGGCGGACTCACCGATCGTCTGCGCTGGTCGCCTGCCTCGAGGACTCAAGGGCACGGGCCAGCGTCTCGGTGTCGTGCGGACCGGTGTGGCGGAGCTCGCCGATGAAGAAGGTCGGGGTGCCGCGGGCCCCGCTCGCCTCGGCACTCGCCACGTCGGCGCGGACCCGGGCCGAGGTGCCCTCCTCGTCCAGGCAGCGGAGGAAGGCCTCGACATCGAGGTCGAGGTCGGCGGCGTAGCCGACCACGTCCTCGAACTCCAGCTGGTCCTGGTGGGCGAACAGCAGGTCGTGCATCTCCCAGAACCGGCCCTGCTCGTGCGCGGCGATCGCCGCCCGGGCTGCGAGCTCGGCATGGGGGTGGACGTCGACCAGGGGGAGGTGGCGGAACACGTAGCGCAGCCGGTCCCCGAACCGCTCCACCAGCTCCTCGGTCACGCCGGTGGCCCGGGCGCAGAACGGGCACTCGAAGTCGCCGTACTCCACCAGCGTGAGCGGGGCGGTGGCGGACCCGCGCACGTGATCGGTGGCGGCGTCGACCGGGCGGTCGAGGAACCGGGGGAGGTCGGCGTCGGTCTGACCGCGGAACACCGCCGCAGCCCGGAAGACCGCCCACCCGAGGGCGGTGGCCAGTACGGCGGCGATCAGGATCCCGACGACGGTGTGGTCGCGCAGCGTCGGGTCATCGAAGGCGAGCCCGGCGATCAGGAGCGACACCGTGAACCCGATCCCGGAGAGCGCAGCGCCGCCGAAGACGTGCCCGAGACCCACGCCGCTGGGCAAACGTCCCAGCCCCCACCGGACGCCGGCCAGTGACGCGAGGCCGATGCCGAGCAGCTTGCCGAGCACCAGCGCGATCACGACGGCCCAGGTGACTCGCGACCGGAGGGCGTCGGCCAGCACTCCGCCGCGCAGGTCCACCCCGGCGTTGGCCAGGGCGAACAACGGCACCACGAGATAGCTCGTCCAGGGGTGCAGCGCGGCCTGGAGCCGCTCGTTGACGGACACGGCGCGGGTGAGACCGAGGCGGGCGCTGCGGCCGACCTCGACGTCCGGCGACTGCCGGAAGGCACGGAACCGGGTCGCCGCGCCCTCGACGGCCTCCCGCTGGGGTGCGCGGGCGGCCACCAGCAGGCCGCCGAGCATGCCGGCGATGGAGGCGTGCAGCCCGGCCTGCACGGTGGCGAACCACAGGGCCAGACCGACCAGGACGTACGGCGCCGCGCGCCACACCCCGACCCGGCTCATCCAGGCCATCACGGCACCCAGGACGGCCATGGCCACCAGCGCCGCCACGTCGATCGCCTCGCTGTAGAAGAGCCCGATCACACTGACCGCCACGATGTCGTCGATGACGGTCAGGGTCAGCAGGAAGATCCGCAGCTGCGTGGCGAAGGTCGGCCCGACCACCGCCAGCGCGCCGAGCACGAAGGCCGTGTCGGTCCCGATCACGACGCCCCACCCGTGGCTGGCCTCCCCGCCGGGAGCGAGGGTCAGGTACAGCACCGCCGGCAGGGCCAGCCCGCCGAGGGCGGCGACCAACGGGATCGCGGCCCGGCGAGGATCGGTGAGCTCGCCGACGGAGAACTCGCGCCGCACCTCGAGCCCGATGACGAAGAAGAAGAGGGCCATCAAGCCGTCGTTGACCCAGTGGGCCAGATCCATCGACAGCTCCCGGCCGGCCACGGACACCGACACCTCGGCACTCCACAGCGCCTCATAGCTCGCGGACCAGGGGGAGTTGGCCCACAGCAGCGCAAGCACCGCCGCCGCCAGCAGCAGGCCGGCGCTGCCGACCTCGGTGCCGAGGAAGCGGCGGGCGGGAGCGGACAGCTGCCCGGCCAGGGAGCGTCGCCGGGCTCGGGTCTGCACCTTCCCGGACTGCCCGGCGCCGGACCTCATCCGGATGCGCTCATCCGGGAGCGCTCGTCCGGCGGCGGTAGATGACCATCGCGAGAGAGTATGCCCCCACCAGGATGCCCAGGCACCAGGCCAGGGCCACCCAGAGGTCGGCGCTGACCGGCTGTGTCGCGAACAGGTTGCGGATCGCGTCGACGATCGCGGTGACCGGCTGGTTCTCGGCGAAGGCGCGCACCGGGCCAGGCATCGAGTCCGTGGGCACGAACGCCGAGCTGATGAAGGGCAGGAAGACGATGGGGTAGGAGAACGCGCCCACGCCGTCCACGCTCTTCGCGGACAGTCCGGCGATCACCGCGATCCAGGTGACAGCCAGGGTGAACAGCACCAGGATCCCGGTGACGGCCAGCCAGGCCGCCGGGCTTGCCGAGGTGCGGAAACCCATGAGTACGGCGACCAGCACGACGATGGCGATCGAGATCAGGTTCGAGACCACCGACGCGAGCACGTGTGCCCAGGGCAGGCTCGATCGCGCGATCGGCATCGACTGGAACCTGTCGAACACCCCGCTCTGGACGTCGGTGAACAGCCGGAAGGCGGTGTAGGAGATGCCCATGGCGATCGTGATGAGGAGGATGCCGGGGAGCAGATAGTCGACGTACTGGCTGCCCCCGGTCTCGATCGCCCCGCCGAACACGTACACGAACAGCAGCATCAGCGCGATCGGCATCACCGTCACCGACAGGATCGTGTCGAGGCTGCGCGTCACGTGACGCATGGACCGGCCGAGCAGCACGCCGGTGTCGGCGAAGAAGTGCTGGCTCATCGTGCTCCTCCGTCGTCGGTGCCAGCGGGTGCCGGAACGCCATGGCCGCCGACGATCGCGAGGAAGACCTCCTCGAGCGTCGGCTGCTTCGCGACGTACTCCACCTTGGCGGGCGGCAGGATCCGGGTCAGCTCCTCGAGGGTGCCGTGGGCGATGATCCGTCCCTCGTGGAGGATGGCGATCCGGTCGGCGAGCTGTTCGGCCTCGTCGAGGTACTGCGTGGTGAGCAGCACCGTGGTCCCCTGCCGGGCGAGCGCCTTCACGGTGTCCCACACCTCGAGGCGGGACTGCGGGTCGAGCCCCGTGGTCGGCTCGTCCAGGAAGAGCACCGCCGGGTCCCCGACCAGGCTCATGGCGATGTCCAGGCGCCGGCGCATGCCGCCCGAGTACGTCGACACCGGCCGGTCCCCGGCGTCGGCGAGGTCGAACCGGTCCAGGAGCTCGTCCGCGATCCGCCCCGCGTGCTTCAGGTGCCGCAGGCGCGCCACCAGCACCAGGTTCTCCCGTCCGGTGAGCACCTCGTCCACGGCCGCGAACTGCCCGGTGAGACTGATCGCCTCGCGGACCCGTTCCGGCTCGGTGGTGAGGGCCCGGCCCTCGACGACGGCGGTGCCGGCGTCCGCCTTGAGCAGGGTCGCGAGGATCCGCACCAGCGTGGTCTTGCCCGCGCCGTTGGACCCCAGCAGCGCGAAGACACTGCCGCGCGGCACGTCGAAGTCCACCCCGCGCAGCACGGGTTGCCCCGGGTAGGCCTTCTCGAGGTCGCGCACCCGGATGGCTGCTTCGGTGGCGGTGCTCACTGGTCTCCTCGCTCCGCGTCCTCGACCGCCTGGATCAGGCGGGCGCGCTCCTTGTCGATCCAGCGCCGACCGGTGTAGGCCGCGGCGAAGGTCTCGATGAAGTCGACCGGGTCGTCTCCGACGATGGCCCGCACCGGCGTCCGGTCGGCGGCGGCCTGCTCCCAGAGGTCGGCGAAGTCGCCGAGCATCCGCACCACGGTGTCGCCGTCGACCACGCCCCCGTAGTAGGTGAGATAGCGCTGGAACGCCTTGGCGACCGCGCGGTAGGGCTCGGGCAACGCCTCCAGGCGAGCCTTGGCCTGCTTGTAGCGTCGCTTGTCCTCCAACGACCCGGTGACCAGCTCGATCCACTTTCCGGCCATGTCACTCGCCTCCTTCTTGAAGTTGCTCCAGTTGTCTGACGAGGAGGCCCCAGGTCCTCCAGAACTCATCGAGGTGCTGTCGTCCCTGCGCGTTGAGGGAGTACACCTTGCGGGGTGGCCCCTTCTCCGACGGGACCTTCTCCACGTCGACCAGACCGCGCTGCTCGACCCTCACCAGGAGCGCGTACACGGTGCCCTCGGCGATGTCGGAGAACCCCCGCTCCCGCAGCGAGGCCGTGATTTCGTAGCCGTACGCGGGACGCCCGGAGAGGAGTGCGAGCACGATCCCCTCCAACGTCCCCTTGAGCAGCTCGGTCATCTGCTTGCCCATCGTGCCTCGCTATCTAGTGTCACTGACTACTGGTAGATAGTAACAATGAGTACCGGCTGGGGCAACCGCGGAAATATGGGTGTCAGCACCCATTCACCCGGTCCGCTTGGTCCCGGTTCACTGGAGGCATGACGCCAGCGACCTCTAGGGCCCCGCGGGGAGCCGACCATGGGAACGGCTGAGTTAGAACTCGCAGTCTCCGTTGGGATGCTCTGTGCCGCCGTGGGCTTTGCGGTGGGGTTGGCGATCGGCCGTGGTCGGCAGCCGCGCTGGGAGGAGAAGGGCAGCTTCGTCCACAAGGTGTCGATCGGCCTCGCCTCCCTCGACCGGCTCGACGCCGTGCTGCTGCGCTTCGAGGTCGAAGAGGGATCACTGCTGGCCGGGGTGGAGATCGACGAGCTCCGGCTCCCGCCCGGATCGAACATCTCCATCATCACCCGCGGCTCGAGCGTGATCGTGCCGCATGGCCGCTCGGTGCTGCGCACCGGGGACCAGGTGCTCGCGGTGGCAGCCCGCGACCAGGTGGGCAAGGTGGAGGAGCGGCTGCGCTCGGTGAGCAGGCTGGGCCGGTTGGCCGGCTGGTATGAAGGCATCGAACCTACGAACTCCGCCCACGCCCTCGGCGTGCGGAGGAGAACTGCGTGATCCATACCTCTGCCGCAGTCTCCATTTTCATAGTCGCCTACGCACTGATCGCCACGGAGCGGGTGCACCGGGTCGCCGCCGCCCTCGGGGGCGTGGCCGCCATGACGGCGATCGGCCTGGTCAACGCCGAGACCGCGTTCTTCGACCAGCACACCGGGATCGACTGGAACGTCATCTTCCTGCTGTTCGGGATGATGGTGATCGTCGGCGTCCTCAAGCAGACCGGGCTCTTCGAGTTCCTCGCGCTGTGGGCGGCTCAGAAGTCCGGCGGTGAGCCCTACAAGCTGCTCGTCCTGCTGGTGCTGGTGACCGCCACCGTCTCTCCGATCCTCGACAACGTCACCTGCGTCCTGCTCGTGGCGCCGGTGACGCTGGCGGTCTGTCGGCAGCTCGGGCTCCCGCCGGCGCCGTACCTCATCTCCCTGGTCCTGGCCTCCAACATCGGCGGCACCGCGACGCTGATCGGCGACCCGCCCAACATCATCATCGGCAGCCGCGCCGGCCTGAGCTTCGTCGACTTTCTGGTCCACTCCCTGCCGCTCACCGTCATCCTGCTCGGGGGGTTCGTGCTGATGGCACGATTCCTGTTCCGCAGCCAGCTCTCATCGCCGGTCGACGTCACGGGCCGGCTCGGTGACCTCCGTCCCGCGGACGCGATCACGAACCGGCGGCTGCTGGTGCGCTGCCTGGTCGTGCTGGCACTGGTGATGGTCGCGTTCGGTCTGCACACCGTGCTCCATCTCGACCCCTCCGTGGTCGCCATGGTCGGCGCCGGAGCCACGGTGCTGGTCTCCCGGACCGAGCCGGAGGAGTTCCTCGAGGAGGTGGAGTGGGGGACCCTGGCCTTCTTCATGGCACTCTTCGTCCTCGTGGGCTCGCTCGTGAAGGTGGGGGTGATCGGCGAGATCGGCCGACTCGCCGCCGAGGCGATGGGCGAGCGTGAGCTGCTCGGAGCCACCGCACTGCTGTTCGGCTCCGGCGTCGTCGGCGCCTTCGTGGACAACATCCCCTACACCACCGCCACCGTGCCCATCGTCGAGGACATGGTCGCCGCCACTCCGACGTCAGGCGCCAGCAGCCCGCTGTGGTGGGCCTTCGTCTTCGGCGCGGACCTCGGGGGCAACGCCACCGCCGTCGCCGCCGGCGCCAACGTCGTCGTTCTCGGCATCGCCGCCAAGAACGGGGAGCCGATCAGCTTCTGGGGCTTCACGAAGTACGGCGTGCCGGTGACCGTGGCGACGCTGGTCGTGGCCTGGCTCTACGTCTACCTGCGCTACTTCGCACTCGCTTGATCGCGCAGCCGCTCGGGAGGAGGCTCGCCTGGGGTCTCCTCATCACAGCGCTCCTGATCGGGACGGTGGTCGTGTTGCTGTCGACGCTGCAGCGGCAGCTGATCTACTTCCCCGACGCCTCCCAGGTGCCGCCCGCGGGCGAGGTCATCCCCGGCGCCCAGGACGTCACCCTCCACACCGCGGACGGACTCGACCTGGGGGCGTGGTTCGTCCCGGCCGCGCCCCGGCGGGATACCGAGATGGCGGTCCTGGTCGCTCCCGGCAACGGCGGCAACCGGGCGGGGCGGGCCGGCCTGGCGCGGGAGCTGCGGCAACGGGGGCTGTCGGTGCTGCTGCTGGACTACCGCGGGTACGGCGGGAACCCCGGACGCCCCGACGAGGCGGGTCTCGCCGCCGACGCCGACGCTGCGGTGGACGCACTCGCGAACCTCGGCTACCCGCCGCACCGCGTGATCTACCTCGGTGAGTCGCTGGGCGCGGGAGTCGTGGCCGCGCTCCAGACCCGGCGCCCGCCGGCGGCCATGCTGCTCCGCTCGCCGTTCACCGAGCTGGCGGACGTGGGAGCCCACCACTACCCGTGGCTACCGGTGCGGCTGCTGCTGCGCGACCGGTTCCCGGTCGTCGAGCAGCTGGCCGACAGCGCGGTGCCGGTGACGGTCGTCTACGGCGATCGCGACTCCGTCGTCCCGGCCCGACTCAGCGCCCGGGTGGCGGACGCCGCGCCGGCGCTGTTCGACGAGGTGGTGTTCACCGGCGCCGACCACAACGACCCCGTCATGTTCGGCCCCCGAGTCGCCGACGAGGTGGCCCGTCTGGCCCGTGGCACCGCCGACTGAGCGGGAGTCGCGCTTCCGTGCCACCACAGGACGAGAGCGAGCGAGGCCAGGACGATCGCGTCCCCGGCCACCACGTCGAGGAGGTAGTGGTTGCCGGTCAGCACCACGCTGGCCACCATCAGCAGCGGCAGCGCCCTGCCGGCGGCCCGCGCCCAGCGGCTGCCCGACTCGCGGACCAGCGCGATGCCCACGAGGAGGTCCCAGCCCACGTGGAAGCTGGGCATCGCGGCGTACGGGTTCGTGAAGGCCGGCGGCTGGAGCACCCGGTAGGCGTCGGTTCCGGTCGTGACGGTGTCGACGAAGCCGAGGTCCATCAGCCGGGGCGGCGCGACGGGGTAGAGCGCCACGATCAGCATGCCGACGATCCCGGAGAGGATCAGCGCGTCGCGATACACGACGTACGCCGCCGGGCGCCGCCAGGCCAGCCAGCCCAGGACGGCGGCGATCACCGGCCAGTGGCCGTAGATGTAGACGGCGTTCACCGTCCACACCACCGCGTCCAGACCGAGGACCGCCTGCTGGAGGTCGCGCTCCACGAAGAGACCGAGCCCCCGCTCGAGATCGATGAGTGAGTGTGCGTTCGCTGTCGCGACCGCCGCGTCGCCGGCGGTCAGGCTGCGCACCCCGAAGTACACGGCGACGGCCGCCGCCAGCACCAGGACCTGGCGGGCGACGAATCCCGGCCGCCACCGCAGCAGCGCCCCCAGCCGCCGTACGTCGTGAGTGCCGGCGGGTGGGGCGACGCTGATGAGGTCGAGAAGGGTCACCAATTCAGGTCATCAGGACCGACCGGTCGCCCACATCGGGAACGGCACCCGCTCGACCCGGAACCAGGGTCGGGGTCGTCTCAGGGTTCAGCCGGGCCCGGTGTCGGCGCCGGCTGGCAGGGTGACGGACGAGACCGAGCCCCAGGAGAGGACGCGCTGACATGGCCCGCGACGTACAGATCACCTTCGACTGCGCCGACCCGGCAGCGCTGGCGGCCTTCTGGGCCGACGTGCTCGGCTACCGGTTGCAGGACCCGCCGCCGGGGTTCGACTCCTGGGACCAGGCGCTGGACGCGCTGGGAGTGCCCGAGGACCGGCGCAACGACGCCTCCGCCCTGCTGGACCCCGACGGTGTAGGCCCGCGGCTGTTCTTCCAGCGGGTCCCCGAAGAGAAGCGGGCCAAGAATCGCGTGCACCTGGACGTGCGGGCCGCGCCCGGCCTCGAGGGCGAGGCTCGGATGGCGGCGCTGGAGACCGAGGCGGAGCGACTGGTCGGTCGCGGAGCGGTGAGGGTCGAGCGGCACGACCCCTCACCCCCGATGGGGCTCGGCCACATCGTCATGCGCGACCCCGAGGGCAACGAGTTCTGTCTCGACTGAATCGAGCCGCACGAATCGTTTCTTGACTCATTCAGGAAAAGGGGCGAGGATCTGCACATGCCCCCGGACGTGACCCAGCTGCTGCGCGAGGCGGGGCTGCGGGTGACGCGGCCGCGCCGGGCGGTGCTGACCGCCGTCCGCGAGCACCCCCACGCCGACACCGACGCGATCCTCGGCGTCGTCCGCCAGGACCTGCCAGACGTCTCGCACCAGGCCGTCTACGACTCGCTCCGGGCCCTCGCCGGGGCCGGGCTGGTGCGTCGCATCCAGCCGTCCGGATCGGTGGCTCGCTACGAGTCCCGGGTCGGGGACAACCACCACCACGTCGTGTGCCGCTCCTGCGGCAAGATCGCGGACGTCGACTGCGCGGTCGGCGACGCCCCCTGCCTCACGGCCTCCGACGACCTCGGGTTCTCGATCGACGAGGCCGAGGTCATCTACTGGGGCCGGTGCTCCGACTGCGACTCCCTCACCACTCACCAGCGCTGAACCGCACCAACCAGGAAGGACTGTCATGCCAGAGAAGCACCATGACGCCGTCGTCGGCGACATGAACGACGAGAGCCGGGAGGGCGACTGCCCGGTCGCCCACGTGCGGGCGCCGCTGCCCACCGCCGGAGGCGGCAACCGGGGCTGGTGGCCCGAGCGCCTGAACCTGAAGATCCTCGCCAAGAACCCGGCCGTGGCCAACCCGCTGGGTGAGGACTTCGACTACGGGGCGGCGTTCGAGAGCCTCGACCTGGCCGCGGTCAAGGCCGACATCGCCGACGTACTCACCGACTCCCAGGACTGGTGGCCGGCCGACTTCGGCAACTACGGCCCCTTCATGATCCGGATGGCGTGGCACAGCGCCGGGACCTACCGGATCAGCGACGGCCGCGGTGGCGCCGGCTCCGGTCAGCAGCGGTTCGCGCCGCTGAACAGCTGGCCCGACAACGTGAGCCTCGACAAGGCGCGGCGCCTGCTCTGGCCGGTCAAGAAGAAGTACGGCAAGTCCCTCTCCTGGGGTGACCTCCTGGTGCTGGCCGGCAACGTGGCCCTGGAGACGATGGGTCTGAAGACCTTCGGCTTCGCCGGTGGCCGGGTGGACGCCTGGGAGCCGGACGAGGACACCTACTGGGGCCCGGAGACCGAGTGGCTCGGCGGCGACGACGGCGGAGCCCTGCGCTACAGCGGGGACCGCGACCTGGAGAACCCGCTCGCGGCGGTCCAGATGGGACTGATCTACGTCAACCCGGAGGGCCCCGAGGGCAACCCGGACCCGCTGGCCTCGGCCCGCGACATCCGCGAGACCTTCGGCCGGATGGCAATGAACGACGAGGAGACCGTCGCCCTGATCGCCGGTGGCCACACCTTCGGCAAGACCCACGGGGCCGGTCCTGCCGACCACGTCGGACCCGAACCCGAGGGCGCGCCGATGGAGCAGATGGGCCTGGGCTGGAAGAGCAGCTACGGCACCGGGAAGGGCGCGGACACGATCACCTCTGGCCTCGAGGTGACCTGGACCTACCACCCCACGCGCTGGGACAACGAGTTCTTCCACATCCTCTTCGCCTACGACTGGGAGCTCATGGAGTCCCCGGCCGGTGCGAAGCAGTGGCGCCCGGTGAACGGCGGCGGCGCCGACATGGTGCCGGAGGCGTTCGGCAGCGGACGTCGTGAGCCCCGGATGCTCACCTCCGACCTGGCGCTGCGCTTCGACCCCATCTACGGGCCGATCTCGCGCCGGTTCCACGAGAACCCGGAACTGCTCGCGGACGCGTTCGCCCGTGCCTGGTTCAAGCTCACCCACCGGGACATGGGTCCGGTGACCCGCTACCGCGGACCCGAGATCCCCAGCGAGGAGCTGATCTGGCAGGACCACGTGCCGGCCGCTGACTACGAGACGATCGACGAGGCCGACGCGGCCGCGCTGAAGCAGCGCATCCTCGACTCCGGGCTGAGCGTCTCGCAGCTGGTGTCCACGGCCTGGGCGTCGGCCGCCTCCTTCCGCGGCAGCGACAAGCGCGGCGGCGCCAACGGCGCCCGGATCCGCCTGGAGCCGCAGCGCGGCTGGGAGGTGAACAACCCCGACGAGCTCGCCGTCGTGCTGCGCGCCCTCGAGGCCATCCAGGCCGAGTTCAACGGCGCGGCCGAGGGCAAGCAGGTCTCGCTCGCAGACCTGATCGTCCTGGGCGGCGGCGCGGCGGTGGAGTCCGCGGCCAAGGCGGCCGGCCACAACGTGGTCGTGCCGTTCAACCCGGGCCGCACCGACGCCTCGCAGGAGCAGACCGACGTCGACTCCTTCGCGGTGATGGAGCCCAAGTGGGACGGGTTCCGCAACTACGTGGCCAAGGGCACTCCCGTGCCGGCGGAGTACCTGCTCGTCGACCGGGCGAACCTGCTGACCCTGAGCGCCCCGGAGATGACCGCGCTGGTGGGCGGTCTGCGGGTGCTCGGCGGCAACGTGGGCGGCTCCACCCTGGGCGTTCTCACCGACCGCCCCGGCGAGCTGACGAACGACTTCTTCGTCAATCTGCTCGGCGCCGAGACCGAGTGGCGCTCCACCAGCGACGACTCCTCCACCTTCGAAGGCGTCGACCGCGCCTCTGGTGAGGCCCGCTGGACCGGCACCCGCGCCGACCTCGTGTTCGGCGCGAACGCCGAGCTCCGGGCGGTCGCCGAGGTGTACGCGAGCGACGACGGGCAGGAGAAGTTCGTCGGCGACTTCGTCGCGGCGTGGGCCAAGGTCATGGACCTCGACCGGTTCGAGCTGCGCTGACCCACGCGGGGCCCCACATCGGCACCGTGCCCCGGCTCTCGTCCCAGGACCTGATGGCCCTGGCGACAGACCGGGGCACGGTGCCGATGCACGTCGCGGCCGTGTTGCGGCTCGACCCCGAGCACGCGCCGATGGCCGACGCGCTGAAGGAGCTGCTGGCCGACCGGCTGCGTGGGGTGCCGCGCCTCGGGGACCGGCTGACGCCGACGCCGTGGGGCGCCGGTCGGCCGGTGTGGGCGCCCGCCCCGCACCACCGTCCCGAGCGGCAGCTCGAGATCCGCTCCGCGGCAGCCGCCGAGGAGGACGCCCTGGCGCAGGCGATGGCGCTGGTGCTGCGCCCGCTGCCGCGCGACCGGCCGCTGTGGCGGGTGGGGATCCTCGCCGACGCCACCGGCCGTGCCACCGACCTGGTGGTGGTGCTCCACCACGTGGTCGCCGACGGCATCGGCGGGCTCGCGGTGCTCGCGGGACTGGCCGACGGAGCGCCGGCACACCGCGGGTCGAGTGGCCCATCCCCTCAGCCGGCGGCACACCCCATCGCCCCCGATACTCGGACCCTGGTCCGCGACGCCTGGGCCGAGCGGGGACGCGCGTTGCGGCGGCTACCGGCCGGTGCCCGGGGACTCGTCGCCGGGGCCCGCGAGCTCGGCGGCGGACACGGGCTCGCCGAGCGGACCTCGCTGCTCACGCCGACGTCACCAAGGCGACGGGTCGACGTCGTGGAGGCTCCCCTCGACGACGTGCACTCGGCGGCGCGTGGGCAGGGAGCCACCGTGAACGACTGGGTGCTCGCCGCGGTCGCCGCGGCGGTGGGAGACGTGCTGCGGGCCCGGGGTGAGCGGCTCGAGGAGCTCGTGGTGTCCGTCCCGGTGTCGTCGCGGGCCAGCGCCTCGGCCCAGGAGCTGGGCAACGCCGTCGGGGTGATGCCGATCCGGATCCCTCTCAGCGGCGACCGGAGCACCCGGCTGGCGGCCATCCGCGCGCAGCGCGAACGAGTCCGCTCGGGGGCTCCGCGCGGCAGCTCCGGGCCGCTGCTGGCCACCGCGTTCCGCGGCCTCGCCGCGGTGGGCCTGTTCCAGCCGTTCGTGGCCCGACAGCGGCTGGTCCACACCTTCGAGACCAACGTGCGCGGACCGAGCCGGCCGCTGGCTCTGGGCGGGGTCCCGATCACCCGGATCGTGCCCGTGGCAGTCAATCCGGGGAACGTCACCGTCTCGTTCGGCGTGTTGTCGTACGCCGGACGGCTGCTGGTCAGCGTCCTGTCCGACCCCGATCACGTGCCGGAGCACGACCTGCTCCGCCACCGCCTGGTCGAGGAGCTGGGCTCAGCGCCGTACTCAGCGCCGGACCACGAGGGCTAGCAGGAGCACGCCGGCGACCGCGGCCAGCACCGCAGGTGTCCAGCCGGGGAGGGAGTGGTCAGATCCAGCGCTGGAGCCACATCCGCTCCAACCACTGGTCATGAGTCAGCAGGCCCCCGGTCCACACCGGCCAGAACCACGCGAAGGCGACGAGCACCAGTACGAAGAACGTGCCGGCGACGATCACCCCGAGGGTGCGCCGCGGCGACGGCGTGTTCGACCCCAGGAGCGCCCCGATCACCAGGCTCAGCGAGAGCACCAGGAACGGGAGCGTCATGATCGCGTAGGTGTTGAACAGCGGGCGGCCGGCGTACAGCAGCCACGGCAGCCAGGTCGACGCCACCCCGACGACCACGATGCCGTGCCGCCAGTCCCGACGCCCGACCCAGAAGGCAACGGAGGCCACCAGCGCCAGGAGCGCACCCCACCACAGCACCGGGTTCGCGAGCAGCAGCACCTGGCGCACGCAGTAGGAGCCCGGAGCGGCGTCGCAGCCCTGCTCACCGGGCTGGATGTCCGACTCCACCTCGGCGTTGACGCCCTTGCTCACGACCAGCCACCCGAGCGGGTGGGAGGCATAGTCGTGCTGCGCGCACTCCAGGAACATCCGGTGGAACGTCAGCACGTCCTGGTGGTAGTACCAGAGCGACCGCAGCGACTGGCGCACCTCACCCAGACCCCGGGCGTCCGGCTCGGTGACGGTGGGCCACCGCGAGTCGTCGTACTGGACATCGGTCATCGACTCGCCGTCGCACATGCCGGACCACGAGACGAACCGGGCGTACTGGTTGTCGCCCAGGTGCTCCTCCATCGTGTCGGCATTGACGAGCCAGCCGGTCCAGGTCGTCACGTACACCAGCAGTGCGACCACGACCAGCTGCCCGAACGCCGGCACCCCGTCGACCAGTGCCGACTTCAGCACCGGCCAGCGCAGGCCGCGGGCCCGGCGAGCGCCGGCGCTCCACAGCCAGACCATCAGCCCGAACGCGGCCAGCGGGTAGAGCGCGGCCCACTTGGTGCCGACCGCCAGCCCGAAGCTCACGCCGGCCGCCAGCAGCCACGGCCGGAACCACACCCCGCGCACCGGCCCGAGACCGCCGCCACCAGCGGCGAAGGCATGGGTACGGCGGTCCAGGCGGGCCCGGAACCAGTCCCGGTCCAGCACCAGGAGATAGACCCCGAGGAAGGTGAAGAACGCCACGAACATGTCCAGCAGTGCGATCCGCGACAGCGTGAAGTGCAGGCCGTCGAAGGTCAGCAGCAGGCCGCCGATGCAGGCCAGGGCGATCGAGCCAGTGAGCCGCAGCACCAGTCGGCACATCACCAGCACCATCAGGGATCCGGCGATGGCCGCGGAGATCCGCCAGCCGGCGGGGTCCATCCCGACCGCCTTCTCGCCGAAGCCGATCAGCCACTTGCCCACCTCGGGGTGGACGATCAGCGACGGGTCGTCGGTCCACAGTCCGGTGGTGGTGCCGGACAACAGCTGCTCGTCGGCGTCCTCCACGTAGGACCGCACGTACCCGAACCGCAGCAGCGACCAGGCGTCCTTGGCGTAGTAGGTCTCGTCGAAGAGCATCGCCTTCGGCGTGCCGATCTCCCAGAGCCGCAGGAACAGCGCGAGCAACGTGACCGCGATGCTCGCCGCCCAGCCGGGGAACGGATCGGGTCTGGTCGGCGGTTCGGCCACCTCCTCGGGGGTCTCCGGCGCCGCGGGCGGCGGGGAGGTGACCGACGTGCTCACGACGGAAGACTACGGCCGGGGCTGACATGATCGCGTCGTGGACCCGCTGCCGGACGTCGGCGTCCTGGTGCTCGCCGGGACGCCCATCGGGGACCCCCGGGACGCGCCGGCCCGGCTGGCCGCCGAGCTGGTCGCCGCGGACGTGATTGCGGCCGAGGACACCCGCCGGCTGCGCCGACTGTGCGCCGCGCTGGACGTGGAGCCGCCCGGCCGCGTGGTGTCCTACTTCGAAGGCAACGAGTCGGCGCGGCTGCCGCTCCTCTCCCGGGCACTCACCGACGGCGAGCGGGTGCTGCTGGTCACCGATGCGGGAATGCCAAGCGTGTCCGACCCCGGCTACCGACTCGTGGCCGCGGCAGTCGAGGCGGGAGCGCGGGTCACCGCGGTCCCCGGCCCGTCCGCCGTCCTGACCGCGCTCGCCGTCTCCGGCCTGCCGGTCGACCGCTTCTGCTTCGAGGGGTTCCTGCCGCGCAAGGCCGGCGAGCGGGGGCGGCGGCTGACCGAGCTGGCCGGGGAGCCCCGCACGATGGTGTTCTTCGAGGCGCCGCACCGCACGGGGGCCGCGTTGACCGCTCTCGCAGAGGCGTTCGGGGCAGAGCGGCCCGCGGCGGTGTGCCGGGAGCTGACCAAGACCCACGAGGAGGTCCGTCGCGGGCCCCTCGGAGAGCTGACCGGCTGGGCGGCGGAGGGGGTGCGCGGGGAGGTCACCCTCGTCGTGGCCGGCGCGCCGGAGTCCACGGGCGCCACGGACGTCGTGAGCCTGCGTCGGGCGGTGGCCGACCTGGAGTCGGACGGGATGTCGCGCAAGGACGCCATTGCCGAGGTGGCCGTCCGGTCCGGCGTGCGCCGGCGGCAGGTGTACGACGTCGTGCACCGCGACGCCCCCGCCGACCCGCCCGCCGTGCCCTAGCGGCCTACGCTGCTCGCTGTGACCGACCCGCCCCGACCCCCGGCTCCGGCACCGCTCCCGCACCCGGTCGCCGACAACCACTGCCACCTCGACATCGCGGACGGTCGGGCGCCCGACCAGTGGCTGGAGACGACCGCGGCGATCGACGCGGCGACCGCCGTGAACGTGACCCGGATCGTCCAGATCGGCTGTGACCTCCCCGGCGCGGCCTGGGCGGTGGCCGCCGCCGAGCGCCACCCGCAGCTGGTCGCCGGGGTGGCGCTGCACCCCAACGAGGCCCCCCGGCTGGCCGCCGCCGGAGAGCTCGAGGCCGCGCTGGCCGAGATCGAGCGGCTCGCCGAGCACCCGCAGGTCCGGGCGGTGGGGGAGACCGGGCTGGACTACTACCGGACCGGTGCCGAGGGTCGACCCGTCCAGGAGGAGAGCTTCCGCCGCCATATCGACCTGGCCCGCCGGCTGGACCGGACCCTCGTCATCCACGACCGCGACGCGCACGACGACGTGCTCCGGGTGCTGGACGCCGAGGGCGCACCCGACCGGTGGGTGATGCACTGCTTCTCCGGCGACGCGGGCTTCGCCCGCCGCTGCCTCGACCGGGGGGCGTTCCTCAGCTTCGCGGGCACCGTCACCTTCAAGAACGCCGGCGCCCTCCGCGAGGCGCTCGTGCTGACCCCGCAGGACCGGCTCCTGGTGGAGACCGACGCGCCGTACCTCACGCCGATGCCGTACCGCGGGCGGCCCAACGCGTCGTACCTCGTCCCCCTCACAGTGCGGGCGATGGCCGAGGTCCGGGGCGAGGATCTGGGCCGGCTGTGCGAGGCGATCGACGCCACCACGAGCGCCGCGTACGGCGGCTCCTGGTAGCGCGGATCCATCGCGGGGCGCGGCGTGAGCCGTCCCACAGTCCGGCGGTCGGGGTTTGGCACTCGTCGGACACCCCGTTATCGTTCTGTGACGTTGGCCGGGATCAGGGGGGAGTGACCGGGGAGTACGAGGTTCGGAGGAACGTGCGGAATCGCATCGTCCAGCTGACTCGCAGCCGGTTGCTGCTCGTAGGTCTGTCCGCCGTCGTCGCACTGGCGGTGGTCGGCAGCTTCATCGGCTACTCGGCCCTCAGCACCACGGTGGTCGTCACCGTGGACGGGGAGCCACGGCAGGTCACGGCCCTCGGCAGCACCGTCGGAGACGTGCTGTCCGCGGAGGGCATCGAGGTCGGCGAGCACGACCAAGTGGCCCCCGGCCTGGATGAGGCGGTCGAGGACGGCTCGCGGATCAGCGTCCGCTACGGCCGGGTGCTGGAGCTCAGCGTCGACGGCCAGACCCGCACCCACTGGGTCACCGCCACCGACGTCGCCAGCGCACTGACCGAGATCGGTCAGTCCTTCGACGGCGCCGACCTGTCGATCAGTCGCAGTGCGGCGATCGGCCGCGACGGCATGGAGCTCGAGGTCGTCACCCCGAAACGGCTGAAGATCAAGGTAGGCGGCGACAAGTTCGTGACCCGCAACCTGGTCGCCATGACCGTGGCGGAGGCGCTGGAGGCCTACGGCGTGGAGCTCGGCGAGCACGACAAGATCTCGCCGTCGCTCTCCGCAGCGGTGGACGACGGCGACCGGCTGGTGCTGACCCGGATCCGGATCGTCTCGAAGTCGGTCGACGGCGAGGCGGTCGACTTCGAGACCATCGAGCGCGAGGACGCCTCGATGTTCGAGGGCCAGAGCGTCGTCGAGCGCAGCGGGGTCGACGGCCGGCGCGACGTGACCTACCGACTGACCTTCCGCAACGGCAAGCTGGTCGCCACCAAGGTGGTGAGCCAGGACGTGACCCGCAAGCCGGTCGCGCAGATCGTCACCGTCGGCACCAAGGAGCAGGCCGCCAACTTCGCGGGCGGGAGCACCGTCTGGGACGCACTGGCCCGCTGCGAGTCCGGCGGCAACTGGGCGATCAACACCGGCAACGGCTACTACGGCGGCCTCCAGTTCTCCCTCGGCACCTGGCGCGGGTACGGCGGCACCGGCTACCCCCACCAGCACAGCCGTTCCGAGCAGATCCGCATCGCCACGAAGCTGCGCAACGCCCAGGGCGGGTACGGCGCCTGGCCGGCCTGCGCCGCCAAGCTCGGCCTGCCCCGCTAGGCCCGCGGAGTTGGGGCTTCTGGGTCCGGCCGAGATCCGCTCGATCGCCGCTCGGCTGGACCTTCGGCCCACCAAGCAGCGCGGCCAGAACTTCGTCATCGACCCCAACACGGTGCGCCGCATCGTGCGCGAGTCCGGCATCTCCGGCGACGACGTGGTGCTGGAGGTCGGGCCGGGGCTCGGGTCGTTGACCCTCGGCCTGCTCGGCACCGGAGCGCGCGTCACGGCGATCGAGGTCGACCCCGCCCTGGCGGGCGCCCTGCCCGACACCGTCGAGACCCACGCTCCCGAGGAGGCCGAACGGCTCACGGTGCTGACCGCGGACGCGCTGCGGGTCACGCAGCTGCCGGACCCCCCGCCCACCGCGATCGTGGCGAACCTGCCCTACAACGTCTCCGTGCCGGTCCTGCTCCACCTGCTGGAGCTACTGCCCTCGGTGAACCATGGGCTGGTGATGGTGCAGGCGGAGGTGGCGGACCGGCTGAGCGCCGGGCCGGGGTCGCGCACCTACGGCGTCCCCTCGGTGAAGATGGCGTGGTACGCCGACGTCCGCCGCGCCGGCGCGGTCGGTCGCAACGTCTTCTGGCCGGCCCCGAACGTCGACTCCGGACTGGTCGCCTGGACCCGGCGCGACCCCCCTGCCACCACCGCCCCCCGCGAGCGGGTCTTCGAGGTCGTCGACGCCGCCTTCGCCCAGCGCCGCAAGACGCTCCGCGCCGCGCTGCGCGAGCTCGCCGGCGGAACGGAGCGGTCCGAGGACGTGCTGCGGCGGGCGGGAGTCGACCCCCGGGCGCGGGGCGAGGTGCTCGACGTGGCAGCGTACGCTCGCGTGGCCGAGGAGCTGGACCGATGACGACGTCCGTCACCGTGCGGGTGCCGGCGAAGATCAACCTGCACCTCGGCGTCGGGGCACCGCGCGGCGACGGCTACCACCCGCTCACCACGGTCTTCCAGGCGATCGGCCTGTACGACGAGCTGCGGGTCACCGCCGCGGACGACTGGCGGCTGGAGGTGCACGTCGCCGACTACATCGACGCGACCGCGATCCCGGACCCGGCGGACAACCTGGTCCAGCGAGCCGCTGCCGTGCTGGAGCGGCACCACCGCCGATCGGTCCCTGGCCATGCGCGGGTGGACAAGACGATCCCGGTCGCCGGCGGGCTGGCCGGCGGCTCGGGCAACGCCGCTGCCGCGCTGGTGGCGCTGGACCGGCTGTGGGACCTGGGCACCCCCGAGGCGGAGCTGCGGCTGATGGCCGCCGAGCTCGGCAGCGACGTGCCGTTCGCCCTGCTCGGCGGCACCGCGCTGGGCACCGGCCGGGGTGACCTCGTGCAGGCGATCGCGGATCGGGGCCGGTGGAGCTGGGTGGCGGTGCCCTGTCGCGAGGGGCTGTCCACCCCCGAGGTCTACCGGCACTTCGACGCGATCTGCCCCAATGCTCCCGCCGACCCCGGGCCCGCCGACGAGCTGCTCGGGGCGCTGGAGAGCTGCGACCCGCAGCGACTGGCGGCTGCCCTGCACAACGACCTGCAGCGGCCCGTCCTGGACCTGCGTCCGGACCTCGATCTGCTGATCGCGGAGGGCGAGCGGGCCGGCGCGCTCCGTGGTCTGGTCTCGGGGTCGGGACCCACCTGCGTCTTCCTCTGTGAGTCGACCGAAGCGGCCCGGAGCGTGGCCGACAGCTTCCAGGCCGCGGGCCGGGTGGCTCTCGTCGCCACCGGCCCGGTGCCCGGCGCCCGGGTCGTGGACGCCGGCTGATCGACATGGCCGGGCCGCGCAACCTGCTGAACCTCGAGCGGGTCTCCAAGTCCTACGGGATCCGACCGCTGCTGACCGAGGTGTCCCTGGGTGTCGGCGAGGGCGAGCGGGTCGGCGTGGTCGGGCGCAACGGGGACGGCAAGACGACGCTGCTCGAGGTGCTGACCGGGCACCAGTCCCCGGACTCCGGGCGGGTCTCCCACACCCGCGGCCTGCGGATCGGCTATCTCCCTCAGGCGGACGGCCTCGACGAGACCCACACGGTCAGGGAGGCCGTGCTGGGTGGGCGGTCGGACCACGAGTGGGCGGCGGACGTGGTCTCCCGCGAGGTGGTGGAGGAGCTCCTGGTCGCCGTACCCCTCGACCGTGAGGTCGCCACACTCTCCGGTGGCGAGCGGCGCCGGTGCTCGCTGGCGACGCTGCTCCTGGACCAGCACGACCTCCTGGTGCTCGACGAGCCGACCAACCACCTCGACGTCGAGGCGGTGGCGTGGCTGGCCGCCCACCTCACCGCCCGCTCGGGGGCGCTCGTGGTGGTCACGCACGACCGGTGGTTCCTCGACGCCGTCTGCGAGCGGACCTGGGAGGTGCACGACGGGATCGTCGACTCCTATGAGGGCGGGTACGCCGCCTTCGTGCTCGCCAAGGCCGAGCGGGAGCGACAGGCTCTCGCGTCGGAGAGCCGCCGGCAGAACCTCGCGCGCAAGGAGCTGGCCTGGCTACGGCGGGGAGCGCCGGCGCGCACCGCGAAGCCGAAGTTCCGGATCGCGGCCGCGAACGCGCTGATCGAGGACGTGCCACCGCCGCGCGACCGGCTGGAGCTCCAGCGGTTCGCCACGCAGCGGCTGGGCAAGGACGTCGTCGACCTGGAGGACGTCGACCTGGTCCGCGGCGACCAACCCATCCTCGAGCGAGTGACCTGGCGACTGGGTCCCGGCGACCGGATCGGGCTGATCGGCGTCAACGGCGCGGGGAAGAGCTCTGTGCTGGCGCTGGCCTCGCACCGTCTGGCGCCGACCGCCGGGCGGGTCAAGCACGGGCGGACCGTCGCGCTGCAACACCTCACGCAGGAGCCGGAACCGGTCTCGGATCCCGACGCCCGCGTGCTCAGCACGGTGGAGGGGATCCGCCGGGTGACGCGCACCCTCGACGGTGAGGTCACCGCCACCTCCCTGCTGGAGCGGTTCGGGTTCACCGGCGACCGGCTCACGGCCCGGCTCGGCGACCTGTCCGGTGGCGAGCGCCGACGCTTCCAGCTGCTCACCCTGCTGTTGGGGGAGCCCAACGTGCTGCTGCTGGACGAGCCGACCAACGACCTCGACATCGAGACCCTCACCGTGCTCGAGGACTTCCTCGACGGCTGGCCCGGCACGCTGGTGGTCGTCTCCCACGACCGGTACTTCCTGGAGCGGGTCACCGACCAGATCTGGGCGCTGCCCGGGGACGGGCGACTGGTGCTGCTGCCGCGCGGGGTGGACGAGTACCTCGAGCAGCGCCGGGCCCGCCGCGAGGCCGCGACCGCCGTACCACTTCCCGAGGCCGAGCCGGTGGCTCGACCCACCACTCCCGGCAGCGCCGAGGAGCGGGCGGCCCGCAAGGCGCTGGGCCGCCTGGACCGCCAGTTGGCCCGGCTGACGGAGCGGGAGAGTGCGTTGCAGGCGGAGATCGCCGATCACGCCGACGACTACGAGCGACTCACCGATCTCGGTGCCCGACTGACCGAGCTGGCCGAGGAACGCGACACCCTCGAGACCGAGTGGCTGGCCGTCGCCGAGCTCTTGACCGAGTCCACGGAGGTTCCTGGACATGAATGACTCCCCGACGACCCGACCCACGCTGACCCGGCTCGCGGGCGACCCCGGGTCCGGCGACCTCCTGGTCCTGGGCGCCGGCCTGGGCGCGGGCTCCGCCACGCTGTGGGGCCCGGTGGCGCGCCTTCTTGGAGACCGCTACGAGTGCCTCGGCCTGGACCTGCCCGGTCATGGGGGCGCGCCGGCCGACGGGGTTCCGTTCACGGTCGAGGAGCTGGCGACTCGGACCTGCGAGCTGGTCGAGGAGCTCTCCGTGGCCCCGCGCACCGCGTGGTACGCCGGCGTGTCGATCGCCGGCGCGGTCGCCCTGGCCCTGGCCGTCGAGCCCGGGCCGTTCCGCGGGGTGGCGGTGGTGGCGGCGGCGTCGACCCTGGGCAGCCCGGACATGTGGCGCGAGCGCGCCGCGCTGGTCCGGTCCTCGGGGACCGCCGTGATGGTGGAGGGATCCCTGGAGCGCTGGTTCGCCCCCGACTTCCACGACCGCGACCCCGACACCGTCGAGCGGATGATGCGTGAGCTGGTGGAGACCGACGACGAGAGCTACGCGCTGTGCTGCGAGGCGTTGGCGCGACACGACCTCCGCGCCGCCCTCGGCCGGGCCCGGGTGCCGAGTCTCGTCCTGCCCGGCGCGGCGGACGTGATCGTGGACCTCGACCGGGTGCGCGCGGACGCGGCCGCGCTGTCGGGGTCGACGCTGCACATCCTCGAGGGCGTGGGACACGAGCCCCCCGTCGAGGCGCCCGCACAGGTCGCGCAGCAGCTGAGCGACTTCTTCGACCGGGTGCGTGGCGCCGGGTCATCCTGAAACACGGGCCCCGTCAGGCGAACGGTGCCAGGAGCGGCCGCAGGAGCCCGGCCAGCTGGCGCCGGTCCCGGGCCGAGAGCGCGGAGATCAGCTCGTGCTCCGCGGCGAGCAGCGCCTCGAACGCGCCGTCGACGGCGACCCGACCCTCCGGGGTGAGGCGCACCAGCACGCCTCGCCGGTCGTCGGGGTCTGGATAGCGCTCCACGAAGCCGCGGGCGGTCAGCCGGTCGACCCGGTTGGTCATCGTGCCGCTGGTCACCATCGTCTCCCGGAGCAGGCGCCCCGGCGACAGCTCGTAGGGGGCGCCGGCCCGACGCAGCGCCGCCAGCACGTCGAACTCCCAGGTCTCGATGCCGAACGTGGCGAAGGCGGCCCGGCGGACCCGGTCGACGTGGCGCGCCAACCGCGAGATGCGACTGAACACCTCCACGGGGGCGAGGTCGAGGTCACCGCGCTCACGGCCCCAGGCCACGACCAACTGATCCACCTCGTCCTGCATGGGCGGCATGGTATCCCACGTTCCGTTCGGTCAAGAATCTTGACATCGAGACAGGAGCCAGTCATCCTCTATCTTGATGTCAAGATAAGGAGCGGCGATGCGCGCGTGGGATCCGGAGCACTACCTCGCCTACTCCGACGAGCGGGCCCGCCCCTTCGTCGACCTGCTCGCCAGAGTGGGTGTCGAGCCGCGCCGGGTGGTGGACCTCGGCTGCGGACCCGGCAACCTCACGGCACTGCTCGCCCAGCGGTGGCCCGACGCGGAGATCCTCGGCATCGACTCGAGCCCCGAGATGATCGCGGGGGCCGTGCCGGGGCCACGTCTCTCGTTCGCGGTGGGCGACCTGCGCGACTGGCGGGCGAGTGGCGACGTCGACCTGCTGGTCAGCAACGCCACCCTGCAGTGGGTGCCCGGCCACCTCGAGCTGCTGCCCCGGCTGGTCGCCCAGCTCGCGCCCGGCGGCTGGTTCGCCTGTCAGGTGCCCGGCAACTTCAACGCCCCGAGTCACACGATCCGACGGGACCTGGCTGCCGAACCGCCGTACTCCGCTCACTTCCGGGGGATCGACGATCCGTTCAGCCACGAGCCGTCGGCGTACCTGGACGTCCTGGCGTCCCGAGCCGCCCATGTCGACGTCTGGGAGACGACCTACCTGCACGTGCTCGAGGGTGCGGACGCCGTGTTCGACTGGGTCTCCTCCACCGGGGCCGCGCCGACGCTCCAGGCGCTGCCCGGCGAGCTGCGGAGCCGCTTCGCCGACGAGTTCCGGCGCCGGCTCCGGGGGGCCTACCCGGTGCGGAACGGGCGGGTCGTGCTGCCGTTCCGACGCGTGTTCATGGTGGCGCGGATGCCCGGCTGACCCTGCTCTGAGGGTCCCCTGAGTGACCGACGAGACACCCCCGAACCCTGTCTGGACAGATACCCCCGGGGGTAACCTGAGGTATGACCACGACCGGAAGATCACTGCTCATCCTCGGCGGTGGAACCGCCGGGACCATGGTCGCGAACAAGGTCCACCGGCAGCTCCCCGAGTGGGCGATCACCATGGTCACCCAGGAGGACGTCCACGACTACCAGCCGGGGTACCTCTTCATCCCGTTCGACCGCAACCGGCCCGAGCAGGTGCGCCGTACCACCCGTGAGTTCCTGCCGCCCGCGGTCGAGCTGTACGGCGGCGAGGTGGACCGCGTCGAGCCGGAGGGACAGCGCGTGCTGCTGGCCGACGGCCGCACCCTCGACTACGACTACCTGGTCATCGCCACCGGCACCATGCCGCGGCCGGACCAGACCCCGGGGATGCTCGGGCCCGAGTGGCACCACAGCGTCACGGAGTTCTACACCTACGAGGGCGCCCTGGCGACCCGGCGGGCGCTGCAGCGGTTCACGCACGGCCGGCTGGTCGTGCACGTCACCGAGATGCCGATCAAGTGCCCGGTGGCACCGCTGGAGTTCAGCTTCCTGGCCGACGACTACTTCTCCCAGCGCGGCCTGCGCGACCGCGTCGAGATCGTCTTTGTGACCCCGCTCGACGGCGCGTTCACCAAGCCGGTCGCCAGCCGTGAGCTCGGCGAGCTCCTGGAGCGGCGCGGCATCGAGCTGCAGACCGACTTCATGATCGAGTCGGTCGACCAGCAGACCAAGGTGATCCGCTCGTACGACGACCGCGAGATCCCCTACGACCTCCTGGTCACCGTGCCTCTCAACATGGGCGCCGACTTCGTCGGCCGCTCCGGGCTGGGCGACGAGCTCAACTACGTGCCGGTCGACAAGCACACCCTGCGCTCGACGGCGCACGACACGATCTTCGCCCTTGGCGACGCGAGCAACATCCCGACCTCCAAGGCGGGGTCGGTGGCGCACTTCTCGGTCGACGTGTGGGTCGAGAACTTCGTGAAGCTGGCCCACGGCCAGCCGATGGACCAGGCCTTCGACGGGCACGCCAACTGCTTCGTCGAGACCGGAGCCGGCAAGGCGCTGCTGCTGGACTTCAACTACGACACCGAGCCGCTGACCGGCCGCTTCCCGCTGCCCGTCGTCGGCCCGATGAGCCTGCTCAGGGAGTCGCGGGCCAACCACCTCGGGAAGCTCGCGTTCCGCCACCTGTACTGGAACGCCCTGCTGCCCGGTCGCCCCCTCGGCCTGCCCGCAGAGATGTCCATGGCCGGCAAGCACCCCGAGTAGGCACCCAGGCCGCAAGTCGAAGGAGACACCATGGCCACCACCACCATCGCCGGACGCGAGTACGACGTGAACGAGGAGGGCTTCCTCACCGATCCCGCCGTGTGGACCGAGGAGCTCGGCACCGAGCTCGCGGCGCTGATCGGCATCACCCTCACCGACGCCCACTGGAAGCCGATCCGCTTCCTGCGCGAGGACTACGCCGTCATGGGCGAGACCGCGACCCTGCGCCGGGTCAGCACCCAGGCCGGGATCCCGGTCAAGGAGCTGTTCGCGCTGTTCCCCGGGAAGCCGGCGAAGAAGATGTCCTACGTCGCCGGGCTGCCTAAGCCGCAGGGCTGCGTCTGACCATCACCCACCTTCCGAAAGGCATGTCATGACCACCGCCACTGACACCGCCCCGTTGGTGCCGTCGTTCGGCGACGACGCCCCGAGCGGTCGCAAGCTCGCGATCATCTGCTCCAAGGGCAACCTCGACATGGCCTACCCGGGCCTGATCCTGGCGAACGCCGCCCTCGGCGAGGGTGTGGAGACGCACCTGTTCTTCACGTTCTGGGGCTTCGACATGATCAACAAGAAGACGATGGCAGACCTGAAGTTCTCCTATCTCGGCAACACCGCGATGCACCCGCCGGGCCACTTCGGCGTCTCGATGCCGCAGGGCATGGCCGGACTCCCCGGCGTTACCGCCATGACCACCCGGATGATGCGCAAGCAGATCGCGGATCTCGACGTACCCGACGTGCCCGAGTTCCTCGAGCTGATCACCGCCTCCGGTGGCCACCTGTGGGCCTGCCGGATGTCCGCGGACATGATGAAGCTGCACGAGGATGACCTCTACGACGGGATCGAGGGCATCATCTCCGCCACCGACTTCATCGAGCTCACCGAGAACGCGCAGCTGCTGTTCATCTGAGGGGCCGGTCGCCGGTTCACGTCGTACCAACCAAAATGGCTCTCGCAAGTCCGTTTCGGCAGCAATTTTGGTTGGTACGTCGGGGGCACCGGAGGTTGCGAGTTCTCGAATGAGTCCGCGCGCTCTTACCCTTGACGCGTCATGAGCGCACGCACGTACGAGGTCCGCACCTACGGGTGCCAGATGAACGTCCACGACTCCGAGC
>CAZKEZ010000028.1:0-29124 GCA_964551905.1 uncultured Nocardioides sp. | reverse complement strand
CCACCGACCAACGCTCCCAGGCCGGAAATGACCCACAGGTACGTCAGGAGGGCCGTCGAACGGCCGATTTCACGACCATTCTGGTTGGTGCGTCGGGAATCAGATGGCCTCGATGTCGGGGTACGCCGGCTGCCACATGCGGGCATAGACCTGCTGGATCGGGTCGTCGAGGGTGGTGCGGGCGAGTCCTTCGGCGGCGGCGGCGCGGGCCACGGCGACGGCGACGGTGGCGGAGACCATGCGCAGGTCGCTCATGGTGGGCAGCAGGGAGGCGCCGGGGCGGTAGGCGTTGACCAGGCCGGCGAGGGCGTCCGCGGCGGCGGCCACCATGCCCTCGGTCACGCGAGTGGCACCGGCCGCGGCGACCCCCAGCCCCAGACCCGGGAAGATCAGCGCGTTGTTGGCCTGGGCGATGCCGTAGCGGACGCCGTCGTGACTGACCGGGCCGAACGGGCTACCGGTGGCGACCAGAGCCCGACCGTCGGTCCAGGCGAGCAGGTCCGCGGGCGTCGCCTCGGCCCGGCTGGTCGGGTTGGACAGCGGCATGATGATCGGCCGCGGGGTGTGCGCGGCCATCTCCTCCACGATCTCGCGGGTGAACGCGCCGCCCTTGGTGGAGGTGCCGATCAGGATGGTGGGCCGCACCTGGCGAACCACATCGCTCAACGTGAGGTGACTCGGGTCAGGGACGTCCCAGCCGGCGACCTCGGCGCGAGTGCGGGCATACGGCCGCTGGAAGTGCAGCAGCTCCGGCTGATCGTCGACGTACAGCCCGTGGATCCCGATCGCGTAGAACCGGTCCCGAACCTCCTCGTCGGTCAGCCCACGGCGACGCATCCGCTCCCGTACCAGGTGCGCGATCCCGATGCCCGCGCTGCCGGCGCCGAAGATGACCACCCGGTGCTCCTCCAGGTCGATCCCGGTCACGTCGACCCCGGCCAGGATGGCCGCGAGCACGACGGCGGCCGTGCCCTGGATGTCGTCGTTGAAGGTGCAGACGCGGTCCCGGTACGTCGCCAGCAGCCGGTGGGCGTTCTCCGGACCGAAGTCCTCCCAGTGCAGCATCGCGCGCGGGAAGATCCGGGCGGCGGTGGTGACGAAGTGGTCCACGAACTCGTCGTACCGCTCCCCGCGCACCCGGGCATGCCGCTCACCGAGATACATCTCGTTGCTGAGGAGGCCCAGGTTGTCGGTGCCGACGTCGAGGACGATCGGGATGCCGCGGCGGGGGTGGATGCCGGCCGCCGCCGTGTAGAGGCTGATCTTGCCGATGGCGATCTGGATGCCGCCGATGCCCTGGTCGCCGATGCCGAGGATGCCCTCGGAGTCGGTCACCACGAGCAGGTCGACCTCGTCCGGCCCCAGGCCGTAGTCGAGCAACGACTGCTCCACGTCCTCGGGCCGGTCGATCGACAAGAACACCCCGCGCGGCCGGTTGAACTCGTGGCTGAACCGCTCGATCGCCTCGCCGATGGTGGGGGTGTAGACGATAGGCAGCATCTCCTCGAGGTGGTCCGACAGCAACCGGTAGAACAGCACCTCGTTGCGGTCGCGCACGTTGTTGAGGTGGAGGTACTTCCCGAGGGCGGTGGAGGTACGCCGGAACTGGTCGTACACCCGCCGACACTGCGTCTCCAGGCTCACCACCCCACTGGGCATCAGCCCGACCAGCCCCAGCTCGCGGCGCTGCCCGTCGGTGAACGCCGTACCCCGGTTGGTCATGGGGTTGGACAGCACCGCGCGGCCGCGGGCCCGGATCCGCAACGGCCCACCGGGGAGCGCGGTGTCCAGCTGATAGTCGCGGACCGGCATGGCTCCACCCTGTCGCCCACCCCGCTCTCACACAACCCGTGTCCCACCCGCAGGGCTCGACAACGACCGCCGCTGGCGCGAGGATCTGCCCAGGGGATCATGGGAGGGGCACAGACATGGGGATCACTCGCGCACGACTGCTGGCCGTCGGCACCGTCCTTGCGGTGCTGGCGATGACGCCGCCGACGTACGCCGGATCGGGGGCCGGACGCGGCGACGGACCGGGGGCGCACCACCACCACAAGCGCGGCACACCGGTAACGGTGATGAGCCGCAACATCTACCTCGGCGGGGACATCAACCGCCCCGTCGCGGCGGCGCTGCGGGCCCAGGCCGCCGGCGGGAGCGCCCAGGACATCGTGGTCGCGCTGGCCAACGCCTCCCATGTGACCCGCGAGATTGTCGACCACACGAACTTCCCGGTCCGCGCCCGGCTCCTCGCCAAGGAGATCGCCCGGACCAGGCCGGCGCTCGTCGGTCTGCAGGAGGTCGCACTGTGGCGGTCGGGCCCCCTCGAGCTGACCAACGTGGGGGTTCCGAACGCCGAGACCGTCGACTACGACTACCTGGCCATCTTGCTCAAGGCGCTGCGCGCCAAGGGTCAGCACTACGTAGCGGTCAACGTGGGGTGGCGTGCCGACGTCGAGTCGCCGAGCTTCACGGGCAGCCCGTTCGACGGCACGATCGGCTCACCCCGCGACGTGCGGATGACCATGCGCGACGTGATCCTGGTCCGCAAGCATTCCGGTGTCCGGGTGACCGACCGGGGTGACGCGATCTTCACCCACAACCTGGCGGTCGACGTCGCCGGCGTGACGATGGACTTCGACCGCGGCTACCAGTGGGTCGACGCACGGCTGGGTCACCAGCGGTTCCGCTTCGTCAACAGCCACTTCGAGGCGTTCAGCTCCGACCTGGCGCTGGCCCAGGCGCAGGAGCTGCTCACGGTCGCGGCGCCGACGGACCGCACCACGGTCTTCGTGTGCGACTGCAACTCCGACCCGCTCAACGACTCGGTCAAGCCGATCGACACCGTGCCGCACAGTGCCCCCTACAACCTCATCGTCGGCAGCGGCTTCACCGACCAGTGGCTGAAGTGGGCACCCGCCGAGCGGGGCTGGACGGCGGGCCTGTCGGAGACCGTGGACGACCCGACCGCGGACGGGTTCGACCACCGCATCGACATGGTCTTCGCCCGCAGCGCCCGCGGCAAGACGATCCCGGTGGTGGCCGGCAAGGTCACCGGGACTCGGGTCACAGATCGGGACCCGAGCACGGGACTGTGGCCCTCCGACCATGGTGGGGTCGTCCTGCGGCTCGCGCTCCGGTGAGGCGACCGCAGGCCGGTCGTCCCGGGCCCTAGTCGCTGCCCGGGATGTGCGGGTCCCTGACCCGTACCTGGTCGGGGGTGAACCCGTGCGCGAGCCCCCAGAGCACCGCCCGGGAGCGGCTGGTGACGTCGATCTTGCGGTAGCAGGATCGGATGTAGGACTTGATCGAGTTGATCGACAGCCCGGTGCGCTCGACGATGTCGGCGTTGCTGAGCCCCTGGGCGATCAGCGCCAGAACCTCGGACTCGCGGGGGGTCAGGCCCTCCTCCCGGCCCGGCCAGTCGCCACCCACCACCTCACCGGTGCCGCGGTCGCCGGTGGTGACGGTGCGGCCCGCATGGACGGCCTCGACGGCAGCGACCAGCTCCGCGGCCGGCAGCCGCTTGGAGAGGTAGCCCGCCGCGCCCACCCGCAGGCTCGCCTGCTGCAGCTCGGGGGCCAGGTTCCAGGTGTAGACGGCGACCCGGCGGACGTCGGGGTTCGCCACCATGCGGGCGACCGCGGCCGGATTGGTGACCGACTGGGCGAACGTGTCGAACAGGGCCACGTCGACGGGGACATCGACCGGGGCCCCGGCCGTGAGCTCGACGACCTCGATCCGGTCGCGGTAGTTGCGCATCATGGCGGCCAGACCGTGCACCACCACCTCGTAGTCGTTCACGAGGGCGACGCGTATTGGTTGGTGCGTCGGAGTGGGGTCGGGCATCTGACCAGGGTAGGCCCGGTGGGCCGGGCATCTCCACCCTTCAGGGTGTGGTGAACCCCCCTTCTCGGCGAGACACTCACCTCCGGACCCCTAGCGGTCCACACGGGGGACCGCCGCCCTCCGCTACCTCCCAGGGGGTGCGGGGGGCGGTGGCTCGTCCCGGGTGGGTCAGCCCGGCCGACCCGCCACCGTGCGCAGAGCGTTGAGGCTGCGCTCCACGTCCTCGGCGGTGGTGGACCAGTTGCTCACCGAGACCCGGAGCACGGCGCGATCATGCCAGCGGGAGCCCGACATCCAGGCCGTCCCGTCGGCCAGCACCGCGTCGACCACCCGGCGGGTGCGCTCGTCGTCTCCGAAGCTGGCGCATACCTGGGTGAACACCACGGCGTTGGCGACCACGGCGCCGGGGATCGTGGCCAACCCGTCGGCGAATTGCGTCGCGCGGGCACAGAGGCCGTCCACCAGGTCGGCCACCCCGGTGCGCCCTAGCGCGCGCAGGACCGCCCACACGGGGATCGCCCGGGCCCGCCGCGACACCTCCGGGACGGTCTCGAGCGGATCGCCGTAGGGATCGCGGATCAGGTAGTCCCCGTGCATGCCCATCGCCGCCCGCAGCGCCGACCGGTCCCGCACGATCGTGATGCCGCAGTCGTAGGGCACGTTGATGGTCTTGTGGGCGTCCGTGGTCCACGAGTCCGCGGCGGCATAGCCGGCCACCAGATGCCGGTGTTCCTGCGAGGCGCCGGCGAACAGCCCGAAGGCGCCGTCGATGTGCACCCACGCGCCGTACCGGTGGGCGACCTCGATGGCCTCCGCGAACGGGTCGAAGGCCCCGGAGTGGACGTTGCCGGCCTGGAGTACGACGACCGCCGGCCGGTCGTCATCGGAAGCCAACGCGTCCGCCAGGGCACTGACGAGAACCCGACCCTGGTCGTCGGCGGCCACCGGTTCGGGGGCGCCGAGCCCCAGGTAGCGCAGCGCCAGGTCGACCGTGTCGTGGCGCTCCTCCCCGACGAGCACCCGGACTCCCGGCGAGCCCACCAGGCCGTTCCGGGCGATGTCCCAGCCACGTTGGCGCAGGACGTGGTCGCGGGCGGCGGCCAGCCCCACGAAGTTCGACATGGTGGCGCCGGTGACGAAGCCGACCCCGCTGTCGGTCGGCAGGCCCAGGAGGTCGAGCAGCCAGGCTGCCGTCACGTCCTCGACGGCGCTGCAGGCCGGCGTGACCAGGCGGAGCCCGGCGTTCTGGTCCCATGCGCTCACCAGCCAGTCGGCCGCGAGTGCGGCCGGATGGGTGCCGCCGATGACGAAGCCGAAGAACCGACCCGACCCCATCCCGGTCAGCCCCGGCTCGGCCGCGTGCGCCAGGAGGTCGACGACCTCGGCCGGGTCGCTGGAGCCCTCGGGCAGCTCGGTGCCCAGGGCGGCGGTCACCTCGGCCACCGACGCCGCGGGCGGAACGGGTCGGTCGCCCAGCGTCGACAGCCACCCGAGGGCGTGACCGCGGGCCCGGTCCAGCGCAGCAGAGACGTTGTCCATGACACTCACCTCTCTCGCCGTCGCACCCTAGTAGCGTGCCCCCTGTCCCGCGAGGGTGAACAGTCCGACGAGGGTGACTGCCTGACGAGGGTGACAGGAGGTGGGCCGTGGCCCCGGAGCCCTATGAGGAGTCCGAACTCCTGGCCTACGGACTCACCCCGGAGCAGGTGGCGGCGGTCGCCAAGCTCCCCGAATGGCTGCGCAACTGGCTGCGCTGGGCCATGGAGCGGTGGTTGGGGAGGGTCGGGCTGAGGATCGCCGCCAGCCTCCAGCGGATCCAGATCTTCGACCGGTCGATGACCATCGCCGCGCAGCTGTTCACCTCGGTCTTCCCCATCATCATCATGGGAGCGGCGATCTTCGGCGCCGACGCCACCAGTGACGTGGCCGCCGACGCCATCAAGCTCCCCGGTGAGACCGCTGAGGTGATGGAGGACGTCGTGTCCTCTGGCGGCATCGGCACCTTCGGACTGATCGGCATCCTCGTGGTGCTCGTCTCTGCGACCAGCCTGTCGAGAGCGTTGACTCGCGCGTACGACGCGGTGTGGCAGCACGGACGGACCCGAACGAAGGCCACGCAGGCGTGGCGTTGGCTCGCGGCGGTGTTCGTGCTGGCGGTCGCGGTCGTGCTGACCCGCACGCTCGTCGCCTACCTGGAGCCGATCCCGCCGCACGACTTCTGGAGCACTGCCGGCTACCTCGCGGTGCAGGTGGCGATCGCCTCGTTCATCCCCTGGCTGCTGATGGCCGGCAGGGTGCAGCTGCGGTGGCTGCTTCCGGGCGCAGTGCTCTACGCCGTCGTGATGGTGATCGCCCAGCCCATCTCCGCCCACTTCCTGCCGCTCGCGCTCGAGACCAGCGCCAGTCGGTACGGCTCGATCGGGGTGGCGTTCACCTATCTCACGTGGCTCTACATCGTGTCCTGGGTGATGCTCGGGTGCGCCGTCCTCGGTCAGGTGATCACCACCGACGAAGGGAGCTTGGGCCGCTTCCTGCGGGGCCGTCACACGCCGTCGATCCCGGTGCCGGTGGCTCCCGAGGACGACCCCGAGTAGCGGAGCGACCGGCGCTCAGCTGAGTCCGGAGATGGTCCCGTCGTCGGCGATCTCCATGTGGTCGGAAGCGGGGACTCGCGGCAGGCCGGGCATGGTCATGATGTCGCCGGTGACCAGCACCACGAAGCCCGCCCCGGCGGCCAGCCGCACCTCGCGCACGTTCACGGTGTGCCCCGTGGGAGCGCCGAGGGCGGCGGGGTCGGTCGAGAAGGAGTACTGCGTCTTGGCCATGCACACCGGCAGGTGGCCGAAGCCCTCCGCCTCGATCCGCTCCAGTCGCCGCCGGGCCTTGGTGTCCCACGTGACGCCCGCCGCGCCGTACACCTTGGTGGCGACTGCCTCCGCCTTCTGCACCAACGGGAGGTCGTCGTCGTACACGAACGAGAAGTCGTCGGCAGAGGACCGCGCCACAGCCTCCAGCACGCCGTGGGCGAGCGCCTCGGCGCCGGCCCCGCCGTCGCTGAAGTGGGTGGCGGCGAAGGCCGGGGCGCCCTCGGCCTCGGCCAGCTCGATGAGCGTCTTGACCTCCAGGTCGGTGTCCTGTGGGAACCGGTTGATGGCGACGACGGGGGGTACGCCGTACACGTCGCGGACGTTCTGCAGGTGCCGGCGCAGGTTGGCCATGCCGTCGATGACGGCCTCGACGTTCTCGGTGGTGAGGTCGTGCACCTTGACCCCGCCGTGGTACTTCAGGGCGCGGACCGTCGCCACGACCACGATGGCCGAGGGGCGGAGCCCGGCGGCCCGGCACTTGATGTCGATGAACTTCTCGGCACCGAGGTCGGCCCCGAAGCCGGCCTCGGTGACGACGTAGTCGGCCAGCTTCAGCGCGGTCCGCGTCGCCATCACGGAGTTGCAGCCGTGCGCGATGTTGGCGAACGGGCCGCCGTGGATCATCGCCGGGGTGTGCTCGAGCGTCTGGACCAGGTTGGGCGCCAGGGCGTCGCGCAGCAGGACCGCCATGGCGTTGTGCGCCTTCAGGTCGCGGGCGGTGACGGGAAGCTTGTCCCGGTTGTACCCGATGACGATGTCGCCGAGGCGCTTCTTGAGGTCCGCGAGCGACTCGGAGAGGCAGAAGATCGCCATCACCTCGGAGGCGACGACGATGTCGAAGCCGTCCTCGCGCGGGTAGCCGTTGGCCACTCCGCCCAGCCCGGCCACGATGTCGCGTAGCGCCCGGTCGTTGAGGTCGACGACCCGCTTCCAGGTCACCGTGCGCGGGTCGATCCGCAGCGTGTTGCCGTGGTGGATGTGGTTGTCGATCAGGGCTGCCAGCAGGTTGTTCGCGGCGGCGATGGCCGCGAAGTCTCCGGTGAAGTGCAGGTTGATGTCCGTCATCGGGATCACCTGGGCGTACCCGCCGCCGGCGGCACCGCCCTTCATCCCGAAGACCGGCCCCATGGACGGCTCCCGCAGGGCCACCATCGCCTTCTTGCCCAGCCGGGTGAGCGCATCGGCCAGGCCCACCGACGTCGTCGTCTTGCCCTCGCCGGCCGGTGTCGGCGACACCGCCGTCATCAGGATCAGCGTCCCGTCCGGGCGGTCCTGGAGGCTGCGGACGTATGGGAGAGAGACCTTGGCCTTGGTGTGACCGTACGGCGACAGTGCGTCGGGGTCGATCCCGAGCTTCTCCTCGGCCAGGCGGACGATGGGCTCGGGGCGGGCGGCCTCGGCGATCTCGATGTCGGACAGCATGTTCTCTGCGGCTCCTTCTGCTCTGTCGGCACCCTACGCCCGCGCATGTCGGCTTGTCTCTCATCGCGCACGGCGTTGCTCAGGACGCAACGTTCCGGGGTGGTCGGAGGGGCGCCGTAGGGTGCGGCTGTGGCACTCCAGGCGCATCGCGCGGCCCGGGCGGATCTGCTGGCCGACGGTCTTGCGGAGCTGCTCGCCGACCCGGGGCCGGACCCGTTCGACACCGAGCTGGTCGTGGTCCCGGCCCGGGGGGTCGAGAGGTGGTTGTCCCAGTGGCTGTCGGATCGACTCGGCGCCCGGACCGGCTTCCGCGACGGCGTGTGCGCCGGGGTGGAGTTCCGGACCCCCTGGGCGCTGGTGGCGGAGGTCACCGGCACGCGTGAGGACGACCCGTGGTCCCCGGATGCCCTGGCGTGGCCACTGCTGGGCGTGCTCGACGAGAGCCTCGACGAACCGTGGGCCACCACGCTGGCCCGACACCTGGGTCACGAGATGGTCGGTGAGGAGGCGGACCTGCGCAGCGGCCGGCGATTCGCGCTGGCCCGGCGGCTGGCCGGCCTGTTCGCGTCGTACGCGCTCCAGCGGCCCAGCGTGCTCGAGGACTGGTCGGCCGGCAGGGACACCGACGGGGCCGGGGCGCCGGTGCCCTCGGACCTGGCCTGGCAGCCCGAGCTGTGGCGGCGCGTGTGCGAGGCGGTCGAAGCGCCGACGCCCGCCGAGCGACACCGGGACACCGTCCGCCGGCTGCATGATGACCCCGACACGTTCGCGCTGCCGCGCCGGATCTCGCTGTTCGGCCACACCCGGCTGAGCGTGACCGACGTGGAGCTGCTCTCGGCACTCGGCCGGCACCGAGACGTCCACCTCTGGCTGCCCCATCCGTCCCCGGCCCTCTTGAGCACGCTGGCCGCGAGCGAGCCGCACTCCGGGCCGGTTCGCCGCCGCCAGGACGAGAGCCACCTCCTCGTCGTCCACCCCCTGCTCGCCAGCCTCGGCCGCGACGTCCGCGAGCTCCACCGTCTCCTAGCCGACCCGGCGCAAATGGCGGGCGACCCGGCGCAAATGGCGGGCGACAGGTCGCTGCTCGCCTGGCTGCAACGGGACCTGGCCGCCAACGAGCTCGGCGACCGCCATCAGCGCCGGTGGCGCGAGGCCGACCGGTCGATCCAGATCCATGCCTGCCACGGGCCGGCGCGGCAGGTCGAGGTGCTGCGCGAGGTCCTCCTCGGGCTGCTGGAGGACGACCCGACCCTGGAGCCCCGCGACGTCCTCGTCATGTGCCCGGACATCGAGACCTACGCCCCGCTCATCCAGGCCGGGTTCGGGCTCGCGGAAGTGGTGGGCGAGAACGGTCACCCCGCCCACCAGCTGCGCGTGATGCTGGCCGACCGCGCGCTGCACCAGACGAACCCGCTACTTGCCGTGGCCGCGCGGCTGCTCGACCTCGCCGGCGGCCGCGCCGGCGCCAGCGAGGTGCTCGACCTGGCTCACGACGAGGCGGTACGCCGGCGCTTCGGCTTCACCGACGACGACCTGCAACAGCTCACCACCTGGGTCCAGGACGCCGGCATCCGCTGGGCCTTCGACGCGGAGCACCGGCGCGACTTCGGCCTCGGGTCCTTCGTGCAGAACACCTGGCGGTTCGGGCTGGACCGGGTCCTGGCCGGAGTCACGATGTCGGAGGACGCCGGCTCCTGGCTCGATCGGACCCTGCCCCTCGACGACGTGGGCAGCGGTCAGATCGACCTCGTCGGCCGCTTCGCGGAGTACGTCGACCGGCTGGCCGCGGCCACCGACCGACTCCTGGGCACCCGGCCGCTGGGGCAGTGGCTCGACGCGCTCGAGGAGGGGGTCGCCTCCCTCACCGCGGTGTCCCGGAGGGACGGGTGGCAGGCCGGGCAGGTGCAGCGGGAGCTGGCCAGGATCCGTGCCGAGGCCGACACCCACGCCGCGACGTCCCTGCGCCTGCCGGACGTGCGTGCCCTGCTCGGGCATCGGCTGGCCGGTCGCCCCACCCGGGCGAATTTCCGCACCGGCACCCTCACCGTGTGCACGATGGTGCCGATGCGCTCGGTGCCACACCGCGTCGTGTGCCTCCTCGGCCTCGATGACGGAGTGTTCCCGCGGGCCGGGGTGACCGACGGAGACGACCTCCTGGCCCGCGACCCGATGACCGGCGAGCGCGACCCCCGCAGCGAGGACCGTCAGCTGCTGCTCGACGCCCTGATGGCGGCCCGGCAGACCCTGGTGATCACCTACACCGGCGCGAACGAGTACAGCGGGCAGCCGCGTCCGCCCGCCGTCCCGCTTGGCGAGATCCTGGATGCCCTCGACCTCACCGCCGTCACCGATGCCGGGGCCCGGGTGTCACAGGCGGTCACCGTCCACCACCCGCTGCAGCCCTTCGACGCCCGCAACGTGCGCCCCGGCGCACTTGTCCTCGACCGGTCGTTCTCCTTCGACCCCACCGCCCTGGCCGGCGCCCGCGCCGCCGCCGCTCCCCGGCACCCGCCCGAGCCGTTCCTGCCCCGGGCCCTCGCGGCCGTTCCTCCGGCCGATGTGGTGCTGGAGGACCTGGCCAGGTTCCTACGCCACCCGGTCCGCGACTTCCTGCGCTCCCGGCTGGACGTGTCCCTCCCCTTCGAGGAGACGCCGGTCAGCGACGCCCTCCCGGTCGAGATCGACCAGCTCGCCCAGTGGGGGGTGGGAGATCGGGTGCTGACCGACCTGCTGCGCGGCATCGATCCGACGCGGGCCCGCGAGCAGGAGTGGCGGCGCGGCGTGCTCCCGCCGGGCCGCCTGGGCTGGCGGATGCTCAACGACATCGTGGAGCGCGCCGTCCCCCTCGCCGCCACCGCCCTGTCCCTGCGCACGCGGCCGGCCAGCGCGGTCGACATCGACGTCGACCTCGGTAACGGTCGGTGGCTGCGCGGAACCGTTCCGGAGGTGTACGGCGACCGCCTCGTGCCCGTCAGCTACTCGCGACTCGGCGCCACGCGCCGGCTCCAGTCGTGGGTGCGCGTGCTGGCGCTGGCGGCGTCGTACCCGGATCGGAACTGGACCGCGCACACCATCGGTCGACCCACCAACAGTCGCTCGCGCGACACCCACGCGGTGTCCCTGCTCGGTCCGGTCGACGACCACGCGGCCCGGCGACTGGTCCGAGAGCTGGTGGACCTCCGCGACCGCGGCCTGCGCGGACCCCTGCCGCTGCCGCTCAAGGCGTCGTTCTCCTACGCCCGACTGCGCCGCACGGAGGCGCCGGTGGCTGAGGCGGAGCGCAAAGCCGGCTACGACTGGAACGACTCCAAGTTCCCCGGCGAGTGCTCCGACTCCGCCATGGTTCGGGTGTACGGCGCGCAGGCCCCACTGCCGGAGACCACCGTCCCACCCGAGTCCGGCGAGGAGCAGCCGGGCGAGACCTCACGGTTCGGGGCGCTCGCGATGCGCCTGTGGGGACCGCTGCTGGCGGCCGAGCAGGGGAGCTGGTGATGACGACCCGACCGCCCCAGGGCGCCGCCGAACCGCAGCGCTTCGACCTGCGCGGTCCGCTGCCGTCCGGCACCACCCTGCTGGAGGCGAGTGCGGGCACGGGGAAGACCTTCACCGTGGCCGCACTGGTCACCCGCTACGTGGCGGAGGGGGTCGCGGCGCTGGAGGAGATGCTGGTCATCACGTTCGGGCGGGCGGCGAGCCAGGAGCTGCGGGAGCGGGTGCGGGCGATGCTGGTCGAGGGGGAGCGCGCCCTCGCGGCCGCCGGCCAACTGCCCGCCGACCAGCTCCCCGAGGCTCCCAACGAGCTGGTGGCCCATCTTCTCGACGCCGACGGGGAGGAACGGGCTCAGCGCCGCCGGCGGCTGCGGGACGCGCTGGCCGCCTTCGACGGCGCCACGATCGCGACGACCCACCAGTTCTGCCAGCTGGTGCTGAGGTCCCTGGGCGTCGCCGGCGACACCGACGCCGGGGTGACGCTGGTGGACAACCTCGAGGACCTGGTGGAGCAGGTGGTCGACGACCTGTACCTGCAGTGGTTCGGCCAGGGCACCGAGCGGCCGCCGTTCGACCGGGCGGCGGCGCTGACGCTCGCGTTCCGCGCGGTCGGTGACCCGCAGGCGAGGCTCGCCGGGAGTCCCGAGGAGCCTCGGGTCGGCTTCGCCCACGCGGTGCGAGCCGAGCTGGAGCGCCGCAAGCGCCGGCTGGGGATCCTGAGCTACGACGACCTGCTGTCCCGGCTGGCCGACGCGCTCGAGGACCCCGCCGCCCCCGCACGCGAGCGGATGCGGCACCGGTGGCGGATCGTGCTGGTCGACGAGTTCCAGGACACCGACCCCGTCCAGTGGCAGGTCATCGACCGCGCCTTCACCGGCCACGCCACCGTGGTGCTCATCGGCGACCCGAAACAGGCCATCTACGCCTTCCGCGGCGGGGACGTCGTCACCTACCTCGACGCCGCGTCGACCGCCGGTTCGCACGCCACGCTCGCCACGAACTGGCGCAGCGACGGCGCGCTGGTCGATCGACTTCAGGCCGTGCTCAAGAACGCCGCCCTCGGCGACCCGCGGATCGTGGTGCGGCCGGTCGCTGGTCACCATCCCGGCACTCGACTCGCGGGCGCTCCGAGACCGGCGCCGTTCCGGATCCGGGCGGTCGCCCGCAGCGGCTTCCGCCTGACCAGACGCGATGAGATTGCGATGGCCGACGTCCGCCGGTTCATCGCCACCGACTGCGCCGCGGACATCGCCGCCCTCCTGTCGTCGGAGGCGACGTTCGACGGGCGGCCGATCCGCGCGGCCGATGTGGTGGTGCTGGTGGGCACCCGCGATGCCGGCCAGCTGGTACAGAACGCCCTGGTCGCGCAGGGGGTGCCCTCGGTGGTGGCGGGCGGCGGGCACGTGTTCCTCACCCCCGCGGCGGACGAGGTGCTCGCCCTGCTGGAGGCGCTGGAACAGCCGCACCGCTCCGGCCGGGTGCGGGCGGCGGCACTCACGCCCTTCGTCGGCGAGACGACGACCACCCTGGTCGAGGGTGGTGAGCAGGTCACCGACCGGATCGCCGACCGGCTGCGGGGCTGGGCACTCCTGCTGCGGTCGCGCGGTGTCGCCGCTCTGATGGAGGCCGCCGACGAGCGTGGCCTCACCGCCCGCGTGCTCGCTCAGACCGACGGGGAGCGGCGGCTCACGGACCTGCGACACATCGCCCAGATCCTGCACGAGACGGCGGGCAGGGAGCGGCTCGGCCTCACCGCGCTGCTGCACTGGTTTCGTGAGGAGCGGCTGCGCAACGCCCCGACCACCGAGCGGACGCGGCGGCTGGACAGCGACGCCGCGGCGGTCCAGATCGTGACCGTGCATGCGAGCAAGGGGCTGCAGTACCCGCTGGTCTATCTGCCCTTCGCGTTCGAGAAGTATCTCCACAAGGTGGACGCGGCGCTCTTCCACGACGACGAGGGAGTGCGCACCCTCGACGTGTCCGGCTCCGGCCCCCAGTGGGCGGAGCACGTCGAGCGCCATCAGGCGGAGGAGCTCGGCGAGGAGCTGCGCGAGCTGTACGTCGCGTTGACGCGGGCCCAGTCCCAGGTGGTGGCTTGGTGGGCGCCGACCTCCAACACGCCGACCGGCGGCCTGCACCGGATGCTGTTCGGACGGCAGCCGGGCGTGGCAGAGGTGCCGGTCCGCCAGCAGCTGCGCGACGACGAGTACGTCTGGTCGGTGCTCACCATGCTGGAGCAGCTCGGCGGTCCCACGCCGGAGCGGGCCACGCCGGCCGAGGTGCCGGCGGCCGGGCCCCTGGGGGCACCTGGTGAGCTCGAGGTGCGTCACTTCGACCGCGCGATCGACACCGAGTGGCGGCGCACCTCCTACTCGGCACTGATCCGGGTCGACGAGCCGGGGCCGGGGGTGGCCAGTGAGCCGGAGACGGAGCCGCTCGACGACGAGGGTCCCGAGGTCGAGGACCCGGGCGAGGTCGGCGCAGCAGGCGCGGCCGCGGTGGAGCCGGCTGCCGACCTGGTCTCCCCGATGGCCGATCTCCCATCCGGTGCCGAGTTCGGCAGCCTGGTCCATGCCGTGCTGGAGCACGTCGACCCGACCGCGGCCGACCTGGCTGAGGAGATCCTGGGCCACGTCCGGGAGCAGCTGCGGTGGTGGCCGGTCGACGCGACCCCGGAGGCGATCGCCGACGGACTGCTGCCGGTCTACCGAACGCCGCTCGGGCCGCTCTGCCCCGGACTCACCCTCGGCGCCCTCCCACCCGAGGACCGGCTCAGCGAGCTGGACTTCGAGTTCCCGCTGCTCGGGGGCGACCGTCGCGACCCCACCGGCCGGGCCCGACTGGGTGACGTGGCCGACCTCTGGAGCCGGCACCTCGAGGGCGACCCCTTGGCGCCGTACGCCGAACGGCTGGCGCAGCCGGTGTTGGGGGCACAGGAGCTGCGCGGCTACCTCTCGGGGTCGGTCGACGTGGTCTGGCGGGTCGCGCGACCGGACGGGGCACGGTTCCTCATCGCCGACTACAAGACCAACCTGCTCGGCGAGCCTGGTCGCCCGGTGACGGCCGCCGACTATGCGCCCGACCGGCTGGCCGCCGCCATGCTGCACTCGCACTACCCGTTGCAGGCCCTGATCTACAGCGTCGTCCTGCACCGGTTCCTGCGCTGGCGGCTGCCCGGCTATGACCCGGAGCGGCACCTCGGTGGCGTGCTCTACCTCTACCTGCGGGGCATGTGCGGAGCGGACACGCCAGTGACGGAAGGACATCCGGCGGGGGTGTTCAGCTGGTCGCCGCCGGCCGCGCTGGTCACCGACGTCTCCGACCTGCTGGCGGGAGGACCGGCATGACCGAGCTGTTCGTCCCCGAGGACCCGAACGACCGGCGGCTGGTGCACGGGCTCGCCGAGGACCGGCCCATGTGGGCGCTCAACCGGGCTGGGGTTCTCGAGGCCGCCGACGTGCACGTCGCCGAGCGCGTCTCCCGGCTGGTCGGTGAGGAGGACGATGCGGCCCGCCTCGCGCTAGCGCTGGCCGTCCGCGCGGTCCGCGCCGGTTCGGTCTGCGTCGACCTGGCCGAGGTGGCCGCGGTCGAGCCCGAGCTCCCCTGGCCCGATCCCGCTGACTGGCTGGCCCGGGTCGCCGGCGGGGCGCTGGTCACCTCGTCGGTGCTGCGCGTCGAGGGCGACCTGCTCTACCTGGACCGGTATTGGCGCGAGGAGTGGCAGGTCTGCGCCGACCTCCTCGCCCGCGAGGCCCAGCCGCCACCCAGGGTCGATCCCGGGCCGCTGGTGGCCGGTGGCCGGCGGATCTTCCCGGAGGGGTACGACGAGCAGCGCGCCGCCGCGATCGCCGCGGCGGGCCAGTGGACGACGGTCCTCACCGGGGGCCCGGGCACCGGCAAGACCACCGCCGTGGCGGGCCTCTTGGCGCTGCTGGCCGAGCAGGTCGGACCGGGTGCGCCGCCACGCGTGGCCCTCACCGCACCGACCGGCAAGGCCGCCGCGCGCCTGCAACAGGCGGTGGCCGAAGCTGCCGGCGCCCTGCCTCGCGAGGACCGGGGCCGGGTCGGCACTCCCACGGCGTCGACCCTGCACCGGCTGCTGGGGTCGCGGCCGGACTCCCGGACCCGCTTCCGGCACCACCGGGGGAACCGGCTGGCTCACGACATCGTGGTGGTCGACGAGACCTCGATGGTGTCGCTGACGATGATGGCTCGGCTGCTGGAGGCGGTGCGCCCCGACGCGAGGCTGGTGCTCGTCGGCGATCCCGACCAGCTCGCCTCGGTAGAGGCCGGTGCGGTGCTGGCCGATCTCGTCGTCGCGCTGGGTGAGCGCAACCCCACCACGGTCGCCGCGCTCCGCACCTCGCACCGGTTCGGCGCCCGGATCGGCGCGTTGGCGACGGCGGTCCGGGAGGGGGACGCGGACCGGACCTGGGCGGAGCTGGCGGCTGGGGGCGAGGAGGTCTCGCTGGTCGACGGGGAGTCGACGGCGGGGCTCGACGCCGTACGCCGCGTCGTGCTCGGAACCGCCCTGGAGATGACCGCGGCCGCCGAGGCCGGCGACGCGGCGGCCGCCCTGGCGACGCTGGACCGGCACCGCCTGCTGTGTGCCCACCGCGAGGGCCCGTTCGGGGCCGAGCACTGGAACCGACTGGTCGAGCGCTGGCTCGGGGAGGCCCTCGGGGCGCCGGTCGGGCGGGGCTGGGGACGCGAGTGGTACGCCGGGCGTCCGGTGCTGGTCTCCGCCAACGACTACGGACTCGGCCTCTACAACGGCGACACCGGGGTGACGGTGCGCGACGGCGACGACCTGCGAGTGCACTTCTCGAGGGGTGTCGGGGTCCGCTCACTCGCGCCGTCCCGGCTGGCCGACGTCGAGACCCTGCACGCGATGACGGTGCACAAGAGCCAGGGCAGCCAGGCCCTGGAGGTCACGGTGCTGCTGCCTCCCGAGGACTCGCGGCTGCTGACCCGTGAGCTCTTCTACACCGCCGTCACCCGGGCTCAGGAGCGGGTGCGAGTGGTGGGGACGGAGGAGTCGGTCCGGGCCGCGGTCACTCGAAGGGCCAGGCGAGCCAGCGGGCTGCGCCAGCGGATGCGCCGGACCGATCCCGCGGGCTGATTCCAGATCCGCCACACCCGGTCCGGAGCCCGATCCGGGGCGACTACGCTCACCCCATGCCGTTCCTGATGCGGGTGGAGCTGCCCGATGTTCCAGGATCCCTGGGCCGGGTGGCCGCGGCCGTGGGCGAGGCAGGAGCCGACATCGAGGCGATCGAGATCGTGGAGCGGCGCAACGGCCTCGCGGTGGACGACGTCCTCCTGGAGGTCGCCCCCGGGACCATGCCCGACTCCGTGGTGTCCGCCTGCAACCGGCTCGAGGGCGTTCGGGTGCAGTGGATCAGCCGGTACGCCGCGGGCGGGAACCTCTTCCTCGACCTCGAGGTGGTCGAGGAGCTGACCCAGCACGGCGCGCAGGCCCTCGACCGGCTGGTGGGGATGCTGCCGGTCACCTTCCGCGTGGACTGGGCCGCCCGGGTCCGGCGCAAGGGAGCGGGCGCCGAGGTGGTCCAGGCCACCGACGCCGCGCCCACCGAGATCGACTGGGTCGACCTGACCTCTGCCACCACACTGCCGGAGCTCGACGAGGTCACCCTGCGCTGCGCGGCACCGCTCTCCGAGGACGAGGTCGTGGTGCTGGGCCGTGACGGCGGGCCCCCGTTCCTGGACTCAGAGCTGGCCCGGCTGGGTCACCTGGTCGCGCTCGCGGCATCGATCGCCAGAGCCGTCTCGTGACCCGCCCGGCCGACCCGTTCGCCGCTGCCGCAGAGGCCGCATCCTGGGTGCGCGAGCGCACCGGCCGGGAGCGGTTCGACACCCTGCTGGTCCTCGGGTCCGGGTGGGCGCCGGGCATCGAGTCGTGGGGGGAGCCGGAGACTCGGCTGACCACTGCCGACGTACCCCACTTCCTGGCGCCGGTCGCAGAGGGCCATCACGGCGAGCTCCTCGGGTACGACGTCGACGGCGCCGCCGTACTCGTGCTCTCCGGCCGGACGCACCTCTACGAAGGGCACGGGCCTCGACCCGTGGTGCACGGGGTGCGGACCGCGGCGGCCCTCGGCGCTCGGCGAGCGGTCCTCACCAACGCCAACGGCTCGCTGCGCCCCGACTGGCCGGTCGGCCGACCCGTGCTGATCCGTGACCACGTCAACCTCACCGGGGTGTCGCCGATCGAGGGCGCTCGCTTCGTCGACCTGACCGACGCCTGGTCGCCGGGGCTGCGTGCCTTCGCCCGCTCGCTCGAGCCCAGCCTGGTGGAGGGTGTCTACGCACAGCTGCGCGGGCCGCACTACAACACCGCGGCCGAGGCCGAGTGGATGCGCCGGATCGGCGCCGACCTGGTCGGGATGTCGACAGTGGTGGAGGCGATCGCCGCCCGGGAGGCGGGCCTCGAGCTCGCCGGTCTCTCGACCGTCACCGCGATCGAGGGAAGCGACGAGGCCATCGAGCCCGAGGCCGTGGTGGCGGCGGCTGAGCACACGGCTCGGAGTTGTGGTCCGCTGCTCCGCGCCCTGGTTACGGCATCATGACCTCATGACCGAGCGCACCGCCCTGGACGAGACCCGGCGCCGCGGCGTCGAGGTCACCGGTATCGAGATCATCGAGGAGAGCGAGCGGACCGCTCGCCCGAAGGACCTGTTCTGGCCGTGGTTCGCGGCCAACGTGTCCGTCTTCGGGATGAGCTACGCCGCGTTCATCCTCTACTTCGGCATCTCGTTCTGGCAGGGCGTGTTCGTCGCCGTCGTCGGCATCGTGGTGTCGTTCCTGCTCTGCGGCATCATCGCGATCGCCGGGAAGCGCGGGTCCGCGCCCACGATGATCCTGTCCCGGGCGGCGTTCGGCGTCACCGGACAGAAGGTGCCGGGCGTCGTCTCCTGGATCGTGTCGATCGGGTGGGAGACCTTCCTCTCGATCATGGCCGTCCTCGCCACGGCCACGATCTTCGACCGGCTGGGCTGGGCGTCGGGCACCGGCACGAAGATCATCGCCACGGTGGTCGTCGCGTCGCTGATCGTCGCGGCATCGGTCGCGGGCTACCACATCATCATGCGGATGCAGTCCTACCTGACCTGGATCACCGGCATCGTCACCCTCGGCTACATCGCGCTCGTCGCCGACGACATCGACTGGGACGCGGTGAGCGCCATCCCGTCCGGGTCGACCCAGGCGGTCATCGGCGCCCTCGTCATGGTGATGACCGGATTCGGACTGGGCTGGATCAACATCGCCGCTGACTGGTCCCGCTATCAGCACCGCGACGCGCCGGGCGCGGCCATCGTGGCCTGGAACACCATCGGCGGTGCGCTCGCCCCGGTCATGCTCGTGCTCTTCGGACTGGCCATCGCCGGCTCCTCGCCGGCGGTGCTGGACGGTGTCGCGGCGGACCCGATCGGCACCCTCGCCACCCTCCTGCCCACCTGGTATCTGGTGCCGTTCCTGGTGGCGGCGGTCCTCGCCCTGGTCAGCGGAGCGGTGCTCGGCATCTACTCCTCGGGACTGACGCTGCTGTCCCTCGGAGTGCGGCTGTCGCGGCCGAAGGCCGCGTTCATCGACGGCGTCATCCTGACCATCGGCACGATCTGGGTGGTCTTCTTCTCCGAGGACTTCCTGGCTCCCTTCCAGAGCTTCCTGCTCACTCTGGGCGTCCCGCTCGCGTCGTGGGCGGGCATCATGATCGCCGACATCGCGCTGCGCAAGCGCGACTACGACGAGGTGGCCCTCTTCGACACCGGCGGCCGGTACGGCGCCTACGACTGGACCTCGATCCTGACGATGGTCGGGGCGTCGATCATCGGCTGGGGCCTGGTCGTCAACTCGTTCGCCGAGGACGCCCCGTGGAACAACTGGCAGGGCTACCTGCTCGGTCCGCTCGGGCTGGGTGGCAAGGAGGGTGAGTGGGCGTTCGCGAACCTCGGTGTCCTGATCGCCCTCGCGCTCAGCCTGGTGGTCACCTACCTCGCCCGCGCCGGCACGGTCCGGCGCCAGGAGGCATGACGCGCTCGGTCAGCGGACCGACCTGATCCTGGTCACGAAGACCGAGCCCAGGATGCTGACCAGGAACGCGAACCCGTACACCGCGCCGTACCCCATCGACCACTCCTCGCCCTGGGTGGCAACCGTCCCGCCGAGGCCACCGACCAGACCGAGGATGAGGCCGGCGAGGATCGGCGCGAAGACCTGCGGCAGCGCGTTGGCGATGTTGATGACGCCGAGGTCCTTGGCGCGCTCCTCCGCGCCGGGGAGCACCTGGGTGATCAGCGCGAAGTCGACCGCCGTGTAGATGCCGTAGCCGATGCCCAGGACGCCGGCGGCGACCAGTGCCGCGGTGTACGTCTGCGGGATGGCCAGGATCAGCGTGGCCGTGCCGGCCACCACCCCCGACCAGATGACGAAGATCTTGCGTCGCCCGAGCCGGTCGCTCCAGGCGCCGCCGAAGGCGGTCGTGAGCACCATGGTGACGGCGTAGATGACGGTGAGCACGAAGACCTTGTCGGGGCCGTCGTCCTCGCTGAAGCCGAGGCCGTCGGTGACGTAGTAGAGCAGGTACATCGTGCCGATGTAGTTGCCGACGTTGACCAGGAACCGGGTGATCCAGGCCCACGCGAAGTCGGGGTGCTCGCGTGGGGAGATCCAGAACGACCGGATGAACTCGCCGAGCCGGAACGGTTGCAGGGCGTAGTCCTCGGGCAGCGCGAGGTCCCTGGATCTGAGCGCGAACGGGAGGGTCAGCGCGAGCAGCACTCCGATGGTGACCAGGTAGCCGGCGGCGATGCTGCCGGTCGCGGCCGCGATGCCGACGCCGAACACCACGCCGAACGTCTGCGCGATGGCGAGCATGCCGCCCACCAGTCCGCGCCGCTGGACCGGGACCTGGTCGGGTACGGCGGCGGTGACCGCGGCGTACATCGCGTTCAGGAAGGCCTGGACCCCGCACCAGCCCAGCATCATCGTCGCCACGGAGTTGGCGGTCGACAGCAGGAGGAGCGAGAGCGATCCGCCGACGGCTCCCATCAGGATCCAGGGCAGGCGACGACCCATCCGGAGCATGGTGCGGTCGGAGAACGCCCCGAAGAGCGGGTTGCACACCGTCGACACGAACGCTCCGACGCCGAGCACCCAGCCGAGCACCTGCTCCTTGTTGTCCGGCGAGATCTCCCTCGCCTGCTCAGCCAGCAGCACCTGGATTGGTCCGAACCAGCCCGACATGATGCCCAGGTTGACCAGGCTGAGCGCGATCACCCAGCTCCACGGGGGGTTCTCCGTCGGCTCGGCCAGTGCCGACCGCGTGGTCACGGTGGGGGGCGGCTGCGTCACGGGGACATTGTGGGGCACGCCGCCGCTGTTCCTGGCGGCGCCACTACGGTGAGCCCATGAGTGCGATCGACGGAGTGTCGGAGACCTTCGACCCGCAGGCGTGGCAGGACGTGCCGGGGTTCGAGGACCTCACCGACCTGACCTACCACCGGGCGCGCGCGCACGGGACCGTGCGGGTGGCCTTCGACCGGCCCGACGTGCTCAACGCGTTCCGGCCGCACACGGTCGACGAGCTGCTCCGGGTGCTCGAGCACGCGCGGACCTCCTCCGATGTGGGGTGTGTGCTGTTGACCGGCAACGGTCCGAGCGCCGCGAACGGGAAGTGGGCGTTCTGCACCGGTGGGGACCAGCGGATCCGGGGCCGCGCTGGCTACCAGTACGCCGAGGGCGAGAACGCGGACACCGTCGACAAGGCCAAGCTGGCCCGGCTGCACATCCTGGAGTGCCAACGGCTGATCCGATTCATGCCGAAGGTCGTCATCTGCCTGGTCTCCGGGTGGGCCGCCGGGGGTGGGCACTCGCTTCACGTCGTGTCCGACCTCTCGTTGGCCAGCGAGGAGCACGCGCGCTTCAAGCAGACCGACGCGGATGTCGGGTCCTTCGACGGCGGCTTCGGGTCGGCGTACCTCGCCCGGCAGGTCGGGCAGAAGTTCGCCCGCGAGATCTTCTTCCTCGGGGCTGAGCACTCCGCGGAGGACGCGCACCGGATGGGAATGGTGAACCGGGTCGTGCCGCACGCCGAGCTCGAGGTCGTCGGGCTCGAGTGGGGTCGGCTCGTGAACGGCAAGAGCCCCACCGCCCAGCGGATGCTGAAGTACTCCTTCAACCTGATCGACGACGGCCTCGTCGGGCAGCAGCTCTTCGCCGGCGAAGCGACCCGGCTGGCCTACATGACCGACGAGGCCCAAGAGGGGCGGGACCAGTTCCTCGAGAAGCGCGACCCCGACTGGTCGCCGTTCCCCTGGTATTTCTAGGGCAACTACTTGACCTGCATCGACGCAGGTCAGACCGCATTGTGTGTGGCTCATGCGTGGCAAGAGCGCAGGTTCTTACTCCGGATCGGCGGCGGATCGGTTGGGAAAGTTGCGGGCGTCGTCCGCCCACAACTCCGCCTCGAGTCCGTCAGGGACCACGTGGCCCGCGATTCGGTGCAGCGCGAGGTGGTCGACCATCCCCTGCGTGTCGTGGAAGGTCGTCGGGAGGTGTTCACCGACCGGGCGCAGATAGAACCCGAAGGGCGCAGCCGAGTCCTCCATGAACTCCCTGTCCTGGAGCAGGCAGCCGCAGCAGTCGAGGAAGTCCCCGACTGAGAAGAAGACATAGACGTCTCCCGAACCGAACCGTGCGTATGCCATGGATCCAGCGTCCGTCGCCCGTGTGCACCTGGGCAATCGAGTTTTCGGCGTGACTACGGCAGCGCTCGCCGGATCTCGCCGATCAGGGTGGGGTAGGGGTCGGCAAGGGCGCTCCTCTGGGAGCGGATCTGCTCCTGGATCAGCCGCAGGGGCTCGCCGGCGACATAGTGCCGTCCGCGGCGCTCGCCGCGTGCCTCCAGCAGCCCGGTTTCGGCGGCGCTGACCAGATCGCGGGTGGCGGTCCGTTCGTCGAGCTCGGTGAGTTTCACGTAGGACGGCCGGGTGACGCGGAGACCGATGAGGGCATCGAAGAGGGCTGCCTCGATGCGGTCGTTCAGCCTGTAGTTCGCGAGGAGCTCGTCGAGCTTGCGCCACTGGATCTCGGCTTCGTCGAAGCGGCGTCTCATCGTCTGGGCCTGCATGTGGTGAGCGCGTAGGTTGAACTTGACCCACAAGGTCGCGTCGTTGCCCGGATTCCACGCGCCGTGTCCAGTGGCAGCGAGGACGTCGTAGTAGTCCTGCGTGTTGTTGCCGAGCCATTCCTCGATGCTCGAAAAGGTCGGCTCGACGACCTGGTCCTGGGCGAGCACCATCGTCTGTAGGGCACGTGCCATGCGTCCGTTGCCGTCGCGGAAGGGGTGGATCATGACGAGGTTGAGGTGTGCCATTGCGCAGCGGACCAGCGGGTCGTCAGAAGTCGGGCTTGCGAGCGACTGCGAGAGTTCGCGCATCAGGCCGGGCACCAGATCGTCCTCGGGTCCCTCGTACACGTTGACACCGAGCCTGTCGTCGCGGACGAAGATCTCCTTGGTGCGATAACGGCCCGGTGTCTTCGAGAGGTCATGGTCGAGAAGCATGAAGTGCATCGACCGGAGGACCGCCTCGTCGATCACGAAGCCGGGTTCGGTTGCCACGTTGAGGACGTAGGTGAGGACCCGGCGATAGGCGAGGATCTCCGACCAGGTCGCTTCATCCGCATTGAGTGGGGGCGCATTGTCCACGGCGGCGACCGCGTCTCCCTCGCTGACGGTGTATCCCTCGATCGTGTTCGAGCCCTGGATCGCCCGGGCTGTCGCGGTGCGACGAAGGTGTCCGTTCCAGCGTTTGGGCGTGCGTAGGAAGTCCGCGAGAGAAGCACGGATATCGTGGATCTCGGTGATGACCCGCCGGTCCTCAAGATCCGGGGCTGGGGTGGAGAAGAGTTCAGTCATGTCCGTATGTCCTTTATTAAGTGCCAAGAATACGGACAGCAGGGCCAGCATGTCACTTTTTAAGAGACATAGCGACACTCCGGCGGCGGCGCCGCACGGCCGCGTGGAGCCGAGCGGCGGAACGGCGGTGGTGTACGTCGACCCTGATGGCACGCAACGACACACGGGAACTGGACCGACTCCGGCGGGAGTTCGGGGAGGCGCTGGCGTGGGCCGAGGCCTACCGCCGCGGCGGAGACACCGAGTTCCTGGCGGCATACCGGTTCATCGACACCCACCCCATACCTCGACGCTGCGGGCGCGACCTTCGAGGATGCAGTCGTCGAGCTGGCTGGCCACGTGGCGGTGCGCTTCAACGACGACGGCACCGAGACCGGCGAAAGGCCGGCGAACCCATGGGCCGACGAATGGATCGCGGCTGCCAACGCTCGCATCGATCGTGCCGTCGATGACCACCAACAGTCGCTAAGCGTGCCGCGCTTCCCCTGGTACTACTGAATCCTCCGCGGACGTCATACGGACGGTGGACCCGTCTCCACGGGACGTATGACGTCTCACGGGTCACAACCAACGGCCTGACGGACACTACGAGGTATGAGCACCCCTGAGGAACGCTTCACCGAGTTGTGGCATGCGCAGGCGCCGCGCGTGTTGGCGTTTGCCAGCCGCCATGTGGGGACCGAGGCGGCGCACGACGTTGTCGCTGAGACGTTCATGGTCGCGTGGCGTCGCTGGGGTGATCTACCGACGCCTCCCACCGGGTGGCTGTTCGTGACGGCCCGCAAGGTGATCCAGAACCGGTTGCGGACGAGCCGACGCAACCGCGCGTTGGAGGACCGGATCGCCCTCCTCGACGGAGTGGCTGCCTACGCCGCTGACTCAGCGGATGCTGCCCTCACCCGGCGCCAAGCGTTGGAGCGACTTGCCCTGCTCGACGACCAGCATCGTGAAGCACTGTTACTAGTCAGCTGGGACGGGCTCAGCAACGACGATGCGGCCGCGGTCCTGGGCATCAAACCGGCGACGTTTCGCCGCCGACTCAGCCGCGCCCGCGCCGCTCTGCTGCGGCCCTTGCCGGCCGAACCCGACACCGAAGTCCTACTCATTGCCCCACAGGAGCTCTCATGAAGACCATCGAAGACCTTCGACCGGAAGCTCGTTCCCTGGACCCCGAGTGGTCGGCGGGCACGATCCGGATGATCTTGTCCGAGCCACCTGGCGGCCATGCGGCGAAACTCGGTGTCGTGGACAAGCGCCGGCGCCGGGTCCGCCTCGTCGTGGCCGTGGCCAGCGCAGCCGCGGTGCTCTCTGCCGTTGGCTTCATCGTTCCGTTCGGGTCGAAGAGTCTCCCGGCTGCTGCGGCCCAGTTGACCGCCGAACACTTGTCCATCCATCCCGAGGTCGGCGCGAGCGAGTTTCTCCACATCAAGAAGGTCCAGCGCCTCTGGGGGTACGGCGGCCTTGGTGTCGAAAGCCCATTCACGCTGGAGTACTGGGTCCCAGGTGACGGCCAGTCCGAATGGATCGAGCGTTCCGGCACCCCAGGCGAGCTGGAGACGCACGCGTTCGACGACTGGGGGCCGAAGCTGTATGTCGACCACAGCCGGGACCCCGCCGCGTTGGTGCGGGAGCTGCGCGACTACGCCGCATCGAACGGGGAGGGACGCGCCGTTCACGGCCTGTGGACCGTGGCGTTCTGGATCGCGAACGACCCCGTGGCCCCGCAGTCGTTCAAGGACGAGGTCATGCGAGCCCTGGTGACCGTCGGCCGCGTACGTGTTGTCGATCCCGACTTCCGTGCCGGTGACCTGCGTGGCGAGGCGCTAACGATCGACGGCCAGCATGAGGTGTGGTTCGTCGTCGCCCCGAGCACACGGGCCTTCAGGGGGATCGTCGGCCACCCAGAGAAGGACCAGACGTGGGTCGGACCGGAGGCGCCGATGTGGACCATCACGATCGAGTCCGGCGTCACCTCCGAAGCGCCGAACGCCGACTGACCCGAGCTCTGCCGGGGACGTCATACGGACGGTGCACCCGTGTCCACGGGACGTATGACGTCTCGCGGAGGCTGAGCGGGACGAGGGCGTGTGCTTCCGGAGTCGCGGGATTTCGGTAGATTGACCGAACGATCAGTCAGGAGTCCCGCCATGGATCCCAGCAAGGTCGCGACCGGCATTGTCTCGCCGGAGAACCCGCCGGAGTCGCGAGACAATGCCCAGCCGCCCACCATCACTCGTAGCCTGCCCGGAGTCGCCTATACCGATCCGGTGCTGTACGAGCAGGAGCTCAGCGAGGTCTTCGAGCGGGCGTGGATCCTGGTCGGCCATGTCTCCGAGCTTTCCGAGCCGGGCCACTACGTCACGGCGAACGTCGGTCGCGAGCCGGTCATGGTCATCCGGGGTCACGACGGCCAGCTGCGGGCGATGTCGAACGTCTGCCGCCACCGGGCGTCGCTGATCTTGGAAGGGACCGGTCAGACCCGTGCGGTGATGCGTTGTCCGTACCACGCCTGGACCTACGAGCTCGACGGTCGGCTGGCGGCGGCGCCGTCGGGCCAGGGGTTCGCCTGCCTCGACCGCGACCAGGTGGTCCTTCCCCAGTTCCGGGTCGGCATCGCCGGCGGTCTGGTGTTCTGCTGCCTCGACCCCGACCAGATGTCGCTGGAAGACATGCTCGGCCCGGTCGCGCCGTACCTGGACTGGCTCAACATCGGTGGCCTCACGGTGCACCGGGACGATGGGGCGGCGCGGCGGACCGAGGACTTCGTGGAGAACTGGAAGATCCTCGCCGACAACTACCTTGAGGACTACCACGTCCCCGTGGCGCACCCCTCGCTGGTGCGGCTCGTCGACGTCAAGGGGACGATCGGCGACAACAACGACTGGTGCGAGTGGTCGCGGGCGCCGTATCGCACCCGTCCGTCACGCGACCCGCGCGAGCGCGAGTACCAGAGCCTGATCCGCCGGATGCCCGGCATGCCCGAGGAGTTCGAAGGGTGGATGGGCCACGTCTGCATCTGGCCCACGACGTTCATGGAGATCTACCCCCACCACGTCGACACCTGGCAGCTCGAGCCGACGGGGCTGTTCGCGACGCGGGCCACCACCATGACGATGGTGCATCCCGACGAGGATGAGCAGGCCAGGCGGGCGCGTGAGCTGATGCGCGAGCTCAACGTCGACATCATGGGCGAGGACGTCGCCATCACCACCCGGGTGCAGCGTGGCGTCCAGGCTCCGTCGTACCACTCGGGGATCCTCAACGACGAGCAGGAGTACTCCGTGATCCGCTTCCAGCGGCGGTTGCGCGAGCTGCTGCCACGGATCGCCGAGCTCGAGGCGACGGCCACGGGGGTGAGCGTTGCCTCATCCTGACGCCTGGCTCTTCCTGCCTCCGGAGGTCGAGGCACGGGTGCCGTCGCTGCTGAGCCGCCTCGCCGCCACCGGCGGCTCGCCGGACGAGGTCGAACCGGATCTGCGGCATCGCATCGAGACGTTGATCCTCGAGGGCGACGTCGAGCAATGGCGCACGTTCCTGCGCGAGGCCACCGAGGTGGTCGCCGAGTACGCCGGCGACGATGACGAGGCGCGCACCGTGCTCGCCGCGATCCTGGACGACCAGTTCCTGCTCGCCCGCGCCGTCGTCGACCTCGACGGCACCGATCTCGACGCCCGCCGTCGGCTTGCTCGCGCCGGCGCGACGCCACCACGCTCGAGCAGGGCGTAGTGGGGTCGGGCACCGGGTGACCGAGCAGTAGCCTGGGGCCCATGCGGCGCACCATCTACGACGAGGACCACGAGGCCTTCCGCGAGTCCGCGGTCGCGTTCCTCGATCGCGAGGCGCGGCCCTACCTGGAGGACTGGGCCGCCGGCAAGGCGATCCCACGCGAGTTCTGGCTGGCTGCCGGGAAGCAGGGCTTCCTGGGGCTGGAGGTGCCCGAGGAGTACGGCGGTTCCGAGGCCGGCGACTACCGGTTCAACGCCGTACTCACCGAGGAGCTGTCGAAGGTCAACATGGCGCTGCCGAGCTGCTTCGGCATCCACGCGGACATCGTCGCGCCGTACCTCGTGCATCTGACGACCGAGGAGCAGAAGCAGCGCTGGCTCCCCGGCTTCTGCTCCGGCGATCTGCTCACCGCGATCGGGATGACAGAGCCGTCCGGCGGGTCGGATCTGGCCGCGCTGAAGACCACCGCGGTGAGGGCCGGCGGCGAATACGTCCTCAACGGGTCCAAGACGTTCATCACCAACGGCTACTCGGCCGACCTGGTGCTGGTGGCGGCGCGCACCAGCCCCGAGAAGAAGGCGCGCGGGATCACGCTGTTCGCCGTCGAGAGCACTCGCGAGGGCTACTCCCGCGGCCGCAAGCTGGACAAGGTCGGGCAGGACGAGTCGGACACCGCGGAACTCTTCTTCGAGGACCTGCGGGTGCCGGAGGAGAACATCGTCGGCGAGCTCGACCAGGGCTTCATCCACATGATGACGTGGCTGCCGCAGGAACGACTCGGATCGGCCGTGACCAACCTGGCGCACGCGGCGCAGATCCTGACGGAGACGATCCAGTACACCAAGGAGCGCAAGGCGTTCGGCCGATCTGTGGGGGAGTTCCAGCACAACAAGTTCCTGATGGCCGACCTGGTCACCCGGGTCGAGGTCACCCAGGCGTACGTCGACCAGTGCGTCATCGCGCACTGCCGCGGCGAGCTGACGCCCATCGACGCGGCCAAGGCGAAGTGGTGGACCGCGCAGGTGCAGAACGACGTGCTCGACCACTGCGTCCAACTCCACGGCGGCTACGGCTTCATGAACGAGTACCGCGTCGCGCGCGCGTGGCGCGACGCCCGCGTCACCAAGATCTGGGCCGGCTCCAACGAGATCATGAAGGAGCTCATCGGGCGTGACCTCGGCCTCTGACCGGCGCGCAGTCTAGTGATGCGGATGTTCGTGGCGGTGACCCCGCCGACCGAGGCTGTGGAGCACCTGGACGAGTTCCTGTCGGCCCGGCGCGAGGCCGCGGCGTTCCGCTGGGCGCCGGCCGAGCAGCTCCACCTGACGCTGGCGTTCCTGGCCGAGGTGCCGGAGCGTGCTCTCGATCCCTTGTGCGAGCGGCTGGCGCGGGCCGCACGGAAGCGCCGACTCGTTCGCACCAACCTTTATGGCGGCGGCGCCTTCCCCAACGCTGCCCGTGCCCGGGTGCTGTGGACGGGGCTCGACCTCGACGAGAGCGGCCGGGTCGAGGTGGGGCGGATGGCGGTCGGCGCTCGGGCGGCGGCCGGGAAGGCCGGCATCGCCGTGGACGGTCAGCGGTTCCGTCCGCACGTCACTGTCGCCCGCATAGGGCGGCCGCAGGACGTCACCCGTTGGGTCCGGTTGCTCGATGGGTACGTCGGTCCGCCGTGGACCATCGACCGCCTGGACCTGGTCGCGTCCTACCTGGGCGAGGGGCCGCGTGGCCGACCGCGCCACGAGGTGGTCGATTCGTTCCCACTTGGTCGGTCCTGACGCCCGGAGGAACGTTTCAACCCGCCCGGAGGAACGTTTCAACCCGCCCGGAGGC